>NZ_JACKZS010000245.1 GCF_014222285.1 Nostoc sp. UCD121
TGCCTTGCACTTTTGTTCGATTTATAGACTTCAATCACTATTTATACAAGGGTTTCAGTCTTAACCAGCAAGCCCTAAGTATTTATACTCAATGCGCTCGATAAACATTTAAGGTATTTTTGTAAAATAAATACATACTACATTTTGAATTCCGGTCTCTGGGTTATAACAGAAGCCGATATTAGGATAAACTGGCTTTTGAATACATCGAGAGTTCAGCAGGGACTTTGTTTTTTACTGCTGGTGACTTATTGCCAGTATCCTATCACCTTTTGCTGTATGAAACTTACTTCAAGCTACGGGAATTCTCCCTCAAGAAGGTTTCTTAGCATCCAAAAAGACTTTCACTGTTTTAAGGCTATAGCCTTAGAATATTTACAAGCTTTGCTTACGAATTAGCTGTCTCTAGAAAAAGTACTTATTTTGCTTTCTAAGCTGACATTACACCCGTTTCTATGCGGATTTATGTAGCTTAATAACAAATTAGCGGATTCATTAATATTAAGCCTGTTTTACTATTTAGTTCCTTATCCTGATTTATTAGACAGCTAGAGTGTTCATTTCACTTTGTTCAATAGCTTTTAGCCATTATCGCTCCCATGCTGACTCATCACCGCAAGCCCGTGTGCTTATCACTTATTTCCACTGACCTACCAATCTGGTCTGTTGTCGAAACTGCTGCGACATTGTATCAAAAAGATACTGATAGATTCCATTTGCTACTAACTGCACCGCCCCTAATAAGCTGCGAAGTCGAGAGTGTCGTAAGTCCAGAGGATACGCTTCCCCAAAGTAAGAGCAAAGCTTACGCCCCTAACAGTCCGAGAATTTTGTGGCTGGAGATTTCCCCTTATCGAGTCATCATGACTATGCAAGGTAACGCTCAAGTGAGTTACCGTCACTTTTGGGAACAGGGCGTTTATGGTATCAGTCGCTATTGGTTGCCAACTGAGTCGTTGCAACCTAACGACCCTATTCGGTTACGAAATTTTACTAGTAGTCTAACTCTCAACGGACATCCTTTACCAGAGCTTATGCGTCTGGAATATGAATTGTGGGCAGAAAAAGTCCAGTTAGGATGCTACATACTTAATTTGGAAATTAAACACTGATATTTAAAGGGGATTGGGTACAGATTATTCTCTATTACCTGCCACCTCTCCCCTAATGTCAATACTTGTAGTAATCCTATCTTAGAACAGTGGCATGGTTGCGTTGCGAAAAAGATTGGTTGGAACCAGAAAAGTGCTAAAGCTACCACAAATGATGGTGATGGTATTAAGCCTGTATTAAAACATCTTTAGATACTTTAGAACTAGTATCCTTTGTGAGCTTTGTTACTATTTCCATAGCAGCAGTTTGTGACTTTAACCAATTAGTAAACAAGTCTCCGATGATTTTCAGCCGTCTTTGTTCGTCTAATTGAGGTTTAATGATTTCCTCAACTGCAATTATATGTACTCCTTTGGGAGTAGTTATTGGCTTGAGAACTTGTGGGGGATTAGCAGCAAAGATGGCTGCTGCAATCTCCGGCCTAAAATCAGTGCGTAGACGTATTCCTTGATATCCTCCAGCCCGACGTATTTCAGTATTTTGAATGTATTGACGGGCGATTTGTTGAAAACTAATTTCCCCTTCTTGCAGCGCATAAAATAGTTCTAGCGCTAAATCTTCATCATCTAATACAACTTCATAAGTGACTGCTGCAATGTAATCGAGTTGGTGTGCATAAAAAAATTGTTCAGCTTTGTCTGCAAATAAATGATTTGCTAATTTGGCTGAGAGAAGGTTGTTTTCGGCTATTGCTTCAAAGTCGTCTAAAGAAAGATGATATTTTTCTAACCACGCCCAGGTATCTTCTGCTTTGAGCAGTTGGTTGGCTAAACGTAGGCTATCTGCTGCGCGTTGCAGTTCTTCTAAACCAATTTGAATACCTGCCTTTTTTGCTTCCTGTTCAATAATTTTTTTGGTTGCAATTGACTCTAATACATTAGGGATTTGGCAAGCAAGCTTTATGTGGTCAAGAATATCATCAGGAGAAACAGTCAATACATTTGACATCATCTAATTCCTCCAATTGTTAACCTAAATTAATAGGATGTTATCAGGATTAATCGGACAATATTAATTACATCTTTAGTATTTTTTTTAGATTTAATTATTTATTGCCTCTGTCTAATAGTAGCCTTAATATTATATTTTGTGTCATTGTAAAAAAGTTTTTATAAAATCAATATTTTTGTATTTAAATTATGGATATCAATAAAATATCTAAGAAATTAAAATAAAATAACTGCTCAAATAAAAGTTGATAATACTTGCTAGAAATTGAACCATGAGGCTCACCCCGACTTTTTTAAGAAGTCGGGGATCTTGTTGTTCATGCTCTAAGCTACGGTTTAATTACCTGAAAATTGCTGTAACTTGCCGAATTTCTATAGATCCAAACCACCTTGTTGTAACTTCTTAAACGGATCTAAAATAAAATCTACGATCCGACGTTGGCGGATAATCACTTCTGCGCTTGCAGTTTGACCTGGTGTTAGAGGGATACGTTTGTTAGCAGTTTGGATATAGGGCTGAAGTAGAGAGATTTCCAATTCATAGGTTTCGATGTTACCTTGATTCGTCGTTTGAACTTTCGAGTTAGGCGAAATCCAGCTAACGCGTCCTTGCACTACCCCATAATCTTGGAAGGGATAAGCATCAAATTTGATTTTAACTGGCATTCCTGCCTTTAAAAAACCGCTTTCTTGGCTAGGCATCTGCGCTTTGAGAATCAAAGGAGTATTATTGGGCGCAATTTGGGCAAGCATCTGTCCTGGTTCTACTACAGATCCTGGTTTGTGGATAGGCAACTCGAAAACTGTACCATCAATAGGCGATCGCACTATTCGTTGTTGCATCTGTAGCTGTAAAGATGTAATCTGGCTTCCTGTTTGAGCAATTTCTGATTGCAGGTTAGTAATTTGTCCTTGTAAATCTTTAAGCTGTTCCTGATTTTTCAGCACCGCTAGTCTACCTGCTTGCACCACACTGCGATAGCTGCTTTGCTGTTCTTGCAGACTAAGTTTTGCCTGCTGAATATCTGAAAGGGCTTGACTCATCAACGACTGATAGCGGTTAAGTTCTTCTTTTAAGCGCAACTGTGCTTGTGTGATATCAGATTTTGCTTGTTCCTGTAAGCGTTGACTTTCTTCTGCAATCTTTTCTAATTCCACAACTTTGATTTGGGGAATTGCACCTTTTTGCAAAAGCTGGCGATAACGCGCAACTTCTGTGACATCTCGGCTGAAACGACTTTTCGCTAACTTTTGAGCAATTTGGGTAGAACTGATATTCTGGCTAGCTTGTTGCACTAAAGCCAATTTTTCTAGTCTTTGTGAGTTATAGGTACTCTGTTTAGCATCAAGATTTTGCTGTGCCTGACTAACCTGAGCAAGTTTTTCTAATTCTTGGGATTTATTTTGTTGCTCTTGGATGTTAATCGTCAAGATAATTTGGTTTTTCAGGAGATCCAGTTGCGATCGCCGATTCAATAAACCTTCCAGTTTTGTCTGCACCTGCTGCAAATCGGTTCGCAGCACATCAGACTCTAATTGAACTAAAATCTGTCCTGCTTTTACAGTTGAGCCTTCTTTGACATTGACGGCGGTAATGCTACCAGTAACTGGACTATCTAATTTTTGGGTAGCTCCTTCAGGTTCCATGCGTCCTCTAGCGCTCCCTGTTTCATCAACTTTAGAAAGCATTGCCCAAGGTAAGATGATTCCAGCAAAGCCTACCAGTAAATACAATAGGGAGCGCGTCCAGAGTTTTGGTAAGGCATCTAGTAGTTCCTCGGTGCCATAAAACCAATCGTTTGCTTCAGATGTTTTTTGTGTCTGAGGGTGAAAGATGGCATTTGTGTTTTCCACCAGGTGAAATTCAGTTGGTTTTGGGATAGCGAAGGCGGATGATGAATTATTAGATGGGTTTGGCATAAGAATTGGAAGTTGGGGATAAGGGACAGGCTAATTTCTAATTAGGTTTGGATTGGGGATTTTGAGTATCTGAGGTGGATGAATCCAGTTCAAAGGTGGATGAGCGAATATCTAATTTCCTTCATCCCCTATTTCTGAGTCCCTTTCAACCTGTTTGCGCTAGTTGTTGCTGATTGAGATAAAAATAATGTCCTTTTTTAGCGATTAATTGCTCGTGAGTGCCGCTTTCGACCAAAATTCCCCGATCTAAAACCAAAATTAAGTCAGCATTACGCACTGTAGAGAGACGATGAGCAATAATTAAACTTGTGCGTCCTTGAAGAATTTTTGTAAGGTTGTGCTGAATAATCCGCTCAGATTCAGCATCTAAGTGACTGGTTGCTTCATCGAATATCAAGAAGCAGGGGTTTCCTAACAAAGCACGAGCGATCGCTAGGCGTTGGCGTTGTCCACCAGATAACATACCCCCACCTTCACCAATTTGGGTTTCGTAGCCCATTGGCATTAGCTTAATAAACTCATCTGCTCCTGCTAGCCGCGCCGCTTCAATAATTTCTTCTTGCGAAACTTCTGGATGAGCAATGCTGATATTTTCTTGAATCGTACCGCCAAACAAAAAGGTATCTTGGTCTACAACGCCAATTTGGGAGCGGAGCGATCGCAGAGAAATATTAGTCACATCTTGACCATCAATCAAAATTTTGCCATCCGTCGGCAGATATAGCCCTAAAATCAGTTTAGAGAGGGTTGTTTTTCCAGAACCACTACGCCCCACAACCGCTATAGTTTGCTCAGGTTTGATTTCAAAACTGAGGTTTTCTAAGACGTTAATATCACTTTCTGGATGATAACGAAAAGTCACATTTTCAAATACAATATGACCGCGTAAACTACTTAAAGTCTGACGGGGTTGAAATTGTAAATCTTCTTCTGGCTCGGCTTCTAAAACATCATTAATTCTCTCAGTAGAAATAATCACCTCTTGCAACTGATTCCACAGGACAACGAGTCGTTGGAAAGGTCGAATGACGTTGCCTAACAACATATTAAAGGCAATTAATTGTCCAATAGTCAGTTGATTTTGAATTACCTGCCATGCGCCAAACCAAAGTAATCCTGTAGTAACTAGTGATTCGATACTAGAACTAAAAATTTGCAGTTGATTACTAATTACCTGACCGCTAAAGGTCTTTTTAATGACATTATTCAGCAGTTCTTCCCAATGCCATCGGACTGTTTGCTCAATTGCCATTGAGCGAACTGAGCGAATACCCGTGAGAGATTGAATCAAATAACTGTTTTCTTTAGCTGAAGCATTAAAAACTTCGCGGCTAATGCGGCGTAAAAAAGGTGTAGCTACCAGTGCCAAGAATACAAAAGGCGGGACGATCGCTAAACTGAACAATGCCATTTGCCAGCTATACCAAAACATCAATGCCAAATAGACAAATACTGTCATCAAATCCAAACCAATAGATAGTGCTTCTCCAGTTAAGAAGCGCTGAATTTTTTGATTTTCTTGGACGCGAGAGACAATATCGCCAACGTACCGTGACTCAAAAAAAGCTAGGGGCAAGCGAAAGGTATGCTTGATAAAACCTACCAGCAGTGTTAGTGACAGACGATTGGCTGTGTGATCTAGTAGATATTGCCGCAGTCCATTCAGAGCAATGCGGAAAAAACCAAAAATTAGTAAGCCTAAACCAACGGCGTTTAAAGTTAGGGTACTACCCTGTACAATTACTCGGTCTAACAATAGCTGGGTAAATAGAGGTGTAACTAGTCCAAACACCTGAATCAACACCGAAGCGAGAAACACTTCTAGCAGTACTTGTGAGTGAGGTTTGACTAAATCAAAAAACTGCCAAAATGCTGTAGTCGCTTCTTGGGTTTCTTTGAGTAAGTCTGTGGGTTGCAATAACAGGGCATAACCAGTCCAACCGGCTTTAAATTCGCTAGCGGTAAGGGTACGTTGACCGATGGCGGGGTCGCCAATAATTACCCGTTTTTTATTGACTTCATAGACGACAACATAGTGTTTACCTTCCCAGTGAGCGATCGCAGGTAGGGGTTGTTGGGCTAGTTTATCGAAGCTAGCTTTCACCGGACGGGTAGAAAAGCCGATACTTTCTGCTGCGGCTGTCAAACCCCGCATTGATGCCCCACTGCGACTGACATTAGTTAAATCTCGGATGCGGTTGACATTAAAGCGTTTACCCCAATAGCGACTAATCATCACCAGGCAAGATGCTCCACAGTCAGAGGCGCTTTGTTGTTCAAAAAACGGATACCGTTTAGTTAAGCGTCCCAACCAATGCCCAGCCTTTACCTTTGGGCTAGGAAAGTACGGCCGTTGTCTCCTTTGGTTTTGTTTTGGCTCAATGCTGGGAATTGGGGATTGGGGAAGGTGGTGTCCCCTCTGGGGATAAGGGCTAATGGGGATTGGGGATTGAGAAGAGTCTTTCCTAGTCCCCAGCCCCAAATCTCCACTCTCCAGGACAGTTTGAGGCTCTTGGGAATCTATCAACTCTGCTAATTGCGGCCAGTGTTGTAGGGCTGTTTGCCAATCCGCATTACTCAAACTGTAAGCGATCGCTGATTGCGCTACCTGCAAACTTCCCTCTTTGGGATTTACATAGATGTTTCCAGGTGTCAATCTTTGCCTATGAGAATCCAGCAGTTCGCCCCGATACAGCAACCAAAGCTTAATATCTTTAGTGAGATTGGCACTTAAAGAACCACTTTCTAGATTGTGCCGCTCAAATAGAGATAGCGCTTTAAACGTCTCCTCAACGGAGCCATTATGCCCAATTAAGGAGTTGTAACAACATAACAGCAGCAAATCCCAGACCTCTGCGCGTCTTAAAAGGCGATCGCGGACACTAAGCGATGTCCGAATTACCTCTTGTAAAGTCTCTTGGTTGATATAACAAAGCTTTAAGTTTGCCGAAGCTCTAGCAACATAAGGACTAAATTCCTTTTCTGGAAATAAAGTCAACTCACCAAATGACGATCCAGAAAAGAGAGTGGTAATTAAATTATTAGAGCTATCCAGCAGCCTGACTTTACCACTCAGGACAATATAAATTCCTGTGTCAGTTGTAGTTGCTTGCCAAAACTGCTTTGCTATTTGTGGTTCGACAATCTTCAGCCCTCCAAGACACGTATCAAGTTCTTCTTTTGACAGCGACTTACCCAAGACTTGGGTAATTTGTTCAGCTAAATATTGCTGGGAAAACGCTGATGGCATTTTCTAACCTCCAAAACAGTATTAGTTATTGGTCTGAATTAGATTAAATGACCAATGCAAACTAGGTTCAGAGTTAGATTGCAAGTCGCAGATTGTAATACCAGTATCTTTATTTTTGTCAATTTCTTGTGGACAAGAATTTTTGCGTTTAGTAGAAAGTCCCATTTTTTTTAGCAGTCGATTAACATGGCGATCGGTAATTACAATGCCAAATTCATTTGCTAAATGTTTACTTAACCATTGTGCTGTCCAGCAGCTAAATGCGTAACCATATTCACGCGGACTATTACTTACCAATTCTTTCAAGCGTTCAATATATTGATCATTAACAGTTTTTGGTCTACCTATCGGTCGCTCATTCCATTTATGTGCTAAACCTGCCTCTGCTACACCAATCCAGTACCGTGCCATTTCCTGGGAACAACTTAATATTTCACAGATTTGGCTTTGAGATTTACCCTTATCAGCAAGTAACATAATTTCAATCCGCCGACGATATTCTGGTTGTAAATTAGCTTGCAGGTTTTTCAGCAGTGCCTTCCGTTGGAAAGGTGTTAAGAACTTGCTCTCGTGAATGTCATAGCATTCAAAAGCTTTCTCTTGACTGAAATTTTCTGACATAATTTTTATCAGTTTTTACCAAGTATGAAATGTGGGCAAATGTGTCTTTTGCAACTGTTACCAATCCTGAAATACCAGGATTACAACTGCAAATTAATTGAGCCTAGAAGGTTAATTAAATATTGATGTGGTGTGCAAATAGCGACAGGTATATATACCCCTAATATTCTGATGATTTAGGAGCGATATTACTGTCTTAATTCAGGTTTTAATAAATTAAAATTGGGACTTAATGGTCTTCACTTGGAATAAAAATGCTTCAAACCATTAAACCAATCATTGGTTAGCCGCTAAAATTTGACAGATTTTCCTGAAGCCCGGTGCAATAATGGTATTGGTTAAGACCATTATCCCTAGTTGATGGTAATAGGTAAACACTTTCAAGGCTTCGGGTAGCCCTTATATTGATGATTTTACTGAATTCTACAATACGGTTTATAGATTAACCTACTAACATTTAAGTAGGTTAAGTTTTGATTACCAATGAAAAGTTTGATCTTGTTCCGTTAATGGGAATCTAAAAACAGTCAAGGTCAGGTATGAATAATAATCTACTTATTAGACTATCTAAAACTAGTGGCTTTCTCATCAGTAGATAGTCTTAAATTTGAACCTATTTCGAAGAAAATTGCAACGCCAAAGTGACAGTTACTCAATCTTTATCTTAATCCACTATTCTTTATTTAAGGATAATCCTACATCTAGTCAATAGCTTTCACAAAAAATAAAAAATATTTATCAAAACTTGATAATAGTTTCACTAAAATATTACAAATCATCGGAATAAAAAAAGTAAGAGTTTAACATAGAGTTTCCGCTTTAATAATAATCGCTAATTTAAAATTTCTTATTGGAACAAATAGCAAAATACCTAACTTATTGCTTGCTAAAAAACACAGGATTATTATGAGTTTATATTAACTCTACATCTGCCAATAGTAGGAAAACTACATCCCTTACTATCTGCCATATTTATGATATAAATATCTATCTCTAGTATGAAAATATTCTAGTTTGGCAAAAAAGCATCTATAGACGTATTTACGACTAATTTTCTCTAGCTAAAGACAGGTTTTACTAAATTTTTGAAAAAGTTGACAATTTCCTCTGGTTCAATAAATATTTTTGCAAGGTAATTCATGATTTTTGGGCTTAGTATATTTAGACACTTCTAGAAAGTGTGCTTACCCTTAACTCCTTTCAAATCAAATAATTTCCTTCTCTATCTGGAAATGACTGAGGACAAATTGTAGTAACCAATAGAAACTAAATCAGGAACTAAAACCTCTGGAGTCCCCAGAGGTTTTTTCTTTAAACTATGCTTCTCTGCTGACACTTCTATGAGGAGTTAGGTGATATCCGATAACAAGCTGCGGCGTGTAAGCATTCGACAATTCGATGTAGCAGCAAAAATTGCCGCAATGAATTAGTAGAGTAAGCTAAATTGAGATATAAGCTACTGGGAGTGGAGATGATGTTGTTGGAATTAAAGCACATCCATGTTCCACCAGGACAAAGAGTGTTACTGCGAGACGTAACCTGGCAGGAATTGGAAACAATTCTAGAGGATTTAGGGGAACACCGTGTAGCACGAATTGCTTATGACAGGGGAATACTGGAGATTACAGCACCACTGCCAGAACATGAATATGATAAAGAAATTATTGGCGATTTAGTCAAAGCGCTTCTGGAAGAGCTAAATACTGAGTTCATCAGTCTTGGTTCTACAACCTTCAAAAACCAAGTAATGGCTCAAGGTATAGAACCTGACCAGTGTTTCTATATAAAAAATGAATCTAAGATTCGTGGGAAGAAGCGTCTAGATTTAACAGTAGACCCCCCTCCAGATTTAGCTATAGAAGTTGACATTACTTCTCGCACTCATCCGAATATTTATGAAGCTTTAAAAGTACCTGAGCTTTGGCGTTTTAACAAAGGAAAGCTCCAAATTAATGTTCTAGAAAATGAGCATTATGTAGAGTCTCAGCAAAGCCTAAATTTTCCTCAATTTAAACTAGGTGAAGCGATTACTCAATATCGTGAGCAAACTATAACCGAAGGCAGAAATGCAACATTCAAAGCTTTTCGTCTTTGGGTACAAAAGCAGATACAACAGGGATAACTCGTAATTCGTAATTAAGAATTAATTTTGGGTAATGAGCCGTCTAATTTCAGTTCTATTTTGGTAGGGAACCAGGATGAACAGCGGCCAAAGCCGCTTATCCTGTCTCCCGTACATAGTCTCAGGTTATCAAATACCAGGTTACTTAGTAATGATTGAGATTAATACCAGCTTCTTTCGCCATTGCTTCTAACCCTTTGACTTCTAGGGTTTTAATTGCTTTGGTGGACAGCTTTAATTTTACCCAACGATTTCCGCCTGCCCACCAAACACGCTTGCTTTGCAGATTGGCGTGCTGAAGGCGTTTTGTACGACGGTGGGAGTGGGAAACAGCAAAAGCGTTATTTGCCTTCTTACCAGTTAGTTCACAGCGACGAGACATAGCAAGTATCTCCAGATTGTTATTTTAATACAGCCTTTCCATTCTATGTCTTAGACAACAGAAGTGGGGAGAAGAGGCAGGGGGCAGGGAGCAGGGGG
>NZ_JACKZS010000246.1 GCF_014222285.1 Nostoc sp. UCD121
TTTTTAAATGCTCTATGATGGGTATATAATAGCGAAAATAGCGGCATCAGAGCATCATTTACACAAATAAGCGTGACATAATTATGAGAGAACAAGTAAAAGTTATTAAGCTCAGTGGTAATTTGAATGCCACAACTTCACAAGAATTTCGACAAAATATCACTGATATTTTAGAAAGTGGTGCGAAAATTGTGTTAGTGGATTTTAAAGATGTAATATTTATGGATAGTTCAGGTTTAGGAGCTTTAGTGTTAGCTTTTAAAACCTTGCGGGCAGCAGATACTAAGCTTGTTCTCTGCTCAATTAATGAGCAAGTAAGGATATTATTTGAACTTACTAATATGGATAAAGTATTTGAAATATTCCCTAGCCAAGACGAATTTAATCAGGTTTTAGTATCCAATACGTAATTAATCAAACTTAATTTGCAAAATAGATAAATCATCATCAAAAGCATCTTTGGAGTTCAGAGCGATTAAATAACTCAGTACATGATCGAGTTGGCAATCAACAGGATTTTGTAAGCTAACTAGTAGCTGAATAAAAGCATCCAAACTCCAAAGAATGCCATCTGATTTAGTGATTTCATAAGCGCCATCACTAAAAATGTAAAGGCTACTAAATTTTTCAATATTGCAAACCCCATCAACATATTTTGCTTCTGGAAACATTCCAACTGGCATACCGGGGGTTTTCAAAAGTTGAACATCAGACTTTCTCGGTGATAAACCAGTTATTAAAACTGCTGGCGGATGACCTGCACTAGAATAGACTAATTGGCGGGTAATTCGATTGTAAACTCCGTACCAAATCGTAAAGTATTTGTCATTTTGATAATTCATCTGGAAGGTATCATTCAAAGCCTTCAACACATCACTAGGTTGATAGTAATTGAGACTTTTGAGCGCACGAGAACGCAGCAGATTCAGCACCGAAACTGAGGGAAGAGTAGCTTTGAGTCCATGTCCTGCGGTATCGAGTAAATAAATTGCTATATAATCGTCATCAAGCCAATAGTAATCGAAACAGTCACCACCGAGCTGTCGCGAGGGAATAAATCGAAAATTTATATTGAAAGGTTCAGTCATAGGAAAAGGCAGCAGCGATCGCACATATTCTGCTGCTTCTGACATTTCTGATTCTAAAAGCAACTTTTGAGCCTGCAAATCTCTACTTAACTGATGCAGGCGTAACCCCGCTCTTACCCGCGCTTGTAATTCATTATGCTCGATAGGTTTGGAAATAAAATCATCAGCACCAGCATCTAGACCTTTGACGCAATCGGCAACTGAATCTAAGGATGTTAATAAAATAAAGAATGTGGTGAAAAATCTGGGATCTGTCTTAATACGCTGGCAGACTTCCAGACCAGTCAACCCCGGCATAATCCAATCACAAATAATTAATGCTGGACGGCAAGCTAGCGCTTTTTCTATTCCTTCCTCGCCACTACTGGCAGTAACTATTTCATAACCCTGTTTTTCCAACATCCTTTTCAAAAGTATTTTTATTGAATAATCATCATCAATTATTAGGATTTGAAACATAGGAATTTCTAAGAAAGACTCATTAATAATTTGCTGCCAAGATAGAAAACCAAAATATAATGTTAGTTAATTAGTTAGTAATAAAACAGTTTTCTTTTTCATGAAGTATAAAACTACGGGTTTTAATATAGGAGGCAGAAGCTCTTTATATCTAATTTTTTATTCCTAACTAAATTATGTAGTTACTTGCAACCTGCTGCATTTCGGTATTAATAAGTAGAACAGCATAAATAATTTAAGGTTTGCTTTGTTCGCATAGCTTCTAGGAAGAATAAAAAGCTGAATTTCCTACTATTAACTAATGTCAATATTCTTACATTAGTTAATGTAGCTGGGATTTTTCTATATTTCCCAGTCGAATTTCTGACTTTTTGACAGTCATAAAACATTATGGAGGCGCAAGAGGATTCATCCACAACAGGATAGAACTTCTTAACTGGTTCAAGTCGCGGTATGCTTCTTGCTTGAACCATTGCCCTAATGCATCAAAGGGGGTAAAAGACGTTCCAGTTTGCCATTTAATATCTTGACCTAAAGGCGTTGTATGATTTCCTGGTAACGTTTGTGCTGTCACCATGTCATCAAAGCGTTCTTGTAATATTTTGGTTAAAGCTGCTGATTGGTCAATGGTGTCATTACTAAACTTTATTAATAAATTACGTCGGATAGTGTAACGCTCTTGGACAAGCTTGTTAGTTTCCAACGGTGAGGGAGTAAACTCAATGTTCAAAGTAGAATTAAACTGTTCTACTAGGGGAATAGCTTCTTTGGCGGCGTAGTTGTTGAAGGATATTAAAATATTGCCTGCACGTTCTACTTTAAAGAGGCTACCAATTAGCAGGTGAAGTTTACAGCCCATACTGTGTCCAAGACCGTAGATGGGGAAGTAAAGCTTGCGTAATGCTCCAGAATCATGTAATCGTTCCAGGGTGCGGTCAAAGTTTAACAGCACGGATTTTGCGATCGCTGTATGATCCAATGTATTGACAAAAGGCGTAGCAATTACAACATAGCCTTTACTTGCCAGTTGTTCCAGTAACCAGCGATAAGTGATGTGTGGTGCAGTGGCGACAAATGCACCTCCTAAAAAATGGATGATACCTATGGGATTTCGGGGAATGATTACCCAGTTACCTCTGACTTCTTTCCAGTCCATGCCGATAAGCGATCACTTTCTTGATATTCTTTATGTTAGACCGGGGATCGCTACCGTGGGAAGGATTATGGAAAAAGCCACCAACAATTGGCAATTAAATTACAGTTGAGGTCTAAATCTCCATCCATAATTGGGCTATCAGAAGAGGTTTCTTAGTCTGACCTATTTTTCGATTACGAATTACGTTACTGAGTCTTGTCTGCGACATACTGCTCACGAACGAATCTTTTAACCTTGAGTCTGTAATCGTTTCATTTCGTGTTGCACATCTAATGCAATCTGTAAGGCTTCATTAAGCAACCTTCCATGCTCAGTAGCCTGTTCATTTACTTGCATGGCTGTTAAAGTTGCTAAATTGTTGACGAATAGTTCTGTATTACTAAGGATAAAGCTCTTATTTTCTCTCAAAATCCTTTCTGTCTTCAAAGCGCGAACTAAATCAGCTTTAGTCAGATTAAGCGCTGCAAGAACACTCTCTCTTTCTTTTATCAGCACTTCTGGATTACCAGCTTCTTCTATTTGGTCATTTATATGTATTGCTCTAATTACAGTATTATATCTTTCAACATCGTTTAACAGGATTTGGAGAGAGTTCGTCATATTGAGCTTGACAATTTTACTTCTCTTTTTCCATATTAAATATAAGATGCTTTGCGTAAGACCGCCAACCCAAAGACCTAATATAATTAATACTATCCAAGATGGAATTTCTATCCATGATACAAATATTTTTAGAATTATATCAAATAAAAGATAGCCAAAAACAAATGTAGCAAACCCAATAAAAACTACAGTTGCTCCTTCCGAACTTTTAATTTTTTGGATGTATAATTTTGCAAAATCTCTGAGAGGATTTGTAATGATTAAAAGTTGATCATTGACAGGTAAATTAGTCAGCTTTTGCAGTTCATCCTGACTAATTTCCAAGCCCTGTAAATCATCCCGCACAGCTTTTTAATCCTTGCCAGAATAGTTATTTAATCTAATATAGCAATCAAATTTCTAGAATGCTGGCATTTTGTCTAAACTTTTTTAAGCAAGTTAATACTTATAGGCAATGCCAAGAGTTTTTGTACAATATGATACTATTTTGCCCAGATAGCAATCCTATTTGAGTTATGAAAATGAATGAACCGCCAACATGCAGCGTTTCGTAGAGAATAACGCCAAGAAAAAAAGGAAAACGAAAATAAATCAATTGCTTGTAAATATAATGATAATGCAACGGGTTATTTTCTTGTTAAACAGCTATTTCTAGCTATAAAAAAGAATAATAGAAAAGTCCGCAAAAACGGACTTTATTGTTTAGTTATAAATAATTGTGTCTCACTCGTTACATTAACTTCCCTTCGGAGAAGATTGTTTCTGTTTTGAAATGCCACGCTGAGGGTTTAAAAATGGGGGAATGGGACAGTCTAGCGTCATAGCGATCGCTCTGAGCAAATCTGCTTCTGACTGTGTAACTTTGTTATCTAATAGTACCGTATGAGCGCAGGCATCTATAATAGCTTGCTTGAGTTTGGGACTGGCAAGGCGGAGGCGTTCAATACTTTTCTTAAGTTCAGTGAAATTACAGCTTGGTGTCGTGTCTGGTTTTTCTTGTTCTGCGGCTTTGGGAAGCCGAAAAACTCCAGAACGAAAAGCATAGGCGATGTCTTCGGTGGACGCATCGGGTTGAGAGTGTCCAACGCGGGCAATTACGGACAGTACTAACAGGCTATCTGGCCAAATTTGTTCTATGGAAGTGTATTCTACTGTTGGTGCAGATTCAGGATTTATACTAGGTTGGAGGCGATGCCACAGTATTAACTGCAACACAAAATGCCATAATGATAAACTTCCGGTGGCTACAGCTAAACCGTGGACACATTTGCATAGTCTTTGGCATTCTTTGGCAGAATTTTGGCGTAATACGGGTACTGCCAAATCTACAAGTGGTAGGCGGATTTTGGCATCTAACTGGCTAATTTCGCTACTCAATTCCAGAGTTTTGTCTACCAACTCAGCAGGCTGTACCTCGCGTAACCAAGCAATTTGACGTTCTTTGATCTCGATATTTTCTGTATCTAACGCTAGGGCAAAAGCGATCGCCATTGCACTTTCCTGCTCCCGTACACCCAAGCGTAGGGATTCTGGTAACTGCGATAACAGCGCTTGAGCATGGGTAAAATGCTCTGGGGTAACGCTTCCAACTTGGTTTACAACCTGTTCTGGTATGGCATTGGAACCACCAGCAAAGCCCATTGTCAGAGATTCTTGGGAGGGGGAACGCATTTGATTGCGAGATGGCTTTGCTGGCAAATTGCTGACGTTCAAACCCCCAACGCGACGGATACGTTCTGCCAGAGGTGGGTGGGTAGAAAACATATTGTCCCAGAAAGAGGGGTTGAGGGCATTGCCAAAAAACATGTGGCTAGCGGCTTCTGCACCAGGCGAAATCAAGCGTGAATCCATCTGTTGGAGTTTTTGGAAGACTCCGTTAAGTCCGTTGGGGTTGCGGGTGAACTGTACAGCCGAAGCATCGGCAAGAAATTCGCGTTGGCGAGAGACGGCGGCTTTAATCAAGCGTCCGCAGACTAATCCAATACCGCCAATTGCCATTAGTGCCAAACCAAAAGCCCAGATAGGTAAACCCTTATCTTCCTTTCCTAAACGGAAGCTACCGCGAATGCGCCACAACAATTCTCCGGTTAAATAAATGAACAAAATCCCGTGCAAGAGTCCTACTAAACGCAAATTTAGCCGCATATCTCCATTAAGAATGTGGCTGAATTCGTGGCCGATGACTCCTTGTAGCTCATCTCGGTTTAGGTGTTGTAAAGTCCCACGGGTAACACCAATTACAGCATCATTGGGCGTAAATCCGGCAGCAAAGGCATTAATCCCGGTTTCTCTTTCCAGGAGATAAACTTGTGGGACAGAAATACCAGAAGCGATCGCCATTTCCTCGACTATATTTAATAGTTGTTGCCCTTGTTCATCTGCCATATCTGGGAGTAAGAGTTGTCCCCCCAACTCCTGAGCAATGACGCTTCCTCCTTGACGGAGACAGGCAATTTTATAGAGACTTCCCACTGCGATCGCAATTATTGTAATCCCAGCCACATACAGAAATATCCCTGAATGCCACCAAACACGTGGAGCCATGCCGAACAGAAATAAAGCGGCAATGTAAATCGCCAGAATCATGACTGCGATCGACAGGGAAAATAACCCAATTAATTGTTGCGTGTTTTGGCGTGCCCGATCCTGATGTTCAAAGAAATTCATAGATATTTAAAAAGACACGCGTGGAGCATTTCTCATTTCTGGAGTCGCTTCGGCGAGCAATTCTGCAACAGTAAAGTTAAAAGTATTTGCCACAAGATTGCTGGGGAAAGATTCGCTCTTGGTGTTGTAAAGTGTCACCGCGTCATTAAAAGCCTGACGTGCAAAGGCAATCCGGTTTTCAGTGGAAGATAATTCTTCCATCACCTGAGTCATGGCGCGATCGGCTTTCAATTCTGGATAAGATTCTGAAAGTACCATCAACCGACTTAACGCACCCGTCAGCGCTCCTTCAGCATTGCCCAACTGTTGCATCGCTTGTGGATCGCCGGGATTTTGCGCGGCACGACTGCTAGCATTAATTGCAGAATTCCGGGCGGCGATTACTGCTTCTAAGGTTTCCCGCTCATGTTTCATGTACCCTTTGGCAGTTTCCACCAAGTTGGGAATTAAGTCATAGCGACGCTGTAATTGAACATCGATTTGAGAGTAAGCATTTTTGTAACGGTTGCGATACTTAACTAAATCGTTGTAGGCATTAATGATAATTAGAGCAACAATGGCAACTAAAGCAACAGAAAATATTAAAAGCCCCATATTTTTAGATTATTTCAATCAGGTACTGACTTTATATCCAGCAAAATTTGTGTGGATATAAAGATGAGTCTACTTTTAACAAGTTGGCTTCGTCGCCTGTAAAATTAGTTACGCAATTGCACTGAGCTAGATAGGTTGCACAAAGCCCAACGCAGTTGAAAGGTTGTGGCGTTAACCCAAATATAAATAGAGACGCAATTACTATAATTGCGTCTCTACAAACTGCCTATTTAGCCTTTTTACGTGTAATTGCACCCACCAAAAGGATATTTGTTAATTAAATTATTCCTGGGCCTCTACCGCGTTTGTCGCCCTTTTCGGTCAACTTGCCTTCTTCATCCTGATTAACTTCTCCAAGTTCTTCAACACGTTGTGCAGTATCTTCTGCTGCTTGTTTGCGTGCATCACCTGGTTCTTCGTAGTACATTTCCGGTTCAACTGCATAGTTGTTCAACAAACCTTCTTTGTCTACGGTGTATCCGTCAGTAGTGCGTATACTTTCTGGATCGGTTTGGTCATCTGTAGGTGCATCTGCTTCCCTTTCTTCTGTAGGGAGTGTTTTGTAGTTGCCGCCTTCTCTTTCGATCCGAGCAGCAGTTTCCGCTGGAATAATGCCGCGATCATAACTATCTGCTTCAGCGCGATCGGATGAATCTATATCTCTTTTAACTGCTTCATTAGCCATAATTTATGTCCTCGTTAAAGAATCTATTAAATAACTTCAAAAACTAGATTAAGCTTTTTTTAATCTCCGAGCTACTATCTTTAGAAGTGATTTAAATTTAAAAAGAGGATTACATCCTCTATCTTCCGGTGTATCAAAAGATTAATATTAATTTAGGTTAAATACTAATAATTTACATTTACTATTTAAGACAAGGAGTTTAAGCCCCTTGTCTTAAAGGTAGATAAATTTCTACCATAATGTAGTGTAATAGTTGAATGGTTAGAAAGTTTATTCGCCCACAAATTGATTTTTTAGGGATTGAATTTCCTCAGCTAATTCTTGCCGAGTTGAAGCCTTTAGTAAATAACGGAAAATAAACCAACTGGCATAACCAATTCCAACTAATTCAAAGAGTGGTGATAGTAATGGAATATCATTGATCGCATCCAATAGTGCTAGCACTAACTTTGCTGTAACAATGGCAGCTAAAATTAAAGCAACGGTGATTAAAGGCTGCTTATAGTCCTGAAAAAATCTACCTAAGTATGCGGGTAGTTTCTCCAAAAATTGAGAAACTTGTCTACTAATTTGCTGCCATTGAGATTCCGGTTCCGATGCTGGTGGTAACTTTGGCAAATTTGCATCTACACCTTCAAGTGCTAGCGTACCTTGTGATAATGAAGTATTGATGGATTCACGTTGCTGTTGTTCGGTTTCCATAGTTTTTCAATGATTACAAAATTTTCTGTAACTGAACTGAGCATCAATAAATATAATTATTAAAGTTGCCAGTTGTCAATTATTAATGGTCAGTAATAAGTATAACTGACCATTAAGTATGAGTAGGAAAATATAAATTTATTTTTCTCTACCTACTCACTTGGATTTATTGTTAGTTGGCTCAGTTTGTCGGTGGGGCAACAGTTGCTTTAACAACTACAGTTTTGACACCTTTAATTTCTTTAGCTAAACGTTCAATTTTAGCTAACTCTTGCTGATTGTTAACAGTTCCTCCGACAGTGACAACTCCATCCTGTGTGGCATCAACTGTTAGTTGACCCTTGGGTATGTTTGCCTCTAGCTTAGAGCGAACTTGACTTGATAAGTCACCTTTAGCTCTGTCTGTATCGCCGCCAGTGACATTATTTCGTTGTTCGCGGGCTCGGATATCAGCATCAAGTTGTCTTCTGCGAGTTTCACTTTGTGCGTCTTTTTGAGAAGCTTCTGTTGTTTGTACACTGGGTGATTGTGGAGCTTCATTAGGATTATTGGGTGCAGATTCGCTTGTTTTAGAAGCGTTATCACAAGCAGCAACACCAAAAACTAAAAGGGTGCTAATTAAGAAGGGGGTTAGCTTTTTCATAGATTTAATTCGCAATCGGAAAGTGAAATTTGTTGATTTCTACGGTGAAGTGAGGAGCAAGTTTTTGAATTCTTGCCCTTGCAATTGTGTGTAATTAGTATCAGTGAAAACTACTTTGGATTAAAGTGTTTCATCACGACGGTCAACAATCACTACAGCAGGATCGTTTCCATGAAGATCTGTTGAGTGATTGGGGTGAATAGGATTGGCTACTGGTGTGTCATGATGGATTACTCGGTCGGAACCTGGCCGATGTTCGCCTAAATCAGTGGCATCATAAATAGCAAATTCTTCAATACCTCGACGGTTGAGAATCGCTTCAGCTTGGTGGATTTCAGCTTGGGTACCATCGATAATTACCAAGTAGTCGCCTCTTTGGAAGCGATCGCTATATACCCGCGCTCTGTCTTCAGGAATTCCCAAGCCAACCAGTGCGCCAACAATACCGCCAGCAGCTGCACCGATCGCACCACCAGCTAAGGTTGTGGCCAAAGCTGTTGCTACTGCGCCACCAGCAATCACAGGCCCAACTCCAGGAATTGCTAGAGTTCCAAGACCAACTAATAAGCCAGTCAAACCGCCTAGAACACCGCCTGTAGCTGCTCCAGTTTTAGCACCATCGTCTGCTTTATTACCTGTTCCGACATTTCTATCTACATCGACACCAGCGATCCCACGACCATCTTTATCTTTGGCGATGATAGAGACTCTACTTAAAGGAAAACCTGCATCTCGTAATTCTGTGAGTGCTGCTTCTGCATCCCGGCGATGAGGAAAGACTCCGATCGCTCGTCTAGCAACACCACTATGAGCCACATTTAGGTTATGGGTTGGAGCGACATAATCAGCATTTCTCGCATCTGGGTTGTCGTAAATACCAAACTCTTCGACACCACGCTGATGGAGAATTGCTTCTGCTCTAGCGATTTCTGTATCTGTGCCATCAAGGATCACTAAATAGTGTCCTCTTCTTACACGTTCGTCATAAACTCTAGCTCGTTCTTCGGGAATTCCTAAACCAATCAATGCACCAAGCAGACTACCAGCTACTGCACCAATCCCAGCACCAGCAAGAGTTGTAGCTAAAGTAGTTGCTGCGGCTCCAGCCAGCATAATTGGCCCAATTCCAGGAATTGCCAAAGTACCAAGACCGACTAATAAACCAGTTAATCCGCCCAAAGCACCGCCTGTAGCGGCTCCAACTTTAGCACCTTCATCAGATTTATCACCAACGCGATCGCGCACTTCAGCCCCAGCAATATCGTCTCTGTCTCCATCTTGCGTAATAACAGAGACTCTGTTCATATCAAAGCCGACTTTTTTCAATTCATGTAGCGCATGTTCAACATCTCGACGATTAGAAAATACACCTACAGCACGTTTATGTACACCTACAACCATTATCTTTTTCTCCTCAGCAACAATCAATTATTCACAAATTTATAGCTTGTAATACCCTTATTAATACATGTTTAGATTTATCTTTCATCAATCGCTTGGAAGAATTTTTCTCTCTATCATTAGGTATAGGTGTTTTTATCTAAATGAGTAAATATAAAGTTACGCTTTTCTAAATACTGATTATGTTCTAGCTCTAATTTTTTTGCTAAAAATTGATATAAAAAACATCAATTTATTCTGTCTAAAATAGTAATCTGCCCTTTTAACAAGTACTGTGTGCTTAGATTAATTTTTATGTATCTCACTTTTATAGTAAAAATATTTATTTTGTAAAAATGTGACAAGATTAGCAAATTAAAAAGTTTTATTTAACTAAAAACAATAAATTT
>NZ_JACKZS010000247.1 GCF_014222285.1 Nostoc sp. UCD121
CCCTTGCCCTTTGCCCCCTGTCCCCTTGCCTTCCTTCCTTGGATATTGATTCTGTAATACAACCCCTTCAACGCTTTGGTGTCCATCTAGGACTCGATCGCATTGTCCACTTATTGGCAAATCTCGGCAATCCTCATCACCAAGTCCCGGTAATTCATGTTGCTGGCACTAATGGGAAAGGTTCCGTCTGTGCCTATCTTTCCTCAATACTTACTGAGGCTGGTTATCGCACAGGACGCTACACTTCCCCCCATTTAGTCGATTGGACGGAACGTATTTGTTTGAATGAACAGCCAATTTCTTCTGAAGAACTGAGCCAATTATTAGAAAAAGTCCAAGCAGTTATTCAGGCTGGTGACGAGGAGATCCCCCCAACCCTCCTTTCCAAGGGGGGCTATGTTTCCCACTTGGAGGAGGATAGGGGGGATAAAACTTTTTCACAGAAGTATGGGAACCCCACTCAGTTTGAAGTAATTACAGCGGCTGCTTGGTTATATTTTGCCCAGCAGCAAGTAGATGTGGCTGTGGTAGAAGTCGGACTAGGAGGGCGCTTAGATGCAACTAATGTCTGTTTGGAACCCATAGTTACTATCATCACTTCCATCAGTCGAGAACATTGGCAGCAACTTGGCCCCACCGTCGCGGACATTGCTAGAGAAAAAGCAGGTATTCTCAAAGCTGCATGTCCCGTCGTGGTTGGGCAATTGCCACCGGATGCAGAAGAAGTTGTGCGATCGCGCGCTTTAGAATTAGAATGTCCAATTTTTACGCCTCAACCTGCCCGTCAAATCACTACAGGATGGGCAGAATATCAAACACTTCAAAATTCTCAATTAATTAAATATCCTTTGCCACTAGCCGGACAAATTCAATTAGCAAATTCAGCTTTGGCAATAGCAGCTTTAGAAATTCTCCAACAACAGGGTTGGCAGATTTCTGAAGAAGCCATAATTAAGGGCATGGCAAAAACTCAATGGCCAGGGCGGATGCAATGGGCTACCTGGAACAACCATAAAATATTACTTGATGGCGCTCATAATACTGCCGCCGCCCAAGTTCTTCGTCGGTATGTTGATAGCTTAGACGCAGTTAATCCCAAGCCCATCACTTGGATTATAGGAATGTTTTCCGATAAGGATCATGCTGATATTTTTGCCGCCCTGCTGCGGCCAGGCGATCGCCTTTTTTTAGTACCAATACCAGTAGAATCCTGGCCAGGTAGAACCTCTGCCGATCTAGACTCCTTAGCAAACCTAGCTTATAGCATCTGTCCCAAATTAAGCGATCGCCAAATCCATCCAGATTTATTTACAGCACTAGAAGCCGCAACTTCAACCACCACCAAAGACAATTTAAGCGTTTTATGTGGTTCCCTTTATCTAGTAGGCGATTTTTTACAAAGGAGGAGTAAGTAGTGAGGTAAATAAGGGGAATTAGGGAGTAGGAGAAGAAAAACTATTGACTAATTCCCAATTCCCAATTCCCAATTTATCTATTGTTCCACTCTTGTGCCGCATCTTCTACGGCTTTATCTACAGTTTTTTGATCTAACATTGCTGCTTGCAAGTTCTCGTAAACTGCTTTTTGTAGTTTGTTAAAATCCTTCAAAGTCGGGGTTAATATTTCTGCTTGTTGCAGTTGTTTAGCAGTGATAACTCGCGCTTTTTCTACTGTAGAAGCATTAGCTGGAACATCTTTAAAGTAACTATCAGATAATGCTTTGATTGTAGAAGGTAGAACATTTGCAGCTTTCGCAAAAGCTAACTGATTTTCGTCATTGGTAACAAATAACGCAAACTTAACAGCGCTATCTGGCTGTTTGCTATCACGGGGAATAACTATGTTCATCACCGCGACATTTTTCTTACCTGTGTCACCAGTTAATTGAGGTGCTATTGCTGAAGCTTGGGCGATTTTCGGGGCATTATTAGCGATCGTTTTTAGAAACTCTGGCCCAGAAGCTAGAAACACAGTTTCTCCAGATTGATATAAATCGATCGCATGGCGATGTCCTTGCGTTAAAGCCTCTTTAGGCAGTAGCCCTTTTTTATACAAGTCTACCCAGTACTGGAACGCTGCCTTACCTTGTGCTGAATTAAACGCTGCTTTTCCATCAGCATCTACTAAGGTGACTCCCATTTGCACAAAAGATTCCAGCACTTCACCGGAATCTTGCGGTACGAAAGTTACAAAAAAGGCATATTTGCCAGTCTTATCTTTAATTTGTTGTGCTGCTTGTGCTAATTCTGCGTAGGTTGAGGGTATCTTATTGATACCTGCCTGTTTTAATAAATCAGTGTTATAAATGGTTAACCTTGTGGTGAGATACCAGGGAAACCCAAAACTCTTGCCATTAAGCGTACTCGCTTTCCAGATATTCGGTAGATAGGAGGAACGTATATCGTTTGAGACTTTCGCATCTAAATCTAACCAGGCATTTCGCCCCGCCAGTTGGGAAGCGAAACCTGGATTGAGGTTAACTACATCAGGTGGCGTTTTTGCTGAGACAGCTGTTAAAATTTTGTTCTCCATAGCTGCCCAAGGCACATCAACCCAGTTAATCTTTATACCTGGATTTTGCGATTCAAAATTTGCAATTAGATTTTTGAAGTAGTCGGTAAATTGAGGTTGGAGTTGCATTGTCCAAAACTCAATAGTTGCCCCTCCTGAATTAGCTTGTTTTGTATTTGTACTAACATTACCTGTGCTGCAACTTACAATCCAACTGGTTAATAAGCCAAGCAGTGCCAAAGCAAGAAGTTGTTTAAATTTTCGCAATTGAATCATTTTCCCAGTATTTTTACGCTTGATCAGTGTGAAAAGCTTAGACAGAATTGTCGAGATTATAGGCTAAATAAATTACGTGTAGAGACGTAATATATTACGTTTCTATCCACAACAAATTTAAATTTTCAATTTAGCAGTCCATCGGGCACAACTGTGGTACAAAAATTCAATCGTCTGTTTGGCAAATCGAATAAAGGGGTCGGCATTGAACTTGCTCCCGAACGGGTAAATGTAGTTCAGCTACGCAAACAGCGTCAAGGCTTGAAACTAGAAACCTTTACATCGGTAGCAGTTCCAGAAGGCGTAGTTACCGATGGTCAAATCACCGATCCCGCAGCAATGGCGCAATTAATCCAGCAGGCGCTAGCAGAAAGCAAAATCAAAACTACTCGTGTTGCCACTGGTGTACCAGGGCGAGATTCCATCGTTCGGATTATACCTGTACCAACGGAGTTAGATGACAAAGAACTGCGAGAAATGGTGCTAAACCATGAAGCAGGTTTGTATTTGCCCTATCCCCGTGAAGAAGCTGATGTAGATTATCAGAAACTTGACTACTTTGTAGATGAGGATGGCATTGAAAAAGTACACGTACTTTTAGTAGCCACTCGCAAGGAAATAACGGATACCTATATAAGTACATTCGAACAGGCAGGACTACAAATTGATGTTTTAGAAATTAACAGTTTTGCCCTGATTCGAACTATTCGTGAGCAACTGCGACAATTTGGGCCGCAAGAAGCAGCAGTCCTAGTTGATATAGAGTTCGACAGTACAGAAATCGCCATCATTGTTAACGGAGTACCGCAATTTTCGCGCACAGTGCCCATAGGCACTTATCAAATGCAAACTGCGTTAGCAAGGGCAATGAGCTTACCCACATCACGAGATATGGAACTGTTACACGGAATGATTATTCCCCCAACTCCTCTAGATGGTGGGAAAACCGGTGTTACCGAAATCGATCCTGGTATGGCAGCCATATTAAGAGTATTGGGAGAACTAACGGATGAACTGCGCCGTTCAATCGATTTTTACCTTAATCAAAGTGAAAATTTGGAGGTAGCGCAGATTTTATTAGCTGGGCCAGGAGGCGGACTCCAACAGCTAGATGAATTCTTTACCCAACGATTAAGCTTGCCAACTACCCAAATAGATCCAATTGGGTCTTTGTCGTTAGAAGTTGACACTGATAAATATCCACAGGTACAACGTTCTGGCTTGGCGATTGTACTTGGTTTAGGAATGCGGGAGGTGTAATACCGATTTTAGACTTCGACTTCGCTCAGTCGAACGATTTTGGATTGTTTGTTTTGATAGTTACGCTGTTTGAGAATTCTCAAACCATAAATATTTGTTTCTAATTGGTGTGAGAAAATGTACAGTTTGGATGTTAATTTTCTTAAAGATCGCCCAGCATACCAGCAAAAGCCTGACAGAAAGGGAGGAATATCCCTAAAATTCCCTACAGGTAATATGACACCAGTGTATGTGGGGGTTGCAGTAGGTATAGGTCTTCCAGCTTTATTGGGAGTTAGTTGGTGGTTGTTGCAAGGGAAGATTGTTGAATTAGATGCTCAGATAGCACAATTCGATCAGGAAAGTAAGAGATTAGATACTGAAATAGGAAATCTGAACAAAATCAAAGCCGAGACGAGTGCAGTTAAAGGGGAAACCCAAGCTTTAGTCACTGTATTCGACCAGATTCGACCTTGGTCAGCAATGCTGCAAGATTTGCGCGATCGCATCCCAACAGCAGTGCAAATCGAAACTATTAAGCAAATCCCACCTCTTGCGGTAGTAGCAGGGCAGCCCCCAAGCAATCCGGCCGGCGGATTAGAAATTACCGGATTGGCTCGTTCTTTTAACGATGTCAATGATTTCTTATTGAGTTTACAACAGTCTCGGTTCTTGAAGTCCACAGAAAGCAGAATTCTGACGGCAGCATTAGTAGATGCTCCCTTACCACCAGGTGCAGCACAACCTTCTAGTGGTGTAACAATTAAGCCACCCCAAGTAGTTAAATACACTATTCAATCTAGCATGAGCGATATTCCAGCTTCGGAATTAATCCGGGAGTTGGAAAAAAAAGGCACAGTGGGGTTAGTAACTCGAATTCGTAGTATGCAACAAACAGGAGTCATTCCAAAATGACGCTGAGTGATGATTTAAATTTTGCCGAACATGGTGGCGAATTCAATTCGGAAACGCCAGCCCACCCCGTGATATTTGGTATTGCTTTTACACCAAAAATCATTGGCATCTTGGTAGGGGTAATTGGTTTAGCGGGAGCAGGTTATATATTGTTAAACCTGCTAATGCCAGCTTGGGAAAGCTACCAGCAGCAGCAAGCCAAAAGTTCTGAACTGCAAGCGCAAATTGAGCAAAAAAAAGCCAGTATCAAAGAGATTGGCAAAGTTAAAGAAGAGCTAGCGCAGGCAAAACAGCAAAAAGTTCAGGTTTTAGGTTTATTTGCTAACGAAAAAACCTTAGATACATTGCTGTTAGATTTGAACCGTTTGATTGAGTCTGGCAATACTCCAACTTCTATTAATGCAGTCAGAGCCAAACTGAAGAAATTTGTACCAGTTTCCCAAAAGCCAGAACCAATTATTGATGGATCTTTAGGACTACTGGTTGACGGCAAGCTGCAACGCAGCACTATCAATGCCGAAATTACAGGAACTTATGAGCAAACACAATCGATAATTCGTAACATTGAGCGATTACAGCCTTTGTTGATAGTTAAAGATTATCAAGCAAATTTGGCTCCAGTAGAGTCAAGATCCCCATTAGACAAAACACCAGTACAGGTTGGGCCGGCAGCGATTAACACATCATTCCAGTTACAGGTATTGATGCCACTTAGTCCTGAAGAAATAGCAGCTAAAGCTGCTGCCGCAGCTAAAGCTGCCCCGAAAAAGTAGTTTTTAATTAGTAGTTATGAATTGTGAATTGTGAGTTAGGAGTTATCATTCCTAACTATTCACTCATAACTTCTTACTTTTAACGAACTACTCAAAATTGTTTGTAAACAAGGTTTTATTAGGTGAGGAATGAACTGTGAAACAGCTTCACGGTAATAGTTTTATATTAGGTACTGCCGCTTTTGTATTTTTGGCAGCTCAACCAGTTTGGGCACAAATTAGTCAAGTTACTAATGTCCAGTTAAATCCAGTTAATGGTGGAATTAGTGTTGCTTTGAAAACTTCTTCAGGCTCGCGCCCGCAAGTTTTCACAACAAAAAGAGGTAAGGCTTTAGTTGCAGATATTATCAATACTCAATTACGATTACCACAAGGTAATAGTTTTCGTCAAGATAGCCCAGCACCAGGAATTGCATCTGTCGAGGTTAGCCAGCTTGATGCCAACAGCATTCGGGTAACGGTAACTGGCAGCAGCAATATACCTAGCAGTCAACCCGTGGTGCGATCGCAAAATGGAATTACACTCAGCTTTAGTCCATCGGCAGGCACTATAGCATCAGCACCAACGCCAACAGCGCCAACACCCACAGCACCGCCTGCTACAACTCCAGTCCAACCTGGTCAAAATTCAGGTGTTCTTGTTCCCAATCCACAAGTCACCATTGACGGACAACCTGCACAAGCTGCTGGGCCAGGCCAACCTCTAAGCCAGGCTCCACCTTTCTTACCCAGAGCCGTTGCCCCACCAGTAGGAGATATTGCTGTTTCCGCCACTGATGCTTCTCCTAGCACCATTGACTTAGGAACTCAGGAACGTGTGCCCCGCTTAGTATTGCGAGATGCACCGGTGCGTGAGGTTTTGTCACTGCTTGCTCGTGCTGCTAATTTGAACTTGGCTTATATCGGAGGTGAGCAAGGTGGTGGAGGTCAACCAGGTGCTACTGCACAAGCAACTTCTCAAACCATCTCTTTAGATATAGAAAACGAGCCAGTACAAGATGTGTTTAACTACGTCTTGCGTTTGAGTGGTTTAGAAGCTAACCGCAGTAATCGCACAGTTTTTGTGGGGCCTAAACTACCTAATTCCACCCGTGACATGGTTATGCGTAACCTGCGACTCAATCAGGTCACGGTGGGAGTCGCCATCAACTTTTTGGTTGGCTTGGGGGCAGAAAGTGCCATCAGCCGAGAACGACAAGTTACCAGTGTTAGTGCTGTAGCTGTTGGGAATGCAGCTGCTCCCATCACACAAGCTCAGACAACTACAGAAACCAAGGTTGAAACTCAACGCGTTGATTTCAAAGACTCTAACCCATTACTGAGAGGTTTACAGGCATTAGGAGATGAACGCACTAATTCTTTAACCTTGATTGGGCCTCCCAAGCTAGTTCAGATGGCAATGGCTCAACTAACTCAGCTTGATATCCGCCGTCGTCAAGTGGTAGTTAACGTCAAGATTATCGATGTTAATCTCAATAACACTCAGGACTATAACACTAGCTTTTCTTTTGGGATTGGCAACAACTATTTTTCAAATGATGGTGGTGCAGCGTCTCTTAATTTCGGTGGTTCCAGACCAGCTACTAGTTCTGAAGTAGCAAGTAGTGTTACTAGTACACCTACAACCGCTAATCCACTTAGTAGCGCAAATATTTTTCTTAACCCACAAGATCCAAATACAGGAATACCTACTGCTGGTGTAAACTCTAACCCAACGCAACCAGGTCTTTCTGCATTTACCGCAGCAACTCCAGGAACAATTACATCTGTTCCAACTCAGTTTGACCCGGTTACTGGTCTACCGACTCAATATACTAGTCAGGTAACTGGCCAAACCCCTGCTCAATATACATATAGCTTGCCTTCTATTTATCAATTCCCCAAACGTCTTCTCAGTAGCTTGCAAGCTCAAGTCACAAATGGCAATGCCAAGATTTTGACTGACCCAACTTTAATTGTTCAAGAAGGTCAACAGGCTCTTGTCAATCTGACTCAGGAAGTGGTGGGAAATATAACTCTCCAAACAACCGATACTTCTGGTGGTTCTAGGACAGAAAGAACAATTGAAAAACAAAAAGTTGGCTTAACCTTAAGTGTGAAAATTGACCGGATTGACGATAATGGGTTCGTTTCTCTATCGGTTGCTCCTACTGTCAGCGCTCCCACAGGCTCACAAAATACAGGAAATGGACAAATTGTTTTAGTCTCTGAACGTTCCCTTACTTCTGGCTTAATTCGCTTACGAGATGGTCAGACACTAATTCTCTCAGGCATTATTCAAGACCAAGACCGGACAAGTATTTCCAAGATTCCAATTTTGGGCGATCTTCCCCTTATTGGTGCGCTGTTTAGAAGTACAAATAGATCCAACCAGCGCAATGAGGTGATTGTATTACTCACACCTCAAATTATGGATGACTCTGAAAACTCCTCCTATGGTTATAACTACAATCCCAGCCCAGAAGTGCGGCAAATCCTTGAACGTCGAGGGTTGAAGCTTCCCGGTAGGCAATAAAGATAACAAGCAGGTAAGTTACATTTGGCAAATGCTCAGATCCCCGACTTTTTTAAGAAGTCGGGGATCTTCTTGCGTAATAGACGCACTAGAAAAAATTGTGTTCGCGATCGCTACCACAAATGTTAAGAAATATGTAACTAATGGATAGCCTTGTAGGGGAGACGCTTTGATTTTTCCCCTTCCCTACTAAAAAAGCTCGCTAGGGGATTAAATTTCGTGTTGGATTTTTCAGATGATATGAAAAGTGAGCAAAATAACCGACTTTTTAGAGAAATCGGGAACATGAGCCTTCGATTTCCATAAAAATTGCTTAATCTCAGCAATAACTCTTCAACATCGGTAATTAATCCCAACAAATCCTCACCATCTCCCACCTCCCCACTCCCCTGTTTTCTTGGCGATTGCGGTATTTACTAAGTATTTTTTCCTACTTTTGGGGTGGTTTTTAGTGAAACAAGTACCCTAAAACTACAAAAAATCCTGAAATCTATATAAATTAATGGTTTCATCTATCCACATCAGGCTACTACGCTTTAGAATGATTCATTGAAAAGTCGAGCCGATGGGATGTACAGCCGTTTTGAGTAAACATACTCCCAAAGGATGATTTTTGTATTCCCGCTAACAAAGATTTTAATACAGATGTACCAGGGTGCATCCGTAAAGAATCTCAAGTAAACCTTCAGGAGTTTGACATGAACAAAGGTGAATTAGTTGATGCCGTAGCTGAAAAGGCTAGTGTTACCAAGAAACAAGCGGATGCAGTCTTAACTGCCGCTTTGGAAACGATTATTGAAGCGGTTTCCTCTGGTGATAAGGTGACATTGGTGGGATTTGGCTCATTTGAATCACGCGAACGTAAAGCCCGCGAAGGTCGCAACCCGAAAACAAATGAGAAAATGGAAATTCCCGCAACGAGAGTTCCTGCTTTCTCCGCAGGCAAACTGTTTAGAGAAAAGGTAGCACCCCCAAAAGCATAGGTTCTGTCTTCGGGAACCCTTTTTTAATGCGGCAACCTGCACACGGGGGGAATTTAGCCTGGGCAGCAGCACTGGCTGGCTGTCCCCCTGATGCTATTCTGGATTTTTCTGCTAGCATCAGCCCGTTGGGGCCTCCAAACAGCGCGATCGCTGCTATACTGTCCCAGCTTGGTAATCTTAAGCACTATCCAGACCCAAACTATAGTGAACTGAGACTAGCTCTCAGTCACTTCCATCAACTGCCTCCTGAGTGGATTCTGCCGGGTAACGGCTCCGCAGAATTACTCACTTTAATAGGTAGGGAATTGGCTCAATTAGCCGCGACAACTTTAATCACTCCAGCCTTTGGTGACTATTACCGAACCTTGGCAGCGTATAACGCTAATGTGCTGGAGTGTCCTTTGTCATTAGTCACTGGTCATTGGTCATTATTCATTGACAAAGGACAAAGGACGAATGACAAAGGATTATTGCTGAATAATCCCCACAACCCAACCGGAAAGATATTTTCACGGGACTCTATCTTGCCCTACCTGGAGCAATTTGCTTTGGTTGTGGTGGATGAAGCATTTATGGATTTTGTGCCGCCTAATGAGGAACAAAGCCTAATTCCGGTGGTGCAGGAATATCCGAATTTAGTAATATTGCGATCGCTAACCAAATTTTACAGTCTCCCAGGATTGCGATTAGGATATGCGATCGCCCACCCCGACTGCCTAGCTAAATGGCAGCGATGGCGTGACCCTTGGCCCGTAAACACTCTAGCTGCTGCGGCGGCAATTGCAGCCCTCCAGGATACAGAGTTTCAGCAGCAAACCTGGGCATGGCTACCACCTGCACGAAACCAACTCTTTCAGGGTTTGGCTGAAATACCGGGATTGCAACCCCAAATAAGTGCTGCTAACTTTTTACTGGTTGAGTCTGAAGAGTCTACTTCGCAGTTACAGCACCAATTACTCAAGTATCACCAGATTTTAATCCGTGATTGCCTTAGTTTTAAAGAATTAGGCGATCGCTTTTTCCGGGTTGCTGTACGCGAAGAGTCCGATAACCAACGCTTACTAACAGCGCTAAACTCAGTGTTGAGTGGGAAGTAGGGGAGGCAAGGGAGGCAGGGGAGGCAGAGGGAGGAGGGGAAGAAG
>NZ_JACKZS010000024.1 GCF_014222285.1 Nostoc sp. UCD121
ATATAGACCACGGCAAAGTTAGGGATATTTTGGAGAATAAAGGAAAAGCTATTAAATCATTACCATTTCCAGGAGCAGTTTATATCCTGGACACAGGAGAAAACCTTTTTGATAATTCCAAAAGATTAAAATTTAACATTTTTAATCGCAAATTATTAAATCAATCAGTTCAGGACGAATTTGGATTGTACAACTTACAGCAATCCCAAAAAATTTGTCAAGTATAATGTATTACCTTGATACTGATAGGCGACAGCCCTACTATGCCGAAAATAAAGTCAAAATCCAAGACATCTAAAAAATCAAAAAAGCAGACTTCTAAGGAAACTTCTACTCTTAGTCTCAAAGAACAGTTAGCCCAAAAACGCAAAGCAGCCCTAGCACGTAAAGAACTCATTAGTTTACTCACCACCGCCACTTTTGGCGGTTTATTCATTGGCGTTGTGCTTTTTTTCGTAGGTGGAATTAAAGCAGCAGTCCCCGGTGTTTTAGGGATAATCATCATGTCCCTTTCTTACAAATATCCGCGCCAAGCCCTATATGCCTTCATCATTTACGTACCTGTTGGGGGCACTATCACTTACTATTTAGGCAGTAGTCCCATACTCCAATTAGCTAAAGATGCCTTTTATGTTCCAGCGCTAATTGGACTTTGGCAAACTTGTCGAAAGCAGGGATTACCTTTAATTATTCCCCAAGGCATTAAAATTCCGCTTTATATTGTCTTGGGTTGCAGTGTACTAACGCTATTATTTGTCAATGGTGGACAGCAGTTTAACCCGCCTAGTGTCGGACTATTAGAAAAAGTAGAGAAAGAAATACCTTTAGGTATGGGAATTTTGGGGCTAAAAGTATTTTTAGGCTATGTCCCCCTTATTGGTTGTGCTTACTATTTAATTCGGGATAAGCGGGATTTTCTCTTTTTATCGCGCCTCCAAATTGTTCTCATACTGTTTTGTTGTGTGTTGGGATGTATCCAATACCTCTTACTGCTAACTGGTATATGTCAAGGCACTAGAGGTCTTGAAGGAAATGCCCTATTTGTCACATCACTAGAAGCCCGGTGTTATTTTGGTGGAGCGCTTTTATATAGTCCCGAAGAAGGGGTAATTCGTCTGCCAGGAACATTTGTAGCCCCTTGGCAATGGGCGTGGTTCTTAATTTCCAGCACCTTTTTTACCTTTGCCACCGGCTTCACCGATCCCTCTTTTATTTGGCGGATAGTCGGTTTAGGTTCTTTAGTGACAGTCTTTATCAATGCTGTAATTTCTGGACAAAGAATTGCCTTAGCCTTAGTACCAATATGCTTCGGGATTTTGCTATTGCTGACTGGTCAAATTGGCAACCTTAAAAAATTTATCCCCATAGGCATAGGACTGGCTATAGTTTTAGGAATTGTGATGGTAACTAACCCTACCGTCGTCCAAGAGAGAACCGAGAGTTTTACCAGTCGCTGGGACGCTTCACCACCTCAAGATTTTATCGTCCAGCAATTTGAAGAGAATTGGAAAAATGTAGATGGGCCTTTAGGAAGTGGCTTAGGTCGAGCAACTAACTCTGCCCGCGCAATGGGTAAAACTAAACTGGTAGAAACCTACTACCCCAAAGTCCTTTTTGAAGTTGGAATTATTGGAGTACTAGCTTTTTTGGGTTTGGTAACAACTTTAACAATTATGGGCTTTAAAACCTATCGCTCCATAAAGAACCGTAATTTCCGCAGTTACGGAGCAGCTTTATGGGTGTTTATATTGTTTATTAGCTACAACACCTACTACTATCCTCTAGATGTTGACCCGGTTGCTGTCTATTATTGGTTTTTTGCGGGAGTTCTTTTTAAACTGCCAGAACTAGAGAAACAAGATAAGGAAGATGCCGACCCTGAGCAAAAAAACAAGAGAAAACGTCTAAAAACAATTTAAATGAAATAAAAATGGCAAAAGTTATTATATGTGGTCAAAAACACCTCAGCATTCCCAACTTACCTAGAAATTCTCGGCATACACTCATCTACCCCAAGCCTTTCCCCGCAGGAAGATATCCTATAGAAAAAATTTGGTATCCTTTAGCCAGTTTTATGGCTTGGCAACCTGTATGGCAAAGATACCAAGCAATTCATTCTTTCAACAGAATTTTATATACAAATAAACCTTGGTTTCTCACCTTTGAGGATCATCGTGTTTTATATAGAAATCCTCAAAATCAAGTTGAAACAGTAATTTATGAATTATTAAATAATCGATTAGCACTAGACAATTGTCAAAAAATTATTGCAATTTCTGATTATGCCAAGTTGAGATTAATCAAGCGGATAGAAGGTTGGAAAATAGAAGAAAAAGTAAGTAAGAAAGTGGATGTTATTCATCCCAACTTCCCAATTAAAGTTAAGCAATCAAAACTTTATCAGGAACAGCAAAATCTCCAGCTTGTATTTATTGGAAATCACATTGCCCGGAAAGGTGGAGTTGTTGCTTTAAGACTAGCCCAGAAAGCTGAAAAGCTAGGTTTGCCCATTACTGTACATATAATATCGGGACTGGAACATGGTTCAGGAGTTCCAACTGATTTCCCAGATCGCAGTAAATATGTAGAGGATTTAAAGTTACTGAAATTAAATAACGTTGTCTTCCATAGAAATATTCCGAATGACAAAGTTATTGAGCTATTATCGCAAAGCCATTTTCAATTAATGGCAACATTACATGATACTTATGGCTTTAGTATCATCGAAGGTTTTTCTGTTGCAACTCCTGTAATTACGACAAATGTATGCGCCTTACCAGAGTTTGTTCGTAATGGTGAAAATGGCTATATTTTAGAGTTGCCAATTAATGAAATTAGGCACTGGAGCAATTGGCTACATGGAGAGAAAACTAAAACCGATGAATATTGGGAAATTGTCGATAGCACTTATGAATATTTAGCAGAACAAGCATTGCAACAAATCATGCAATTTCTTGATAGAAGTGATAAACGAGAACATTACGAATTTTTAAGTGCAGGAGCATTAGCTCAAGCGCAACTTGTACATAACTCCGAAAAGCAAAATGAGTTATTTGATAATCTCTATGCGGCTACGGCGGTTGAAATATAAAGAATTAAAAGCAATCTTATTCGGTTATTCGATTATTGACTGACTGTAAATTAAGGCAAGAGTAGCTTAGTAAAATTAATGAAAATTAATTTTTATAAGGTTATTATCGAAATAGAAAAATTACTTAATAAAAATCATGGATAATTATCCTTTAATTTCTGTAGTTATCCCGACTTATGGTAGAGAGGAAGCTCTACGAGATAGCATTGTAGATGTCCTAAAACAGGATTATCCTAATTTTGAAGTTTTAGTAGTAGACCAAACCCCAACGCACCAACCAGAAATTCAAGCCTACCTAGAAGAGATGGCAGATGTAGGTAAAATTAAATGGTTGCGATTAGATTGGGCAAGTTTGCCAGGGGCGCGAAATTATGCTGTGCGGCGGTCTTCTGGTGAAATAATATTATTTATTGATGATGATGTTCAGCTAACCCCAGGATTGTTAGCAGCCCATGCGAAAAATTATTTGCAAAATCCAGAAGTGGGGGCTGTAGCTGGACGGGTGTTTGACAGAATGAAATTAGGTGATTCTGGAGGAGATTTACAGATTGAATATCTGCCTCCCGAAGCTATGGACCCAGGAATTGCTTGGTATCATATTGATTTAGTACATACCACCAAACCTCAGCAAGTACTGACAGCAAGGGGTTGTAATATGTCATTTCGCCGCGAAATATTTACTAAGTATGGATTGAGGTTTGATGAGAGGTTTCGCGGTAGTGCAGTGCGCGAAGAGTCAGATTTTTGTTTGCGGGTGCGACAAACCGGATATAAAATTTGGTACGACCCAGAAGCCCATTTGGTACATTTAGGCGAAGAAACAGGGGGTTGTCATGATATTAGTATGCGATCGCTAAAATATCAACTCACCTTTTATCACAACCATTTCCTACTAGGGCTGAAAAACCTTACTTTTGCCCAAGCTTTACGCTTATACGGTCGTTTATTTGACTGTCACGTTCTGGGACGACCACCTTGCCATAAAAGTGGTTCCCCCATCAAAATTGCCACTCGCGGCATTTTCTACATTTTGGGTTTTTTCAAAGCCTTGGGTAGTGTTATCCAATCACTATGGAATGATGGTCAAATTTACAGTCGATTGGATAAACAAGTTTAGTCATTAGTCATTGGTCATTGGTCATTGGTCATTAGTCATTAGTCATTAGTCATTGGTCATTTGTCATTGGTCATTAGTGAATAACAAAGGATAGATGAAAATCTTAGTCGCTAGTCATACTTATATCGTAGACCTCAACTGTGAGAAATTACGCGCTTTATCTCAACTAGAACCTAACATTGAAGTGACGGTTGTAGTGCCAAAGCGTTGGAAACCAGGCGGTGTACAAAACAGAATTATTGAAACTGAATACCGTGATGAAGGCAGATTTAGAATAGTTCCAGTTTCTAATTTTAGTCAAAATCATCAGGGACTTCTTACTTTTGGTGCGGATTTGATATCTTTATTAAAACAATTTCGCCCGCAAATCATCCAAGTAGAACAAGGGTCTAGAGCCTTGGCTTATACTCAAATGATTGCCTTAAATCAGTTATTAGGACTCAAGGCAAAAAATGTATTTTTTACCTGGTGGAATCTTCCTTACCAACTGAAACTACCAATTTATTTATTAGAAAAATATAACCTCAACCACAGCCACGGCATTATTTCTGGCAATAAGGATGGAGCAGAAGTTTTGCGACAGAGGGGATATAAAGGAGCAATTAAAGTCATGCCGCAACTGGGCGTAGATGAAAGTTTATTTACTCCCAAAGCTCAACCAGAGTTAGCAGCTAGATTTGGTATTGATAAAGAAGATTTTGTGGTAGGTTTTGTAGGGCGATTTGTGCAAGAGAAGGGTTTGTTAACGCTTTTGCAAGCCTTAGTAAATTTGAAAAATAAACCTTGGAAGTTACTGTTATTGGGACGCGGAGAGTTGCAGACTGAATTACTCAAAATTGCGGCAGAAAACAATATTAGAGAACGGTTAATTTTAATAGAAAGTGTTCCTCATAATGAGGTTGCAAGTTATATCAATTTAATGAGTACTTTAGTATTACCTTCAGAAACAACTTACAAGTTTAAAACCCTAACTTCTGCTGGCTGGAAAGAGCAATTTGGTCATGTGCTAATTGAAGCGATGGCTTGCCAAGTTCCTGTGATTGGTTCTGATTCCGGGGAAATTCCCTATGTAATTGGCGATGCTGGCTTAGTATTTCCTGAAGGTGATGTTCAAGCTCTTGCTAATTGCTTAGTTCAATTAATGGATAAACCAGATTTTGCTCATAATCTCGGTGAAATGGGTTATCAAAAAGCAATGATTCAATATACAAATAAAGCATTGGCTAAACAGCAATTAGAGTTTTATCAAGAGTTAGTCATTAGCCATTAGTCATTGGTCATTAATAAATCAATACGGTTAAGTTAAGGTTAGTAGTCTTTCTAAAAGTAATTTTTTTAACGAACCACAGAGGCGCAGAGAACGCAGAGAGAAGAAAGAGAAGGAAAATTATATTAACTGGACCTATTGATAAATAACAAAGAAAAAAGTACAAATAAAAATGACAAATGGCAAGAAAATGAAGATATTACAAATTGTTCCCTCTATTTCTCTGATTTACGGTGGGCCGAGTCAAATGGTACTTGGATTAGCTCCAGCTTTGGTAAAAGAGGGAGTAAAAGTTACAATTCTCACAACTGATAGTAATGGCGATAATGGTCAAACACCTTTGGATGTTCCTTTAAATCGTCCAATTAAACAAGATGGCTATGAAATAATTTACTTTCGTTGTGCGCCGTTTCGTCGCTATAAGTTTTCTCTAGATTTATTAAACTGGCTAAAACGTCACGCTCACGAGTTTGACATAGCACATATCCATGCTCTATTCTCGCCAATAATTAGCGCTGCTGCTATTGTGTGTCGTCAGCAAAAGCTACCTTATATTTTCCGTCCTTTGGGTACTCTTGATCCGGCTGATTTACAGAAGAAGAAGCAATTAAAACAGCTTTATGTTGCAATTATAGAACGCCAAAATTTAGCTGGTGCGGCAGCTATTCATTTTACCAGCGAGCAAGAAGCTAAAATATCAGAAAGATTTGGAGTATCTACACCAGATTTGGTAATTCCCTTGGGTGTGATTCCCCGTCAATCTTCTATTAAAAATGTATGTACTCAGCTAGAAATACCAAAGGATGTGCCTTTGGTGCTGTTTATGTCACGAATTGACCCGAAAAAAGGGTTAAATTTGTTGATTCCGGCGCTAGAGAAGCTGTTAACGGTTGGTTATAAGTTTCATTTTGTCTTAGCTGGGACAAATCCTCAAGATCCAGATTACGAAAAAAAGATAGTATCCCAAATTCAAAATTCACCACTGCGATCGCACACTGCAATTACTGGCTTTGTCACTGGTGAACTCAAAGTTAGTTTACTACAAGCTGCTGATTTATTTGTCTTACCTTCCTACTACGAAAATTTTGGGATTGCTGTAGCTGAAGCGATGGTTGCAGGTGTACCCGTAGTCATTTCTGACCAAGTGCATATTTGGCAACAGATACTTGATAGTGAGTCGGGTTGGGTAGGTGCAACAGATGTCCAAGCACTGGTAGAGTTACTACAAGAAGCTTTGGAAAATCCCGCAGAACGCCAACGACGGGGATTAAACGCCCAAAAATATGCCTTGGAAAATTTTAGCTGGGATGCGATCGCAAAGCAAACAATCCAAGCCTACCAAAAAATCCTGGCAAACAAATGAATTTAACCCAACGCAGACAACAGCAGTTTTTGCCAAATAGGTGCTAGAACCGCTTTGACAACGATATCCGCAATCACAAAACTAATCCCAATTAACATATAAGTTTTCGGAAAGGGAGACTTCGGAACTTCGCCTCTGATGCGAGTTACTAGATTTAATCCTAATGCAGCTAAAGCTACCCCAGTGGCGATAAACCCGATTATCCGCAGAAGTGACCAAGGATACCATCCTAAAATAACTGCTAACCAAGGTTTAGCACTAACTTTTACCAGTTCTGCAACATAAAAATTCATGTAGTTCAGCATCCAGGTGCCGAATATCAATGCCACGCTACTAATAGTGGCAACGCAGAGAATACAAAAAATACCGTAGTGCAATAAATGGTCTGGTAAAAATAAATTGAGTGAACCTTCCATACCTTCTCCCGTGCGAATCCAGTGAAACATCTCAGTAGTGTATGACTGTCCACGGAGGATAACTTTTGCTGCTGTTTCTGGTGCGATCGCAGTTGCTACAATTACAGCAATACTCTGCAAAACTCCCCACAATAACATCCACCAAAAAGCACTTTTATATTGTTGACGACGCACTCGTAACAAGAAAATGGGATAGGGAACAGCAGTACCTAAAATCGGCATCAACCAAGGAACTCCAAAAACAAAACTTGCAGTTGTGCTGAGGATAACACCAATAACCAAAAGGATTAATATCATAATTAATTCAAAAATAATAAATATATTTGTAATCTTTATTCTCATTAGTCGTTCTGTGACAATTAAATTTGTCATAGCTTATAAATTTCTCATAATATTGCATCGATGCGAAGAAAAATTATCGGAATTTTGCAATAATGTGGAAATGTTGTAAATCAATAAGCCAGACGTGCAATAGCTTATAGCCAGCTATTGCCCTGATATTTGCAATCCTCTATGTAAAGAAAAACCTATAGGGAAAAAATAATAAACTAGAGCATGTATGTGTACTTTAGTCAATACTTTTTACCTCCTTTTAATCACTGATCTGAGAGCGCTGAAAACCTAAAATTTTGTTTCAAACTGCTAAAGTCCGATTGGGAAATCGGGGTTTTATGTCATGATGACATACTAGAATATATATGCCTTTTAACTACAGGGAATCTCACATGGCTCTCCGTCTAGGTGACACAGTACCCAACTTTACGCAAGCCTCAACACACGGCGACATCGATTTTTACCAATGGGCAGGTGACAGCTGGGTTGTGCTGTTCTCTCACCCTGCTGATTTTACACCTGTTTGTACAACAGAACTCGGCACAGTTGCCAAGCTCAAACCAGAATTTGACAAGCGCAATGTCAAAGCGATCGCACTCAGCGTTGATGATGTAGAATCCCACAAAGGCTGGGTGGGAGACATTGAAGAAACTCAAAGCACCACCCTTAACTACCCAATTTTGGCGGATGCGGATCGTAAGGTTTCTGAGCTTTACGACATGATTCACCCCAATGCTAATGCGACTGTGACAGTGCGATCGGTTTTCGTGATTGACCCCAATAAGAAACTCCGCCTAAGTTTCACCTATCCTCCCAGCACGGGACGTAACTTTGATGAAATTTTGCGGGTAATTGATTCTCTGCAATTGACTGATAATTACAGCGTGGCGACACCAGCTGACTGGAAAGATGGAGAGGATGTTGTAATTGTCCCCTCACTCAAAGATCCAGAAGTACTTAAAGAGAAATTCCCCAAAGGTTACGAGGAAATCAAACCCTATCTGCGGATGACTCCTCAGCCTAACAAGTAAATCTGAGAATGATTTCGGATAAAAAAACAAAGGCGCAAAGTTATATTTTTGCGTCTTTGTTTCTTCGCATGAGAATATAGTCAGTTAGCTAAGTATCCGAACCTGGAGAAGAACTTATAGATAATGATGTCTTGCAAAATACAGCGATTTTTGTTTTTTTACCGTAATGTGAGAAAAAAGTTTGACTGAAAAACTGCTATATGCCAGACAAAATCATTGAGCGCATTCTCGCTGCTGCCAATACTCCAGACCTTCTTGATATCTTGACGAATCGGTTGAGCTTGTCAGACTTACAATCTCTTCTACTTGAAGTTTATCGCCAACGCGCAGCTTCCCTCACGCCTAGCGACATCTTAAAGCAGTATGAAAACAATCGCTTTGTAGTGCCGTCGCAAGTGAATCCTGAACAACAACTTGAATTCGATCGCCTTGCTTATTCCGTTCTTCCACCAGGGTTTGAGGCGCTAGAACTTTCGCCCGTTTCTCCACTGGGGACAAACTCTGCCGTAGCAACAGTTAACCAAAACAAGGTACTGTCCACCGTTCGTAATACTGAAGTGACTGCGGACGTAACAAACGTTTTGGCGTTAGAGTGTGCAAAGCGCAAACGGGCTGCCAAACATACACGCGACCATGAAATCATAAAATTGTGTGCCAGTCATCATGTGTTACGCACCCAGCAAGTAAAGGGGCCAAATTTATTCCAGCATTTTCGTTTGCTGGGTCTTTGTACGGCTGGACGTGATACAGGTTCTTATCGTTTTGAAATTGATGCCCTTATAGAACATTTGGAATTCTATTTCCAGCTATTTGAAGCAGCTAACCATAGTGGCTTTGCGATTGCAGATGTGCGTGTCTCGTTAACCGCGTTTGATAAAATTCGCTACAGTGCGCTTCAAACCTCCGTACTTGAAAAACTAGCCACCCAATATCCACAAATTACCTTCGCATTCGATCAGGAGCGTGAAACTGGTCGTGGTTATTATGATAGTGCTGGATTCCATATCTATGGTCGTGACTCATCAGGAACAGAATATTTCCTTGTAGATGGTGGATTTACCAATTGGACTCAACAATTACTGAATAACAAAAAAGAACGATTGCTCATTAGTGGGATTGGAAGTGAAAGGTTTGTCCTCTGCTTTAAATAACAAGTTCAGATGCAGGGTTTATTTTGAATATGAGTAAAGTTTGGTAAGAAAATTTTATTTAAATTTAGGCTGGCGACGATACAGCAATTTAAATTGGGAAATTGGTGTCACATCTAAGGGTAATTGAATAGTAAAAGTGCTACCTTTACCTAATTGGCTCTGCACATTTAAACTACCTTGGTGTGACTGAATAATTGCCTGAGCGATCGCTAATCCTAATCCAGAACCGCCAGTTTTACGAGAGCGATCGCTATTCACTCGGTAAAAGCGATCAAAAATCCGAGTCAATTCCTGGTGTGGAATACCAATACCTGTATCTTGAACCTGAATCACAGCATAATTTTCACTGCGATCTAAGACAACAGTTACCTTTCCAGATTGTGGCGTGTATTGAATTGCATTGATAATTAAATTAGAAACCAGACGATAGAGTTGGTCAGAATCACCTACGATATTTAGAGGTTGCTCAACTCTGATTGCAGATATTAGTGTAACTTGAGCAGAAAAGGCGATCGCTGCAAATTCCTCTATTAAGTCATTGACAATATCATTTAAGCAACATTCATGTCGTAATGGCAGAGGTTGCCGATCTAGGCGAGCCAAGAGGAGCAAATCAAGAACTAAAGAAGTAAGTCGATGATTCTGACGGTTTATAGTTTGTAGAATGTCCCGCGCTTCGATTTCATCTAATTTCGGCATCAACAAGGCTGATTCCACCGTTGCTTGTGTTGCAGCTAAAGGTGTTCGCAATTCATGTGCTACATCTGCTGTAAATTGTTGGATTTGTCTATAGGATTGATAAATAGGTTGCATTGCTAATCCTGCTAACCACCAGCTAGCAACACTAACTACAACCATCGTTGTAGGCAATCCCACAGCTAAAATTAATTTCACAGCATCCAGATAACTATTGAAATCTTCCAGACTTCGCCCCACTTGGATGTATCCCCAATCACGATTATCCTGAGTGTGGAGTACAAAAGAAATTTGGTAATATGGGTTGCCTTTGCTGTCTTTGAGATTTTGCCAAAGCTCCTTGTTAAAGGCTAGAGAAAGTCCCTCTGGATGAGAACCTGCGATCGCAATCAAGTGTTCTGAATTATCAAAAAAACGTACATAGTAGTAGCCTTGATGGATGGCGCTGAGAATATGCCTTTCAGAACTCGACTGCTGTTGAATGCAACTTTCCCCAATTACACAAATATTTGGTAAAAGCTGCTTTACGACTGGTTCAATGCGTCCGGGTTGCTTTAGTTTCAGTTCGATACTGTCATGTATCGTTCCCGCGACAGATTCCAGTTCTCGGTCTAATGTTACCCAATGGGCATGGGACACGGCTGTGTATACGCCGAATCCGCATAGGCTTAAAATCACAGCCATCACAAGCGCATACCACAGAGCCAAACGCACCCGCGTTAAGTTAAAAAGTTTATTTTGATTCATAATCCACGTAGTTAGTAGCCATGCAACTTGAGCTTGACAAGGAAAACAGTTAGATGGAATTTATAAATCCTAAAAATGGTCGAGTCAGGCTCTTGCTGCGCGGTCGAAGGCGCGACCCTAGCGGATGGATAAACTCATACTGGGTCGAGATATTAATCGAAATAGCCTACTAACTACAATAAGCTAGACTGCTTAATCTAGGAGTATTTACTAAGTCAGTATTGGCTATCCAACCATTACCGGATAACTCTCCAGGGAAACTTCTGGAAAGGTCGATTTCTACCCAAATGTAATTTTCAGATTGGTGTGACTTAACTACATTACCTGTAACCAAGTTCACAAACACGATTGCGTTTGGATAAAGTGTTGTAATATAATCTCCTTTTAGACTTGGTTGGCGACGTAGAGTTTCAGTTTGCACAATTTGCCGACATACACTGCCAATAGTAGGTTTACTCAACAGGTTTTGAGTGTTGTTATTTGTCTGACAAAATTTCAGCACAGCAGTTTGAATAAACCCTGAACTCGGAGATTTAATTCTGACAAATCTATCTCCACTAACTGGTATATATGCTAAAGTAATCCTTGTTTGTGCCGACAATATTCTGATAGCATTGGATGATGTTGAAGGTTCTTTAAAAATTGGAGTATCTACTTTAGTTGCACGACAACTCGACTGTGAAGAATTGGAGGGAATCTGGGTGATTTGAGCAAATACAGGTACACTCAGAGCGAACGTAGCAATCTTTACTAAAGTAAAAATAGACAATAACTTCTGAAATTCCACGTTTTTTCCTCAATATCACTTACGTGAAGACTGTACATTATATTTGGTAGCCAGAATTGTTATTGTCTCATTGGTTTTTTTACCTAAAAATTGCTGTAAGAATGGGGATTTTCATTGGTGAGATTGAGACGATATCCCACACCATGCATAGTTTCAATAGGATTACCGCAGCCACTACTGGCTAATCTGCGGCGCAGCAAACGTATTTGAGCCGCCACCACATTACTAACGGGTTCTGCACTCACCTCCCAAAGCTGATTGCGAATCTGTTCAGTTGTGACAATTTGGTGCGGATGCTTCATAAAATACTCTAGTAGCTGGAATTCTTTATTAGTTAAAGGAATTACCTGTTTATGCCCTTGATGGTTCTGGCTGACAACCATACTGTTGCTGTAATAAAGAGTCAGGTTGCCAACAGTTAATTCTTTGGATTGAAATTGGGGCGATCGCCTCTGCAAAGCACGCAACCGCGCTAACAATTCCGCCATACCAAAGGGCTTCACTAAATAATCATCAGCACCTGCATCCAACCCAGCAACTTTATCTTCCATCCGATCTTTGGCTGTCAGCATCAATACTGGCAAAGGATTACGTCGTGTTCGTAGCCGACTACACAGTTCTAACCCAGACAATCCTGGCAACATCCAATCGATAATAGCCAAAGTGTACTGCGTCCACTGGTTTTCTAGATAATCCCATGCTTCATTACCATCTAAAACCCAGTCAACTACATACTTTTCCAGATTCAAGGTGCGCTTGATTGCCGAACCCAAATCTGGCTCATCTTCGACTAGCAACACTCTCATATTATTTATTAAAACTAAAACGACCATCTACTTTTTTGCCATCAATATCTACAAGCATCTTTACTTGATATTGACCAGAAGATTTTTCTGGTAGCAAAACAGTGTAGTGTTTATCTTCTCGATCATAAGCAAGGTTTAAAGTTTTCTGCCTTCCATCAGGTGTCTGAACTTGAGCCTTTACTTTGGCATTAGATATTGCTTCGTGATTGTCTCCTTTTTGTAAGTAGAAATCTATATGAGTTCCATTAGCTTCTTTCTCAGCTACAAACTCTAAATGATAGGCTCCTGTTTCCACAACCTGACCTCCTTTAGATTCACCATGCTGGCTAGATGTTTTGCCAGCAGGCGAAGCTGGAGTTGAGGTAGAAATAGCTGGACTTTTCTCGATAGTAGCTACTTGATTACTGTTACTACAAGCTCCCAAAAAAAGTAGCCCTACACTTCCTATAAGAATCAAGCTTGATTTTACTGAAATCATTGATTTACTCCGGATCATAAATAATAAACAAATATAAAATTCAAATTATAATACTGGATTTTTGGCTACATCAATCTTTTGTAAAAAAATAGTATTTTTAGGAGCCAAAAACTTCCTAAACTGAGCATACAGAGCAGGAATAACTAACAGTGTTAATGCTGTCGAGGTAAACAAGCCACCTAATACTACTATCGAAAGGGGTTGCAAAATTTCTTTACCAGGGCCACTCTCAACTACTAATGGTGCTAATCCTAAAGCAGAGGTAAAAGCTGTCATTAAAATGGCGTTAAGCCGTTCCATTGAACCTTGAATAAGCACTTCTTTAAGAGGCATCCCTTCTGCAAATTTGGTATTGTAATTATCTACTAGTAACAAACCATTACGGGTGGCAACACCAAATAGAGTGACAAAGCCAACTAAAGAAGCAATAGAAATAATGCCGTCTGTTAAAGCTACCGAAAATACTCCTCCCACTAACGCCAAAGGTAAGTTAATCATAATCATGATGGTAGAAGGGATGGATTTGACTGAAAGATACATAATTACTGTAATGACAACAAAGGCGATCGCACCGGAAATGAAGATATTCTGAGTGGCTCGTTCTTGCGCCTCAAATTGCCCTGCATATTGAATATAGTAACCAGAGGGAGGATGCACTTGTTGATTAACTTTGTCTCGAATTTCATTTACGATAGAGCGCAAATCTCTACCGCTAGCGTTAGCGGAAACAACAATCAAGCGGGAAACATTTTCCCGGTTAATCGTATTTGGTCCTGTGCCATTGTTAATTATGGCAACTTGTGATAAAGGAATCTTTTGACCGCCAGGAGTATCAACTAATAAATTGCCAATGGTATCCAGACTTTGACGTGCATCTGGTTTTAACCACACAACTAAGTCAAAAGTTTGTTGTTTTTCTAAGACTTGGGAAACGACTTTTCCATTGAGGGCAGTTTCAATAATTTCGGAAAGTTTTCCTACCGTTAAACCATATCGAGAAGCAGCTTGGCGATTGAACTTAATTTGTATTTGTTCCACTGGTACTTGAGGCTCAAGTTGTAAATCAACAATTCCATTAACGGTTTTCATCACCTCATTTACCTTGCTCCCAATGATGCGAAGTTGTTCTAATTCTGAACCGAAAATTTTAATAGCGATCGCACTTCTCACACCAGACAAAACCTCATCCATCCGATGAGAGATAAAACCTCCAATATTTGGCGCTACTCCTGGTAATTTAGCAAACTCTTCCCGCAGCTTTTTAATACTCGCTTCCCTATCTTCCATCGCCGCTTTGCTCAACTCAATATCCAAATGCCCCAAATTCACCCCTGCTGCATCTGCATCACCAGGCGCACGTCCAGAACGCAACTGCACGTAAGGAAATCTAGAGTCTCCCTTCAGCGCATCTTGAAGTGCTTCTCCAGCTACATTAGTAGCTTCCAAAGATACACCAGGATAGAGAGTAAGGGTATTCACCAAAGTTTGCTCTTGAAATTCTGGTAAAAACACTCTTCCAAAGGAAGGAGCAATCACAGCAGATGCTACTAAACTGGCCGCAGCTAGAGTTAAAATAATTCCAGAATGCCGTAGAGAAAATGTTAATAGGGGATGATAAAGCTTCTTAAAAAATCTTGCTATCCAAGGCTCGGTTTCTGGCAAGTTACCGTAAGGTAATAAGATTGCACATAATGCCGGAGTCACCGTTAATGCTGTAATACTAGAAGCGATAACTGCCGCCATATAGCCTAATCCCATTGGGATAAAAATACTACCTTCTACACCAGCCAAAGCAAAAACTGGAGAGAAGACAACTATTGTAATTATGGTGGCTCCAAAAACTGAATCGCGTACTTCTTGACAACCGTCAAATACTACATCTAAAACTGGACGCGGGTTGGGTGAATATTTGTTTTCTCGGAGGTTACGATAGACGTTTTCAGCATCCACAATTGCATCATCAACTGCGGAACCAATTGCTACTGCTAACCCTCCCAAAGTCATAGTATTTAAACCTTGTCCTAGCAAATTTAGTAATAGTACTCCTATTAGTAAGGATAATGGTAGAGCCGTTAGACAAATAGCTAAGTTACGCCAATTCATCAAAAATGGAATCAAGATAAGTGCAACAATAATACTGCCTTCAATTAAAGCTTCTCTAACATTGGCAATGGAAGAATCAATATAGTTTTCTTGGCGGAAGGTCGGAGTTATATTAATATCTTTGGGTAAAGCAGCTTTTATTTCCGACATCGCCTCTTCTATGGCACGGGTAATAGTAGGCGTATCGGCTTGAGGCTGTTTATTAATCATCACAATAATTGCCTTTTGACCGTTAAAACTGCCATCACCGCGTTTGATAGCTGCACCAATTTGGACATCAGCTAAATCGGATATTTTTACAGGTGTACCGTTGCGGGCAGTAATTACTGACTGCTGTAATTCTTCAATAGATTCAATCCGTCCAATACCTCGAATTAATTTTTCGCGATCGCGGGTAATTAAATAGCCACCAGGTGCATTAACATTGGCAGCAGATACAGCTTCCTGCACATCTGCTAAAGTGACATTAAATGCTTGTAACTTCTCTGGGTCAATTAATACTTGATATTGGCGAGTATCGCCGCCATACGCTATAACCTGACTAACACCTGGAACAGCCAAAAGGCGATTTGTTACTTGCCAATCGACAATGCGTCGCACTTCCATCAAAGGAGTATTTTCAGAAGTGAAGGCGTATTGCAGTACAGTACCGATGGGGGAAGTGGTGGGGGAAATTTGTGGCGTTTCCACTCCTTCAGGAAGCTTACCAGAACTCTGCTGCAATCGCTCTGTTACCAATTGGCGAGCTTGATAAATATCGCTTCCCCAGTTAAAAATTACTTTGACAACGGAAAGTCCCGATGCGCTAGAAGAACGTACTGCTGTAATTCCTGGAGTACCGTTAATGGCACTTTCAATTGGTAAAGTTACCAGAGATTCAACTTCTTCTGGTGCTAGCCCTGGTGCTTCAGTTTGAATTTCAACTTGGGGTGGTGCAAAGCTGGGGAAAACATCTAACGGCATTTGGATAATTGTCCGAAATATCCAAAGCGTTATGACAATTGTACCTAGGATAACTAACCAACGGCGGGCGATCGCCCATTTAATAATCGCACTCAGCATTATTTGTAGTTCGTAATTCGTAATTCGTAATTCGTAATTAAGATGGTGTAAGGGTTTTAGACATTTCAAATGGGTGGTTTATTTACGTTGTGCTGTGCTGGTTGAAGTTGGTTGGTGCGACGATTAGACCAAAAAGCACCTGCAATGAAAGCGATCGGGGTTAATGCGGCTCCTGCTCCCAGTAGCCACAGTGGTGCTGGCTCTTTTGTAGCCTGTATAGGAGTTTCTGGGTGTTCATCTACTTTTGGCTTAGTATCGCCACGCAAAGACTGAGCATAAAGCTGAGGCGATCGCACTGTCACGATCAAATCGTCCTCGAATAAGCCAGTTTTGACCTCAACCATATCCCCAGAGGTTCGACCTAAAGTAACTTCAACAGGCTGATAGGCATTGCCATTTTGTACATAAACCTGTTTTTTCCCATTGGCTTCAACTACAGCCGCGCTGTTAATTGCTAATATGCCTAATGATGTTTGGTTTGTAACAACTTCTAATTCCGCAAACATTCCTGGTTTTAGCACTCCACCAGAATTCTCTAGTTCAGCTTGCACTGGTACGACTCGCGTTTCCCCTTCCACCACAGAACCAATGCGGGTAATTCGTCCGATAAAGGTACGGTTGGGTATAGAAGCAACTTTGACCCTTACCTGTTGACCGCTTTTTACCTGATTCAAATCTTTTTCATAAATATTCGCGGTGGCAAAAACGCGACTGTCATTGATAATTGTCATCAACTTCCCACCCGCATCCTCAAACGATTGACCAAGGGTAACTTCCCGATCGGCAACTTTGCCGGAAATTGGAGATGTCACGGTAACAAGTCCTTGAGCATTAGCGCGGGTTCCCAATTGAGAAAGCCGAGTTTGATAAATACTATTACTTAGTTGGATACGAGACTTTGCTACCTGAACGGCTGAATCAGCGCGTTTTAGCTGATTTTCTGCCTCGATAACATCACGACGACTAGCAGCTTTCGCAAGTTCGGCTTTGGCTTGAGCTAACTGAGTTTCGGATTCAAGAGCGTTACGACGTGGTAAAGCGCCAGCATTAACTAACCGTTGATCTTGGTTAAACTTCTCTTGAGCAAAAGCCACTTGGCTCTGTGCTTGAGCGATTTCAGCTGCGGCTATTTGTTGATAGCGATCGCGGTTTTGTTGAGCTAGCCTTAAATCAGCCTGCGCTTGCTGTAAATCAGCCTGACCTTGAGCAAGTTTTTCCTGGGAATTAACCCGCATTTCCACCAGTTCAGGACTGGATATAATGGCAACTGGTTGACCTTTTTTCACCATGACACCAGGTTCCACTAATAACTCAACCACTTTCGCTTGAGAAATTGGCGTATTTACTTCCACTTTTTGGCTGGGTAGAGTTTCAATCTGTCCGGTAGTTTTAATACCAACAGCTAGCTGCTGGCGTTTGACAGGTTCAACTTTAATTCCTAGCCGTTTGGCTGTTTGGGCATCAACTTGAATAGAGCCACTAGCACCACTTGCTTTACTTCCTCCTTGAAATTCATTTCCGTGTCCAGTGTGAGCTAAAACAACTGCGGGACTAGCAAGTAAAAAAATATTGAAAAGTGTCCCAGAAACACAGCGAATAACTGTAAGTGCTTGGGAATAGGATTTAGGCATCGCTATCAAAAGTCTTTGGATACAGAGGCAGAGGAAATATAGTGGTTCCGTCTCACTACCCAGTCTTCCATTGGGAAATGAAATTAGGATGAAATTTTGCTGCGTAGGCGTAGCCCATCGTAGACAGCGCTCCTGGAATAACCAAACACCTACCCCGAATTACGTTAGCGAGTCATCAAGCATCTACTTGTTGTACCAAGCTTTTCGCCACTGTTGCATTTGTTTAATCTCTATATCTTGGGCTTTAACAATTTCTTGGGCTAATTTCTTGATTTCAGGGCGCTTAGACTTACTTAAAGCATCTTGCCCCATTGTTACAGCCCCTTCGTGGTGAGGAATCATCGCATTGATAAAGCGCAGATCAAATTCCGCATCAGCTGCACCTAAATTCTGATTCATCATCATGGTTTGCATTTGATCAGAAGACATTTCCATCATGTGGCCCATTTGACTGTTGTAAGCCATTGGTTTATCCCCCGCCTTGGGATACCAAGCTTGTCGCCACTGCTTCATCTGAGTGATTTCTTGGTTTTGCGATTTGATGATATTGTCTGCTAGCTTTTTGATTTCAGGACGTTTTGATTTCTGCTGCGCTTCTTTAGCCATTTCCACCGCCCCTTGATGGTGCGGTATCATAGCATCAATAAATCGTAAATCAAAATTAGTATCGGCTGGGCCTAAATCCATTCCCATGCTGTGATTCATTATGCCACCACCGTGATTCATCATCTGCTTGTCATTAGCATTGGTGGCGGTTTCCTTTAGGGCTTGGCTTTGGTTCTGAGAAGTAGTATTGGTACATCCTGTGATTAACCCACCTGCTGAAGCGATCGCAGTAAAAGTTAACGCCAAAAAGCCATTCCTCAAAGATAGCAGTTGCATAAGTCTCACCTCATAGTTTCCTAATTCTATATTTACTTATTAGCTTGGCAGCCAGAAATGAAATTAGGATGAAATCTCACTGATTAAATAAGTCCAGTATCTTGTTGTTTATTTATCACTCAAAATTGTGTAAGCATCATTAACTAAGTGCATTTTTTCTTGTGCTTGTTTGAGCAGTTGCGGCTGATTCACAAACAAATCTGGATGCCATTTTTTTACTAAGGTTCGATAAGCCTGCTTTACCTCAGCCTGAGAAGCATTTGTTTGCAATCCTAAAATGCCGTAGGCGCGGGTAATCTTATCTTTTTCCGTTTGGGTTTTTGGTTGGTTGGGTGCTTTATTGCTTTGAGTTGAATTTTGCTGTTTGCTAGTTTGGGAACCAGGTGATTGCATCTCTGCTTTCATCCGTGCTATTTCCTCATTGAGTTCCCACTCACGAAATTTCGCTTCCACTTGTTCTGGAAGCGGAGACGGAGAAGGTTTTGGCGATGGTGGTGGAGAAACAGATTCTACCCTTGTACCACTATTTTTAGCAGTCTTTTCCTGTTGTTGCTTAATAACAGGATCTTTTTCAGGGGAAAGTTTAACTCTTTCTGGCTGTGGTGAATATTTTCTATTAATATTTGTGTATTTCGGTATTTCTTTATAAGGTTGATAGTTTGAAAGTATTTTGACTTTTTTTAACTCTCGTAACAAATCATTAAAACCATTTTGTAACTGTTGCAAATTTCCCCGTTTATTAGTAATTTCTCCTGGCTCTTGGCTGAATTGAAAGCAAATAACTTTTTCCGATTGCCGTTCATATTCAGCCAGAATGGATAATCCTTGGCTGCTAAAACTAGAAAAATAATCTTCAATTGTAGTTATACAAAGTTTAGCAACTTCCTGATGATAAGATTCCTTTGCTAATTGATCATCTTGTTTTTGGATATTCTTGTTTAACAAATAAGAAATACTCCCGACGACAGCAGCGCCAACTGGGCCGCCTAATAACCAACCGATACCACCACCAACAGCGATAGAACCAGGTTCACTCAAATCATCATTATTGTTTGGCCTTGGGGGTAGTATTACTTGTGGTTCGCTAGGAAAAGGAATTAATAAATCTTGCGGTCGTTCTTCTTGGAAAAATTCGTAAGCTTGATAAAGCCATTTTACAGCAGCTAATTGTAATTGATTCAGGTCTTTTTTAAGAGTATTTGTTTGCCAATCTTTAAACTTATTTTCTGCCAATGCAACTGCCGCATCAGCTTGATATTTTGTAAGTAGCTTGGGTAATTCTAGCCAATCGCGTAATTCTTCGATGCTGGTAGCGAAACCTTTATAAATTAAGTTAGCTGCTTTTTGTTTAATTTCAATTTTACTATTTTGTTTATCATCAAAAGATTTTATTTCAATAGCAATCGGGTCAATTTTAGCTTTTAATGATAGTTGGATTTGAGAAGCGATCGCTTCCACTCTTGGCAAACGCACGCTACCACGGTTTGGTTGCAAAATCCCCACAATATTTTGCAAAGCTGTTTCAAAAGCCGCTAACCCGCTACTATTGGCAGCCGCAACATCACCTTTTAATCTTGCTCTTAAAGCAGGTAAAGCATCGACGCGATATAAATTACTAAAACCTGGAGATAATTCGGCTCGAAAGCTTTCTGCAACAAACAGCAAGCGATTTTGGACTTGTTTTTGCTCGTCGGGTTCGAGTAAGTTCAGAAAATTAGCAACAAATATAACTGTTTTAATACCGCGATCTAATAGCCAATCTCGTAAGTTCTCCCGCTCACCTAAAGTCATTAATTTACGTGCATCTAATAATTGGATAACTAAATCTGCACCTAAAAGTTGTTCTCGAACTAAATTATCTTGTTCATCTCTATCATTTGTTCCCGGTAAATCAAGGAATTCTACACCTGTTTCCAAAAAGGGATGTGGACAAAAAACTTCCACAGATGCTACATCTTTTCGCATCTGTCTATTGCCATCAAGAATTGCAAATTGTTGTAAAATTTCTGTGCCACTGCGATAGATTTCTGTGCCATCTACCAACATGATGCGAGTTCGCACATCAGAGCCATACTTGACAGTAATCGATGCGCCTGTAGTAGGGATTAAATCAATTGGTAAGGTGCGATTCCCTAGCATGGCATTCAGTAAGGTAGACTTGCCATGATTAAAAGGGCCAAATACTGCAATGCGGAAACTAGGATTAACAAGATGATTGCAAATGGTAATTATATCTTGATGCAGTTGCGATTTGCGTTCTAAATTAAGTAAACCAGATGCAGATTTGAGAGAATCTGCTAAATCCTTATAACCTTCATACTGTTGTTGCATAGTTCTCGTTCTCAGCTTCTAGCTAGTCATGCATATCGTTGAGGCTAACATCTCACATTATTATGTTTATGCCAGGCATAATTAAACATATAACAAAATTTTAGATCGTCGTGAGCAATTTATCGTTTATAGGCAAGCTTATTAAGACTAAACTTCTGACACCATTATTTTTTGTTAGGTTGCGCCAAAGTTCCTTTCTTTCTTTCTTTCTTTGTGTCCTTTGCGGTTCGTTCCTAATTGCCAAAGTCAATTATTTTAACGAACCGCAAAGGACGCAAAGAACGCAAAGGGAAGAAGGAAACAGTTAACTGAATCGTATTGACTTATAGTTAGGGGAGGCATAGTTCAGAGCCTCCCTATAAGCATTTTTAGCTTCTATCTAAGAATGGAATAAACTATTATTAGCTATAGTAAGCTAATAAATTACTATACGCCGCTTCAATTTTTTGCAACTGAGCTATTACGTCTTGCTGTAAGTTTTTTAAACGATTCAACTCACCCTCACGATTGATTTCACGGGTTTGTTTCTGTTTGACTAAATTATCTAATTCAGATTTGCGCGAGACAATATCATCGTTAATCCGCTTACCCACTTCTTTTTCGTAAGAGTCAAAACACTCTTTTACAGCATTATATACAACCTGAGATTGCTCGTGTGCTACTTGAGGTAGATGTTTAACTAATTCTTTCTTTGCCGTTTTAACTAACTCTTTACGGGCTTGATCTGCTTGCAAAAAGCCGACTCCTAAACCTAGCAGTGCAAATCCGATTGGTCCAAGAAAAATACCTGTCACTGCTGTAATTATTCCGCCAATACCAATTACAGTGAAGTAGTTTAACAAGATATTTTTCCAATCAAATCCGGCTCCAGCTAGTGCGAAACCAGCAAGATTTCCTTTAGATAGTGATAACAATCCCATTGCCCATTTTGCCCAACCGGGAGAGTTATCTTCTTCAGCAGTAGTAGTGGTATGTACCTTTACTTCTTGTCCAGTCAGCTTTTCTGTAATTTGGTCTGTGATTTGATTGTAAGATGCGCCATATTGTGCAGCACTGCGAGAAAGTTCTTTAAAAGCTGCATTGATATCTTTTTCAGCAGTTAATGTCCAAGCCGCAGATTTGTCAGTGATATATTGCTCAAAGGCTTTTTGCAGTGCGGCGTTAAATGCTTCTCGTTTACCACTGCTGAGAAAATCAAACAAATTTAATTCTGGTTGATAACGTAAGAAATCGGTTTCAAAAGTATTACCTAAATTTAAAACGTAGCCGCGAAAAGATTCAGAAATTGTTCTTGCTTGGGTGTCTCTGGTATTGATAATTTCTTTTTGGAACTCATCTCGAATACCTGTAAGTTTGTTAAACTCAGGTTCCACTGAATCAATCCGTTTTTTTAATTCATTTACATCTTGATCGAGTAATGGTATGCGTCTAGCAACTGCTTCACGGGTATGATTGCAGGCTTGCCTTGCCAAGGTTCTGACTTGACGAAGTTCTGCGATCGCACGTTCTCTGGTAAGAAATGTATTAAGGGCTTCCATAAACTTCGGAAAGCCAGTCCCATCTAAATCAGCTTGGGGGTTCTTCAACCGTCGTCTGAGCGCTTGAATTGACGAAAGCTCAAACACCCTTTCGTCATAAATATTCTGACCTTCTACAGTACAATATTCTGCTAAATTGGCGTTAAATACTTGCCGTAATCTATTCTCCGATGCTTGTAATTCTTCGACATCATCAGGATCAATCAATGATTCCCGCACCTGATCCCAAGCATTAACTAAAAAGAAAACCGTTAACCCTCGACCTTTGATATAATTTTCTAGGTAGCGACGCTCACCCAACGTACAAGGTTGAGAAGCTCTCATGACAAACAGAATTGCATGGCAGTTATTTACATAACCCAAAGATAATTCGTTGCGCGCTTCTGTATCATTCAATCCCGGACTATCGACAATTTCAATTCCCTTTTCTAGTAGCGTTAAGGGATACTCAACTACTGCATAATCAACATCAGGAAAGGCTTGTTTTTTCTCCTGCTCTAGTTTTTTAGCTTCAGCCGGATCAATGGTATATTTATATTTAAAGTTCTGAAAATCTAGCTGTTGTGGACTTTTACCATCATTAAAATGAATAGTAACTTTCTTTTCTGGCCCATAACGTAAAACTGTTAACACTGCGGTACAAGGGTTAACGTCGCTTGGTAATAAGTTTTCACCAATCAAAGCATTAAGAAACGTACTTTTTCCCCGCTTCATATCACCCAATACCAAAAGGCGAAATACACCTTGACGGAGATTTTTGCTAGCTATTGTAATATCTTCAATATCTCGTTCTAAACTGAGTTTTCCTGACGAAGAATCTCCAGCCAACTCAGCTTGATTAATTGTTTCAGCCAGTTTACTTAAACATACAGACATTTCCGATCGCACTTGAGCAACCCGCTCTAAATCTTGGATAAATCTGTCAGTTGCTACCTGATTTGTCATAAAAATTACACCTTTATTAAGGATTAGTTTTTTTAGATTCCAAAAATAATTTGTAAGACATCCATCCCAGCGCCCCAACAATAATAAACCCAGCCAATACTGAGGCTATTCTCACTGCAACTAGTGTTACTACAGCAAAAGCAAACAGCTTTCCACCCAGAATCAGTTTTTTCATCCAAGGTTTCTGATCTGGTTGATGCTTCACAGTTTGATGAAAAGCCGCATCAGTAGCATGGATGTTAGTTTCCATTTCCCGGAGTCGCAATTCAACTTCTCGTTCCCGTAATATACGTTCTCGGAGTTCAAGTTCTTTTTGGCGATCGCTCTCAGATGTCATCGGTGTTCATCCCGTCTAAGACAATGAAAAGATGTCAGCATTTACTCATCAATCATGCTGTATACTAACTTACGTAAATATTTAGCAACCCCAGTAAAATTACTATTTAAATGCGATCGTGCGATGCCTGCGGCAAGCTACGCTTACGCAATGGGCATCATTTACTGTAAATGATGCCTAATTTTTGTTGGTTACGCCGTCTGTTTAGAAGTTGCTTTTAAGTCTGCGGTCGATTTTATCCGGGTGATAGTGGCTTTACGAATGCGTAGGCGTAGCCCGCCGCAGGCATCGCTCTTGCGTACCCCGCCTGTCATCTCGTATTCCCGGCTATCTTTGCCATATTTCAACACTACACCACTAACTAAGCGTTCTGAGGTTTCGCAAATGCTCTTTTCGAGGGTTTCTATTTTTGCCTTTGCCGAATCAAGGGCAGTTAGCATCATATTATACTGGTCGATTTGGTTGCGGAGTTGTCCGGTTAACTGGATTAAATTGTTTAAACTGATAGAATCACCAAAGTCAAGGCTGGAATCAATCGATTTAAATCCGATTACTCTCTTTTCGGTTTTTTATAGCACGGAAGAGCTTCTTGTTTTGCGTGGCATCAATCTATACTTTTTACTAAACTTTATCTCTCTAGAGTGTCTCAATGGGATAATGTAGCGGTTCAGTAAAGCTTGCAAAAAAAGGTGTTTTTTTTAATAAGATTGGATTGCTAGCTCAGTAATTGCACGATACTAGATAAGAAATTGTTGAGAATGGACTTATGTTCTGACAGAATGGACTTGTATTCTGACAGAATGGACTTGTGTTCTGACAGAATGGACTTGTATTCTGACAGAATGGACTTGTGTTCTGACAGAATAGACTTGTGTTCTGACAGAATGGACTTGTGTTCTGACAGAATGGACTTGTATTCTGAACGAATATAACAATCAATACAGCCACAGCCCAAACAACAGCAAAGATTTGCCCTCATCTGTCCTGATTTTATAGTTGAACTGCGATCGCACCAATGCAGTATCTTCGCCAGTCACGCCATTAGTACCAGCTTATCGCCGATAATTTCGGGAAAAAGGTGATAATACGGTGAAGGTTACTCTGGAAACTCCTGCTGTCAGCCATGCCCCTAAACTTCACCTTCGCCCTCAGTCAACAGCAAACTTTTGAACTGCGCTGTGATTATGGCTCACGTCGCCTGGATAAAACGGAGTTGGCAGCGCTGATTGATTTGTGTGAGCAAAATTATTATGCTCAAGGTACTCAAGATGCTCAACGAAGAGAAAGCTTACTCCAAGACTTAGGACGGCAACTTTATCAATGGCTGGATGGTAAAGAAGGATGGCTGAAAAAGGCGCTGGATGAGGCGGATGAGCAAACGATTAATCTAGATTTGATTCAAACCAGCGAAGCGCAGGGGTTAAACCCGGAAACAGAACGGGTAGCGTTGGGTTTGGCGCATCTGCCTTGGGAATTGCTACATGATGGTGCAGGGTTTTTAATAGAACGCCAGAATCTTTCCGTTTTACCAGTGCGTTCTGTGCAGCAGCGTCAAACTCAAATAATTGGCGTGCAAAATCGCCCTTTGCGGTTGCTGTTTATGGCGACTTCTCCTGAAGATCCCAGAGTTCCACCACTAGGGTTTGAGCAGGAAGAAGCGAACATTTTGCAAGCAACTAAAGATCAGCCTTTGGCGTTGATTGTCGAGGAAAGTGGCTCGCTTGCAGAGTTAGCCAACTTGGTGCAATCCTACGAAGAAAACTATTTTGATGTCTTTCACCTCACAGGACACGGGATAATTTATACCAAAAAAGATTACGGCTCTTTGCTGTCAACAGGTGTAACGCTGGCAGACAATACCCCTTGCTTCATTACTGAGGATGAGGTGGGGAATATGCAACTTACTACTGTCAATGATTTAGCAAAAGCCTTTCGGGGACGCTGGCCGCGTGTAACTTTTCTCTCTGGTTGTCATACGGGACAGGTTGCTAACCAGGGGACAGTACCCTCGATGGTACAGGCATTGGTGAAAGCGGGGGCAGGTATAGTTTTAGGCTGGGCGCGTCCGGTGTTTGACCGCACGGGTATTGTAGCGGCACAGGCACTTTATCAAGCTTTGGCGACGGGGGAAACTGTTGAAGAAGCGGTGAAAGCGGCGCAGCAGGAGATGATTGAAAAAGAATGCACCGACTGGCATCTGTTGCGGATGTATCGGGATACGCGCCCCATTGCAGAACTAGTGACAGCGCTGAGAACAAGAAATCGTGAAAAGCTGAAGTTCACAGCGCCAGAGCAAGAATTTTTGGATGAGAATAATCAAGTTAAAGTTGCCAGTCAGTTTGAGTTTGTCGGACGCAGACGACCTTTGCAACGCTGTCTCAAGGCTTTGCAGGAAACCAGCGACCAAATCGGCGTGTTTATTGCGGGGATGGGTGGACTGGGTAAAAGTAGTCTGGCGGCGCGGTTATGTACGCGGGTGCAGATGCAGCGTTCTAATTTTGCGCGAGTTGTGTTGGTTGGGCCTTTGGATGAGTGGGGTTTGCTGAATAAGCTTTCTAATAAGTTTGAGCGGTTTGCAGATGTGCCCGCACTTTTGAACGAACCAAAGGTGTCTCTGAAAGGACGGTTGCAAAACTTTTTTGAAGCAATAGAAAACATTCACAACCAACCCTTACTGCTGGTGCTGGATGACTTTGAGCAAAACATCCCCACAGGTAATATTGAGGATGGCTCACTGCGGATGACGGCGGAAGCTTACGAAATTTTAGGGGCGATTTGTGCGGCGTTGGAGGAAAACGGGGCAGAAAGTCGGCTTATTGTCACCTGTCGCTATTTAAAAGCAGACACCTTGCCACCTCATCGCCTGCACTTAGAATCTTTGGCAGGGATGAGCAGCAGTGATATTGATAAAATCTGCTTTCCTTTAGATAAAGAAGTTAGGCAGCAGTTAAGAACTCAAAGGATTATTCACATTGCCGCTGGTAATCCCCGGTTGCTGAAGTGGCTGTTAGAGGTGATTCAGCAACCAGGAATAGCGGCGGATGAATTACTGAATCGGTTGGAGGCGACTGAGCAGAAATTCCGTGAAGATATTTTGGCACAAACTCTGCTGGATACTTTGGAACCGGAAGAACAAAAGTTTCTCGCACGGTTGAGTGTGTTTAATTTGCCTGTTACTGTTGAAATCATTAACGCCATCTCCCCCTCTGTTGCTTCTCTGCAAAAGCTTGTCAGCCTCAGCTTAGTTGAGTCTGCCACCACTCACCCCACCCAGACAGCTAATTATCGGGTGACGACAATTTTAGAATCGTTGCTAGAAACAGTGTTGATTCAGGAAGAATGGCAAGCAACGCGACAGCAAGCGGTTAGGGAAATTCATCAAGCTTGGTGGGAGGAGAATGACAACCCCACGGAAGTAGAAGCACTGGAAATTGTACGTTTGGGATTGCTGGCAAAAGAGCAGGAGATTGCTGTCAGCGTTGGAAATAGAATTGCAAGCAATTGGCTGAACAATTCCCGCTTTGTGGAAGCTTTTGATTTGTGTAAGCAAGTTCTGGCAGTTTTTCTAGACTACCGCATTTTAAGAAGCATCGCCTTAGCTGAAGATGTTTTGGGTTTTGTGCAAGAGGCTCTTTCGCATTATCAGCAAGCTTTAGACCTTTGCCCTGAAGATGACTTAATCACAAAAGCTGCAACTCTCAACAACATGGCAGAGATAATCAGCCAACAGGGAGATATAACTAGTGCATTTGCACTCTACAAGCAATCCTTGGAGATAATTGAGCAGACTGGCAATGCCCAAGGCAAAGCCGCTATCCTCAACAACATAGCAGGGGTAATTCGCCAACAAGGGAACATAGCTAGTGCAATCGCGTTCTATCAGCAATCCTTGGAAGCCACTGATCGGATTGGTGATGTCAAAAACAAAGTCACTATTCTAGGCAGAATGGCAAGTATTCTCGGCCAACAAGGATACATAGCTAATGCGATCACACTCTACGAGCAATCCTTGGAAATAATTAATCAGATTAGCGATATCCAAGGTAAAGCCTCAACCCTCAACAACATGGGACTGGTCATCGCCGACCAAGGGGACATAGCTAATGCGATCGCACTCTACAAGCAATCCTTGGAGATAATTGAGCAGATTGGTGATGTCGAAGGTAAAGCCAAGACCCTAAACAATATGGCAATGGTTATCGACCGACAAGGGGACATAGCTAGTGCATTCGCACTCTACGAGCAATCCTTAGAAATAATTGAGCAGATTGGCGATGTCGAAGGTAAAGCCGCTATCCTCAACAATATGGCTTGTATTGCTGGTAAAACAGGAGATAAAGCTAGGGAGTTAAAGCTAAATTTGCAAGCTGCTTTGGCTCTTGTGCAGGTTCGTGCCTATAGTCATTTGGTAACGGTTCTAAATAATTTAGGTGTAGCAGATGAAAGCAACGGTTTAGTCTACCTAGCTCAAGCAATCTGGCTAACGCTGAGAATTCAAGCCCCCTTATCGGTCACTATTCAATTAATCCGTGTTTTACATAATAGAGTGCTTCAAGGCGATGAACTAAAAGTTTTGCTGGGGGCAACAGCAGTATTCTTTTGCATTTACCAAGGTGAAGGTCATCCTCGGTTAGGAGAACTCCAGGATATAAGTACCAGATTGATATCAGAGACGGCGGATGCCCAAGGAATTGAAACAGAGGAAGCCGTTGGTGCTTGGTTTATCCAGCAACGACTAAATGATCCAGAATATTTCCTCCCCCGACTCAATCAACGCCTAGAGGAGATTGTCGGCGATGGGTGGTTGTTTGACCGCAGTCAAGTTTTAATGGGTGAATAAGGGGAAATGCGATTACGATTACACCGTAAGATGATTTCTAATTAAAAAAATACCTCTGTTGACGAGTTTCGACTTCTCTGCGAGACGCTACGCGAACGCTCAACTCTCGACCACTCAGTTGGTTGAGCGAAGTCGAAACCAACGGCTATGGTAAATTTATTACTAGAATTCACCTAAAGTCAAAAATTCACTCTACCGTAAAAGCAAATACCGCCCTTAGCGCTTCTGAGGTAAGGGTAGGATAGTTTTCTAGCACTTGTTGTTCTGTCCATCCCGCAGCAAACAAACCCAATAAGAACTCTACAGATAAACGAGTTTCTTTCACAGTCAGCTTACCCAGCAAAATTTTTGGGTCTGAATGAATGTACTGTTGCCAGTCCATAGTTTTACTCCGACTAAGCTACAGCTATTGTTGCACAGTATGATTTTTGTTGAATTGCTGAAGGGAAATGCGATCGCGCTAATCTTAAATTAATTGATGACAATATAACCAGCTTATGCAATCCCTAAATATCATACTGCCAGATGCGATCGCTAATGCTCTCAGTGCTTACATCGGCGATCAAGAAGTTTCCCTACCTGCTAACGCTATCGTAGAAAATGCCCTCGAAGAATTCCTCAGCCAACGTGGTTATTTACCTCCACAAAAGCAAGGTTTACGCCTTACTCCTGCACCCAAGGGAAGCGGATTTAAAGATACGTCAGTAAATCACGATAAAATTCTAGCTGAACAAACGTTTTTGCAGTCATTGCCACCAAACACACCTTGAGAGCCGTAATTGCTGACACTGGGCCTTTATATGCTGCTGTAGATATAGACGACCAATATCATGAGCGCTCCCAAGCCGAACTACAACGTATAAATACAGAAAATTTAATAATCCTAGTTCCCTTTCCTGTTTACCTGGAAACATATAATCTTTTGCTATATCGTCTCGGAACTGAACAAGCGATTAGCTTTGCTAGACAATGTATAGGAGCAGTTCATTTCGTCAATCCTTCACAGGAACAATATATGGCAGCAGTTAAAAAAGCTGCAAGTTTTCCAGATCAACGGATTACCGTCTGCGATGCTGTCACTGCCGTTTTGTCAGAAGAAATGAAGCTACCAGTGTGGACGTATGACTTTCATTTTGATCTGATGCTGGCTCAGGTATGGCGGTAAACAACTATGATTATTGTTGGATTGCTCAGAGACGAAATGCGATCGCGCTACTCTTAAATTAATTGGCGACAATATAATCAGCTGATGCAATCCTTCAATCTCACACTGCCAGATGCGATATGGAATCTCAACTAATACAGAGTTCTCCCGACATCCTTTCTGGTACACCCGTTTTCTATGGAAGTCGCGTACCAGTACAAACATTGATTGATTATATCGAAGCAGGCGAGAGTGCTTCGCACACGCTTCGTGAACGCCTTGACGACTTTCTAGAAGATTTTCCCACTGTGAGCCACGCACAGACAACAGCGTTTCTCAAGCTAGCCCTGAAAGCTGAAGGAAAATGCGATCGCGTTAATCTTAAATTAATTGCTGACAATATAAGCAGCTTATGCAACCCTTAAATATCACACTGCCAGATGCGATCGCTTAGGTAACTATGATTATTATTGGATTGCCGAGTGGGGAAATGCGATCGCTATAAGCCAAAATTTTTATAGATACTCACACAGGTATAGTCAAAATGGATATTAAAAATGGCTTCGTTGGCGCTGTTGGCAACACACCCCTGATTCGCTTAAACAGCTTCAGTGAAGAAACAGGGTGTGAAATCCTCGCTAAAGCTGAATTTCTCAATCCTGGCGGTTCCGTCAAAGACCGCGCTGCACTTTACATCATTGAAGATGCAGAAAAAAAAGGTTTACTCAAACCCGGTGGTACTGTTGTAGAAGGAACTGCTGGTAATACTGGCATTGGACTAGCACATATTTGCAACGCCAAAGGCTACAAATGCCTAATTATTATTCCCGATACTCAGTCACAAGAAAAAATAGATGCACTGATCGCATTAGGCGCAGAAGTCCGTCCCATTCCTGCTGTACCCTACAAAGACCCAAATAACTACGTCAAGCTATCTGGCAGAGTCGCTGCTGAGTTGGAAAATGCTATTTGGGCGAATCAGTTTGATAACCTAGCCAACCGCCACGCCCACTACGAAACCACAGGGCCGGAAATTTGGAAACAGACAGATGGTAAAATAGACGCATGGACAGCTGCAACTGGTACTGGTGGTACTTATGCTGGTGTGGCGTTGTACTTAAAAGAACAAAATCCAGCAGTTAAATGCGTTGTTGCCGATCCACTGGGTAGCGCACTTTATAGCTATGTCAAAACTGGCGAAATCAATATAGAAGGAAATTCCATCACCGAAGGCATCGGAAATGGTCGTGTCACAGCCAATATGGAAGGCGCACCTGCTGATGATGCCATCCAAATCGATGACAAAGAAGCTTTACGTGTAGTTTACCAACTGCTGAGGAAAGATGGACTGTTAATGGGCGGCTCAACAGGTATTAATGTTGGCGCAGCTGTCGCCCTAGCAAAGCAGTTGGGGCCAGGACATACCATTGTCACCATCTTGTGTGATAGTGGTTCCCGGTATCAGTCGCGGATATTCAACCCTGAATGGCTAGCCTCAAAAGGACTTTCAATAGATTAGTTATGGGGAATTGGGAATTGGGCATTGGGAATTGGGAATTGGGAATTGGGCATTAGCTAAATTTCAATACTGCTTCCCCTACTCCCCCTGCTCCTCTCCCCTCTGCGTCCTCTGCGTCTCTGCGGTTCGTTAAAAAATGACAAACATAACTCAACCATCAAACTTCTCGACAATAGACCAACCTTCTTCTTCTAAATGTGTGCGGGTTTGTCAAAATCGCACCTGCAAAAAGCAAGGTGCAGCCAAGGTATTAGCAGCTTTTACAGCTTTGCCAATTCCTGATGTAACGATAACGGCTAGCAGCTGTTTAGGGCAATGTGGTAATGGGCCAATGGTGCTGGTATTACCCGATATGGTCTGGTATAGCGGTGTTCGACCCGATGAAGTCTCTCTACTGATAGAAAATCATTTGCTAGGTGGTCAAAGAGTCAAACAGATGCTCTATTATCGGTTTCATCCCCAGAAATAAAGCTAAATTTTCAATATCAGGCTCTGTAATCTTGTTGACTGAAGCGAGGCATCCAATGAATATCCAACAGCTGCGTCAATCCTTAAAACAAAAATGGCTTATTTACTATAAGCAAAATATTACCTGGCTGGTCAAAATGCGAATTTGGGGGACTTACGATGGTTTGCGCCGTCCTTTGTCCGGTTTTATTTTGGCAACACTGTCTGTTTTAGAACCCCAGTTTGATGAAATACTTGCTTTTATGCTGGATCTGAATAACGATCCAGATAAAATAGTTGCCGCTTTAGGTCTTAATTTCAATCCTGATGAAGAGTTAGATTTAATAAAATCAGAACATTTTATGGCTACAAGCCAAGTTGAAAGCGAGTCGCCAGATGAGAAGCATTTTGAGGATAAACATCTGTCAGAGGTTGTAACTGCCAGCAAAATTGCGCTTCATTCTCTTGCCAAGACTTTAGACTCCAACTTGTCACAGACTGATACACTTGTGCCATCCTTTACGGCTACTGCTGAGGTAGTTCGCACACGCAAACCTGAGTTAGCTGTTGCATTTGCTACTAAAATCGCTCCAGATACTCCGGTTAAAACGCCAAATTCTGGTTTCCTAAGCGAATATCAACCACTACGTAGCTACTTTGCAACTACTCGTCAGACATCACTTCTTGAACGCCTCCCTTCAGGAATGACCAGTGAGGTTAACAGCAAAGCCAAAACTATGCCATCTGTGGCATTAGCTAGCGAGGTTAAAAGCAACGCGCCATCTGTCCGAATCCCTGTAGGCGCATTGCTGGCAATTACTACTGAAATTAACAGTAATGGTAAACCAGTGCGATCGCTAGCAATTACTACTGAGGTTAAAAGTAACAGCAAGCAAACGAATATTCAACCACAAGATGTTAAGAGCAAAGTGAATTTACCAACCACAAATGCCCGTAGTTTAGCTTCTTGGGTAGATGAATTTTGTTACGGCACTAGGAATAAAGAAGATATTTTGACTTGAATTACTTACGGGTATTCGTGAGAAACAAAGGGTATTTCTATGACTTCACCTTCAGTTTCTCCCACTTTAACTTTTAAGCCGACACCACCAGCTTTGGTGCGAATGTAACCTAGTCCAAAATAACCATCAGCCGTTTCTGTGTAACTGGTAAGTTTGCCGACCTTTTCATCTCCCACTGCGATCGCACTTCCAACTGACGCAGGGGCACTGAGCCGGATACCCAAAAGGTGTTGTTTTACACCTTTATATGTATTTAACCGAGCAATGGTTTCTTGCCCAATATAGCAACCTTTAGTAAAAGAAATTGTCTGCCACAAACCAACTTCCAGAGGATTGTAATCATCTGTGAGTTCAGCATCTGGGGCGGGGCGGCCTTGTAAGATTCGTAAGGCATCCCAGGCGCGATCGCTCATTTCTATCGCCCCAGCTTCTAACAATTTGTTCCACACTGTTGTTTTGTCAGTATAGGGGAAAGTGAAGGTGTATCCGGGAGCCGCTAACCCGCTACCCACAGCAATCCGTACTCCCTCAGCCGGAGCGATCGTGTATACTTGGTGATTACCGTAAGGTTGGCCGATGAGTTCGCCAATACCCAATTTTTCTAAAACAGCGTCGCTTCCTGGGCCAATGAGGCTGAAGGTGTTGGTGTATTCTGTGATATCAGATAATTCCACCTTGTCGGCATAGAAAATATATTTATCCAGCCATTCCATGAGATATTGGCGGCGGTTGGGTGAAACTAGCAGGATTACCGCATCTTCTCTAACATAGGCGGTTGCTAAATCAATTGTTCTCGCTGTAGAAGTGACGAAAACCGTATCACAACCTTGTCCAGGCTTGAGTATCTGGAAATTGTTAGTACTTTGGTTGTGTAAGAAATTGAGGCGATCGTCACCAGATACTTTGATACGTCCCCAGGCGGTGCGATCGCATATTGCAACCCCAAATTTGGCAGCTTGGATTGCTGCTGCGTCTTTATCGTCAAGTGTAGATGTTGGCATGGTGATGAGAAGTTGCCCTGTTTGAATGTTGTTGCACTGGAAATCTTAGCAAATAAGGGTTTCCGGCTTCAATGGTGAAGGGATGAAAGGAATTATGCTGATAGCGATCGTTTAAATTACGAACTCTTAACGCGAAGTACATTAGGATATCTTGTGCCAACCTATGAACTGTAAACAAGAGGTTGATAATTAGATATGCGATGTTTGACAACAAGCCGCTCTGTATCTACACTTCCTCTGGAAATATACTTTTTCAGCAACTTACCGACGATCGAAATACCTTGCTCAATCTCCTCTGGTGAGAGACAAAAAGTTAGACGCATCGCCGGATAACCTTGCTTATCAGGGAAAAATGCCGAACCGCACGCCAGGTAAACATTTTCTGCAAAAGCTTCGTTACGAATTGTCCCAATCGGAATATCATCTGGTAACTGTACCCAGAGAAATAATCCTCCCGTGGGAACTGTCCACCGGATCTCTTCAGGGAAATAACGCTCTAAAGCTTGCAGCATTATATTACGACTTTGCAGATTATCTGTGCGAAGTCGGCTGAGGTGACGGCGGTAATGTCCTGAAGCGAGATATTCGCTAACTATTGTTTGCGAAATACTGGATGTGTGCAAGTCATGGAGCAACTTCCGCTCAATAATTGCTTGATAATGCTTACCTGTAACTACCATATAGCCCACTCGTAAACCAGGCATTAAAGTTTTAGAAAAGGTGCTTAAATAAGTTACCAAATTATTTTTATCTAAAGCTTTAATTGGCGCTGGCACAGCATCAAAATTTATTCCTTCATAAGCATTATCTTCCAAAATAGGGCACTCATATTTTTCTGCTAATGCTAGTAATTGTTGACGATGATTTTGTGTTGTCGTCAATCCTGTTGGATTGTGAAAAGTACTAATCGTATAAATTAATTTCGGGCGGTGGCTGCGGAGATATTGCTCTAATAAATCTAAATTCATTCCCTCCGCAGTCATGGGAATACCAATAATCTTGGCTCCTAAGTTTTCTAAAATAGAAATTGCACCATAATAAGTGGGAGCTTCCACAATCACCCAATCACCAGGTTGTACATAATAATTCATCGCTAATGACAACCCTTGCTGAGAGCCATTAGTAATAATTAAATCTTCTGGAAAAACCTCTAATCCTTGATGTACTAACATCTGAGCAATTTGTCTACACAGAGTTAGTTGTCCTTGAGGCATTTCATGAGGAAAGAAAATATCAGCATCATCTTGTCTTAGCGCTCGTCTGGCAATGAGGTTAATATCTTTTGGTGGACGAGGATAACCGTAGCCAAAATTAATTATTCCTGGCTGTGTTTGTGCTTGCACCAGTGGAGTATACATTTCATAAAAAGAACACTTTCCTGGCTTTGTAATTATGACATTTTGGGCTGGAGCGAATTTAGATTCTAGGTTAGTGCTTTTAAGAGAAATGCTGCTGACAAAATATCCTGAACCTTGACGAGCAGAAACAATCCCATCTGCTTCTAAAACGTTATATGCTTCAATAACCGTGAGTTTATTAACTTGTAAGCTTTCTGCCAGAGAGCGGATAGAAGGGAGGCGATCGCCACTTTTGAGCGCGCCAGATTTAATCAGATGACTGATGCGATCGCTGATCTGTAAATAAATCGGTTTGGGTGATTGCCGTTCTAATAAAATGTTCATTTTGGCGCACTCGTCAATGACTAAATAATCATCAATACTGGCAATATAAACTATTTCTACCAACTTTACCTAGTACAGTTGAGAGTTTTTTTACTATACCAGTTGTAATGCGCCTTAACTGTACTAGATCAAATTGTCCAAAACTGTACCTTCTCAGTTGAAAAGTATTACGTGAAAGTAAAAGTAATAGTTCACTGTTTATCAGGTGCTTTCACTATGAATAAATTTAATTTTTTGTTAAATTTACAAAAATATTGGCAACATTTTGTCATCTGGATGGCTAGTGGTTCTGACCTTCAAGTGTGGCACGAATCAGACTGGCGTGGTCATATTTCTTCTTGGCACGCCTACGATCCGATGACAGGACGCTCTGCCTGTTTTGGTTCTGAAGAAGAAATGCGAATTTGGATTGACAAGTGCTATTACAGATAAAATCTTTTGTCAATCAATCTTATACTTTGCGTCCTTTGCGTCCTTTGCGTCCTTTGCAGTTCGTTCTCTTATCCCTGAAAATTAATGGAACAGACTACTAGGAGACTTTACCAAAGCCGCCTCCTCCAGGAGTTTCTATCACAAAAACATCTCCAGGTTTCATTTCTACTGTTGCTGTACTGTCTAAATTTTCTTCAATTCCATTCTGACGTTGTATCCAGTTGCGTCCAACAATTCCGACTTGTCCACCATTTAATCCAAAGGGAGGAATAACTCGATGTCCAGAAAGAATATTAGCTGTCATAGGTTCTAAAAAACGGATGCGGCGGACAACTCCATTACCACCTGAATATTTTCCTTTTCCACCACTATCGGGACGTAGGCTAAAGCTTTCTAAAAGAACAGGATAGCGGGTTTCTAAAACTTCTGGATCAGTCAATCGAGAATTAGTCATGTGAGAATGAACACCATCAGTTCCATCAAAATCAATTCCTGCTCCAGAGCCGCCGCAGATAGTTTCGTAATATTGATATTGCTCATTACCAAAAGTAAAATTATTCATCGTTCCTTGAGAAGCAGCCATCACACCCAAAGCGCCATATAAAGCATCAACAATTGTTTGAGAGGTTTCTACATTACCCGCTACTACTGCTGCTGGATAAGTTGGGTTCAGCATACAGCCGACTGGGATAATAATTTCTAGAGGGTTAAGACACCCGGCATTCAGAGGAATATTATCATCAACCAGAGTTCGAAAAACATACAATACTGCTGCTTGAGTTACAGCTTTCGGAGCATTGAAATTACTATTTAGTTGCTCAGAAGTTCCAGTAAAATCAATAGTAGCACTGCGGCTTTCTTGATGAATTTTCACTTTTACTTTAATTGTTGCCCCATTATCCATCTTATAACTAAATGAGCCATCTTTGAGAAGGTTGATAGCCTTTCTGACTGACTCCTCAGCATTAGCTTGTACAAACTTCATATAAGCTTGAACAGTTTCAATTCCATATTGTGAAACCATTTTATAAAGTTCTTTTCCTCCCCGTTCATTTGCGGCAATTTGTGCTTTGAAATCAGCAATATTTTGTCCAGGGTTACGAGCAGGATAAATATGATTTGAAAGATGCTGTCTTACTGCGGCTTCTCGGAAATTGCCATCTTCAACCAAGAGAAAATTATCAAAAAGAATTCCTTCTTCTTCTACTGTGGTGCTGTGAGGAGGCATTGAACCGGGGGTAATTCCACCGATATCTGCTTGGTGTCCACGAGAAGCAACAAAAAATAGGGGCATCGGGCATTGGGCATGGGGCATTGGGTATGGATTATTTTCACTACTTTCCAAAAAAACAGGGGTAATTGCAGTGACATCAGGAAGGTGGGTTCCACCGTTATAGGGGTTATTAGATAGATAGACATTGCCTGGTTTTAGGGTGCCGCCTTTATCGTTAATTAAACTGCGAACACTTTCACTCATAGAACCTAAATGTACGGGAATATGAGGAGCATTTGCTACTAATAATCCCGATGAGTCAAAAATAGCGCAGGAAAAATCTAGCCTTTCTTTGATATTCACAGATGTAGCCGTGTTTTGTAAAACAATCCCCATTTGTTCAGCGATAAATTGATAGAGATTCTTGAATATTTCTAAACGGATGGGATCGGGTTTAGTTGTTGTGTACATATTTGACTCCTATTATTTGCTAAGATTATCTACTAAAGTGATTAAAGTAGTTCAAGGAAGATTCGTTCTGCTACACCTGATGATGTATTACTAATTTTTTCCTTTATCCAAAAAAAGTCTGAATTTGATAGAAACATTGGTGCTTATTCTGGTGTACTTAAAGTTACTGAGGAAAAAATACGTAAAACGATTTTTGGAACAGTACCTTTCTCTTATGTTTTATTTGCAGAAACCTCAAAGTGTGTGGTTGGGTTTGCTTTATATGGATTTAGATACTCATCTTTTGTAGGGCAACCGAGTATCTGGCTTGATGATTTGTATGTGGACGAAGATATGAGAAGTCAGGGAGCAGGAACCGCGTTAATGAGTTATTTAGCTCAAGTAGCAAAGAACAATGACTGTACCCATCTCGCTTGGAATGCTGATGTTCGCAACAGTCGCGGGCTTAGTTTCTATGATAGGCTAGGTGCAAAGGTTACGGAGCAAAAAGGTAATCGCTGTTTCTTAACCTGGACACCACAAATACTTGCTGTATAAGCAGTTTATAGGCGCTGTAAAATTAAATAATTACATTCAGTTAATCTTGCTTGCCAATGAGGTTCCACTACAATTGTGCTAATTTTTTCGACAACGATCGCAGGCCCATTAATACTATCTTCTGGTTGTAAATCTTCCCGTCGGTAAACAGGTGTATCATGCCATCTATCAGCAGTAAACATCCTTACTACCTCAACGGCTTCGGGGACTTCAGCTAGATAACGTGTACGAGTAATTAAGGGTTCTTCAGGAGTCTCCATTTTCTGAATTACTTCTACAGAGGCTGATTCAACAATTAAAGTTTTCTCTAATTGAATAAAACCATAACGTGATTTATGTTCATTCTCAAATTTTTGCCGCATCAATACCACATCATCGGCAAAGGTAACGGTTAAAGTAGAGTTAGTTCCTTCATATTTTAAGTTTACTTTTTTGACTATTTCTATTTGAGAATTAGCTTCATTTATTTCACTTCTAGCTTGAGTTTCTAGATATTGCATTAACTGGTGTAAGTTAGGGATTAATGGTTGAGCTAAAGGCTGTTCTACTCCCCCTTCTCTAATTGCCCTGACATCTGCTAATCCCATTCCATAAGCGGAGAGAACACCAGCATAAGGATGTAGAAATATTTTTTTCATTCCCAAGGTATCGGCAATTAAACAAGCAACTTGTCCGCCTGCGCCGCCAAAACAACAAAGCACATATTGACTGACATCATAACCCCGTTGCAGACTTATTTTTTTAATTGCATTCGCCATATTTTCCACTGCGATCGCAATAAATCCAGCCGCTACCTGTTCGGGAGTACAATGATTGAATGTCGCGGCTTGAATATCTTGGGCTAATTGGGTAAATTGCTGAATGACAGTATCTTTATCTAAAGGTAAATTCCCATCAATTCCAAAAACCGATGGAAAATATTGTGAGTGAATTTTGCCTAACATCACATTGGCATCAGTAACCGCTAATGGCCCGCCGCGTCGGTAACAAGCAGGGCCAGGATTTGAACCAGCAGATTGAGGGCCGACACGATAACTAGAACCATCAAAATAGAGAATTGAACCGCCTCCAGCCGCAATGGTATTAATTGCTAATACGGGAACTCGCATCCGTGCCCCAGCAATTTCGGAATCTAGCTGTCGTTCATACTCTCCTTTAAAGTGGGCGACATCTGTACTTGTGCCTCCCATATCAAAGGTGATAACTGAGTCAAAACCTGCTCTTTTACTAGTTTGGACTGCGCCGACAATACCGCCAGCCGGGCCACTTAAAATGCTATCTTTGCCTTGAAATTGTTGGGCTGCAACTAAACCGCCGTCAGATTTCATAAACATTAATTTTACTCCAGGTAACTGACTCGCTATTTGGTTGACATAGCGACGGAGAATCGGAGTTAAATAAGCATCGACTACTGTTGTATCTCCTCGGCTAACTAATTTCATTAACGGACTAACTTGATGAGATACAGAGATTTGTGTAAAGCCAATTTCTTGGGCGATTTGGGCGATTTGTTGTTCGTGCTTAGGATAGCGATCGCTGTGCATAAAAACAATAGCACAACTCCGAATTCCTGTGTTATAAATTTCTTCTAAGTCATTTCTAGCTTGTTGAATATTTACAGGGATTAATTCATTTCCATTAGCATCATAACGTTCGTCAATCTCAATTACCTGCTCATAAAGCATAGTTGGTAAAATAATATGACGAGCAAAGATGTTAGGACGGTTTTGGTAGCCAATTCTTAGCGCATCTTTAAACCCTTTGGTAATGATCAGAACAACTCTGTCTCCTTTCCTTTCTAGCAGTGCATTTGTTGCGACTGTTGTCCCCATTTTTACCACTTCTATCGCTTCAGTAGGAATGGGTTTGTTTTTAGAAATATCTATGATATCCCGTATACCTTGGATAGCTGCATCTTGATATTGTTCGGGGTTTTCTGAAAGCAGTTTGTAGACTATAATCCATTGCTTTTTAGGTAGAGAAACCATTAAAAAACGTTCAGGATATTTTGAGAGCCTATCTATAATTGCCTGATTATTTGTGACGGCAACAATATCTGTGAACGTACCACCTCTATCAGCAAAAACTTTCAACATGATTCTGTTTTCTCAGCGCTATACAGGTAGCATAACAATAGCTTATAAAGTCTTTCTACTTCAGGTGTAGAAAAATTTTCTACAGATGTGGAATCTTTAGATATAGTCAATTAACTGGAAAACAGAAAATTTAAATTGTCCACTGCCATTTATGCTGTTTTGCGTTCCATTTTACAGCTACTATTTCTGCTGGAGGATTGATGCGATCGCCATTTTTTTCAAATTTGATAATTCCTGTAACTCCTTTTATTTCTTTTTTCCCTTCTTTGAAATATTTATTCATGTGTATCAGCAAAGATTGACTATCGGAAATATGAAATTGTTCTAAAATTCTGAATATTATTAATACTGAATCGAAAGCTGTTGCACTACGCCATGTTAATTTTCCTTCTCCCCATAATTGATCGCCTAGTTGACAAAACCTTTGTCCTAGCTGATTTTCACTATTGCAACCATTTGTTTTACTTTGCCAATGCCAAGGAACACAAGCTATAATTTGACACTCATTTTGATTCACCAAATTATACTGGCTTTGCTCATGAATCCAATGTAGAACATTTTCATGATAAAAAGTAGCTGAACCAGCTATTAGGCAGTTATTGATTTTTAATCTACTAATTAATCCAGCGTTGTCGAGGGAATTAGGTTCAATCCCTCCATCAGGAATGATAATTATAATATCAACGCCATTCTGTTTAATATCTTCTAGATAAGCTTGAATCTGATAATAGTTTTCGCTGATATAACTACATTCTTTGAGAAAAATAAGCTGTTCGCTATATTGCTCTAGATATTTCTTGAGAGTATTTCTGTATGAAGTGCTATAACTACTATTTTTATTATAGATAATAGCTACTTTTTGATTATTTTTACCTGACAATTTTTCTGTTAAGTAATGAGCTAATTGTGTGGCATTTATGCTATCTTGAGTTGTCAGTCTAAAAAAGGATAGGCTTTCACCGCCAGATAGATGAGAGAGTTCATTAGAAGTACTACTAGAGTTGACTAAAATTAGTCCATTTTGAGAATATAACTGTAGTGCTTTTTTAGTCATTTCACTTGAATAGTGACCAATAATAGAAATCAGATTTAATTGTGGCGCTAAATTGGCTAAATTCTCTGCTGTTTGGCTATATGGTGCATAGAGATTATTAGGATCGTTGACAATTAAAATTCTTAAGGCTATCCGACTATCAGTATTATTTAGAGTAAAAAGTTTGTCAGGTTTTATTTCATCTAAATTTATCTCTTTCTCTAGTGAAATTCTCTCAAAGCTTTGAAGATTTATTTGAAGTTGAATTTGAGCGATTCCGCGTAAAATCTCAGATGCCACATGACCTTGATTATGGTAAAATGGCACAACTACAGCTAAAGTATAAATATTAATATTTTTCTCTTTGAAAAGAGATTTTTTGTATTCAATTAAACAGTTATTGATATAAATTAAAAATTCTGGATTACCTATGCCATATATTTCTTTTTCTTTTTTCCAAGCCCAAATGAAGCACTTTAATGCTTGATAGTAAAGTCCTTGTTGGTAAAATTTATTAGCTTGAATTTGTAACTCAACAATATCTTGATTTGGGGGATAAAGAAAAATTTGTCTACCAAAACTACCTTGAAAGTTATCATTGTTTAATTGAGGAGCAATCTGCAATTTATATCCGTTATTAGGATGAAGTAATAAATTAATAAGCTTAACCCACTTTCCAGCTATCTGCTCTTGGTCGATTTGCATCAATTCTGCTATTCTTGGATAAATATTATTACTCAGTCTGTCTCTAATTTGCTGGTCAGATAAATTGAATATTTGAGCTATATGTTGTCGAGAATGCCCCAATAGAGATTGACAAATGATTTCTTTGTCAAGTTCACTAATTTGCCTTTTATTTGAAGTTGTCTCTAATTTTTGAAAGAAGAGGTCAATATTAATATTTAGCTGTTCTATAACCTGTTGGCAGTTTGGACACGGCATAATTATCTATCATCCTTTTTCCAAAATGATAGTATAATTCCTAACTTTTACGATTCGATAGGTGTCGAACTAATTTCTATTCATGTTGATAATTAGATAGCTTGCTTCTTTAGCGGAATAACAACTACAAATTCTGTACCCTCTCCCTGGGTAGAAATACATTGTAATTGTCCCAGATGTTTTTGGGTGACAATCTGATAACTAATAGATAAGCCTAATCCTGTGCCTTTACCAACTGGTTTAGTAGTAAAGAATGGTTCAAATAAATGTTTTTGAATATTTTCGGGAATGCCTGTACCATTATCTGCAATGCTAATAACTACCTGCTTTTCGCTATTAAGTTGAGTATGAATTTTAATTTGGGGAGTAGATAGTGCTGCTTTCTTTACTTCCCACTCACCATTTTCTACAGCTTCTTCTAAAGCATCGATCGCATTTGCTAGAAGATTCATAAATACCTGATTCAGTTGTCCAGCATAACATTCTACTAATGGTAGATTGCCGTACTCTTTGATAATGTCAATTGTTAGAGAATTAGATTTAGCCTTGAGCCGATGTTCTAGAATGAGCAATGTATTATCTATACCCTCATGGATATTTACAGCTTTCATCTCTGTTTCGTCTAACCGAGAAAAGTTTCGCAAAGATAGGACAATTTCTGTGATTCTTTCGGCACCAACAGTCATAGAAGTTAACAAGTTAGGCAAGTCTGCTATTACGAAATCTAGGTCGATAGCTTCTGTTTCTTTTGTAATTTCTGTTACTGGATTAGGATAGTTTTGCTGATATAATTGCAGTATCTTCAGTAAATCTTCAATATATTGATTAGCATGGGTGATATTGCCATAGATAAAGTTGACTGGGTTGTTAATTTCGTGCGCTACACCTGCTACCAACTGCCCTAAACTGGACATTTTTTCACTATGTATGAGTTGAGATGCTAAATGCTTTGCCTCTTGGCGTAATTGTGCTTCTGAGTATCGCAATATCTGCTCTGCTTGTTTGCGCTGGGTAATGTCATGGAGAATGACGACATACTCCTGAAAATCCTGATGTGGTCTGTCTGAGATGGAAACTTCTAGGATTTTGTTTTTGCCATTGCGGAGTAGGGTTTGTTCGCTGCGCTTTGTCCACTCCTCTGGATAGGAGACTAATGCAGTTAGCCATTTGTTGAGGTGATTTCCCCGTAACTCGGATGGGTTGACACCAAAGAAAGATTCAGTGGCTGGATTTGCTTGCTGGATAATACCTCGATCGTCCACAACTAAAATACCATCTTGGGCAACAGTAAATAGGTGTTCGGCAGCTTCACGGGCTTCTGCGATCGCAACCACTTGCGGTAAACTTGTCCAACAAGCGATCGCTACTCCCACAAATGCCACCATCATCAGCAGCGCCACAAATATATTCTCCCCCGCCTCACTTGCCGTTTTATTCAGTTTGACACCAAATAACCAGCCAACTGCCACTGCACTGGATAGTAAAAAAATCAGGATGCTCACCTGGAGAACTACCGAGTCCTTGATAATTACCTGAGAGCGTGTGCGATATCGCCGCATCCACCAAGTGGGATGAAATGGAGGGAATTTCACCCGGCGAATCACTGCATCTATTCCCATAACCCCAATGGGAAATAATAGCCCAATTAGCAAGTTGAGCCAACCCCAGGCAAGTCCGCCCACTACTAGCACCACAACTTCCAACAGCAGAATGGCCAGAGATATGCGAGGGAACAAAACTTCCGAGCGATCGCGCCGCAGCCAAAGCCCCAAATGCAATAACATAAAGGAGACAAACCAGCCAACATTACCAACGGCTACGATTCGCGCCACATCTCCCCAAATCAAATAAATCAGGCACAACACCAATGTTAATGTCAGCGCTGGTACAAATACACCCCGACGTGACACAACAGAAAATACAGGTGAAATGTGTTTATCTAAAGCCAACTGATACAAAATCCGAGGGCAATTAGAAACAACCGTTGCCGAACCTAAAAGACAAGCAGCTACTAGCAAAAAGGAAACACTTATAGCGGCTGATTTTCCCCAGAACGGCTGGGAAGCTGCCACAAGATTCATAAAAGCATTGTCTTTGAGGCTGGGATCGGTTGCTAACCGCATCATTACCCAAGATCCCCCCAAAAAGATCGGTGGCATCATCCAAGCCGCAACATCTAGAAAACGTAGCGTCTGGCTGGGTTGGCGGCTATCGGCGACAAAAGAAGAAGCCGTTTCACAACTGTAGGTGGCATAAGTGACGAAAAAGAACCACTTCGCCCAATCGACAAAACCCAGAGATGACCAATTGCTAGGAAAAAACCCAGGACTTACATCAGAGAACGCTAACCAGCCCAAACCCTGTACGCAGAAAGTGATTAGCAATCCAAAGGCGGGAATTACAAAAAATAGATGTAAAATACTTAGGGCGCGAGTCCCACTAAACGCGACTATAAACGGCAACAGTGTAAAGCCAATATCTAAAAGTATTTCTGGACAGGCAATACCTAGCGCCTCCAAATTCACCTTAATTAAATCTTTGAGAACGATGGTATTAACTGACAGGTAGGAAACCCAGTTGAGGAGGTATCCAATTGCTGCATAGCAAGCTATTCCTGGGTAGTTTTGCAGCAACTTAGTAGCATAGTTAGGCGTTCCTCCAGCCACATTTATAAAATGCATACCCAAGCGTTTCACTTGGTAATTGAGCAGCATTCCAAAAATCACCGCAGGTATCCAGACAAAAATAGCTTGGGGGCCGAGAGCAGCATGAATTGCTGGAACCAATGCTGTCCAGGAAATATGAGCGGTTAAACCGAAACCCCAACTTTCAACAGCACTTAAGCTTCTAGTCAAGCGCGGGTAAGAAGATTGGCCCAAAGTGGGATGAGCAGGATGGGACATCATTGGCAGTGCTGGGTGGGATACTGTAATTAAACTTATTAGCTAGAGTTCCCATCTTCTAAATGTTCTGAACAGAGACTTTTTGCTCGAAATCATAACATATTCACAACACCAGCATTTCTTTACACCATAATTTCCCCTTCTAGATGCCGCTCTCTTTGGGAGTTTCAAAAATTAAATTATTCAATTTTGGGAGAGACGATTGCAATTGCTGTTTGACCTCACAATCCCTGCTCTTTTAGGGCGGGGAGTATGTCAATCCCACTCCATGCTTTCAGGAAGCTTTTTATTGAGAAAACGATCCATGCACCGCTCCGCTAAAGCCGCGATGGTTAGCGATGGGTTAGTGCAGGCAGTCGAACCAGGAATCAGAGAACCATCTACAACAAATAAGTTAGAGTAGCCGTGGACTTTGCCATAAGTGTTGCATACAGCACCCATCGTTGCACCACCAAGAGGATGCGCCGTAGCCCTAAAGTCAAGGGGTGCGCCAAAAGTTGTACCATTCGCTTGATTTAGCCGTTGGTAAGTATACTGATTAGCCTGGGTAATTTTTTGATTATTGGCTGAGTCTTTCGGCCAGAATAGATTAGCTGATTGCGTAGAATTATTGTAAGTCAGATAGCCCTCTGGCTTAGTAATTGCTAGGCTCGCAGGAGCTAACACACCTTGTGGAACTATCGGAAAAGGAAATTGCTCGGTGACTACTGGAGCAATGGGATTGTCGAAGTCTTCAATTACTACCGATGCTGGCCCGCCTAGTGTGGCATTCGTTTGACCAGATGTGACGATCGCACTCACCGCATCACCGTTAGTTCCCCACAATTTTCCGACTTGATTGTTCAGGCGGCGCAATGTGCCATTATTTTTGGCACGTAAAAGCAATTCAGTCGTGCCAATGGAACCGGCTGCTAAAAACAGATAGCGACAAATAAAAGATTTTTTAGACAGTACAACTCCCCGCTCATCGATTTGATTGCAGGTAACACGGTAACGTCCAGCATCGTATTCTTCAATCGTGTTGACTACGTGTAAGGGTCGAATTTCCACCTTTTTAGTAGCTTCTGCCCTGCTCAGATAATTTCGATCTAAGCTATTTTTCGCACCACTGTTGATACCATAGTAAACTTGACCCGCGATCGCAGAAGGAACCTTCTTACCCGCAATTTCTTGACGAACGATATCCCAATCAACAGCTACATCAAGCTTCCTAGTTTTTAAACCAGCTTTGGCTGCTTGCTCTAATAAAATACGGCTGGCCAAATAGTAGTCTGTCTGTAAAATATCATCCGGTATGGGGGATGGTTTGATAATGGAACGCACCCTTGGATAGTAAACTTTATCCAGTTCTTCATATTTGATGCTGCGTGGAAAAACTTGATAAAAAAGTTCTTTAGTTGGCTGATAACTGGCAGCATTGTAGACTAGCGAACCGCCTCCTACCCCCGCCCCACGATAAGCAATAATGCCATCGCCTACCTTAACATCCAGGACACCAGTATAAATATCAATTGGAACTTGGTTGAATATAACTGTAGTCGGACTTAACCAAGTAGACCGACCATCTGGATTTTGATATGTAGAGAAAGTATTACCTGCGTCGGTTATCGGCCATCGTCGTCCCCGTTCCAATACTATGGTTTTAATTCCAGCTTCACCAAGGCGCAATGCTGCAACTGCTCCACCAAAACCGCTACCAATCACCAGCGCTTCTACACATTCTTCACCACGATAAGTTGCAGAAGCAATCTTAGACACGCCTATGCTTGCAGTTGCTGCCAGTGTTGCTTGAATAAATTGACGACGTTTAATTACGCCTGGCATACTTGATTTCCTATACGAGTTGATTATGCAGCGACATGTTGACATACCAGTTGAAACAACTAGCTGCAATTGATATCTTCAAGGAATTACAGAAGTAACTTAGAAATCTCGATCACCTGGTTATGGCAACTTCTGTTACATTCCTTGCACAATCCCAAAAATATCAGTATCAAAAATAGTTGATCTGCCAAATTGCCAAAAACTTGTTTTTGTGTATTTAGAGACTGGTGAATTGCTGGGTAGTTGTCTCACCCGCCTGTAACACTTCACGCTATTCTTGATCAAACGTCAGCGAATAAGTTTATTGCAGCGAACTTTAAAAAGCATGGGTGGCAAATTAATTGTATTTGAAGGGGCGGAGGGCTGCGGCAAAACCAGCCAAATGCAGCTTTGTTGTCAGTGGTTGGAAAGTTTGGGTGTTTCTGTGGTGGTAACTCGTGAACCAGGGGGAACAGAGTTAGGCTTACATCTTCGCCGCTTACTACTAGAGAAGGCAGAGGATAAGCCAGTTGCAGAAGTGACCGAACTTTTATTGTATGCTGCTGACCGATCGCAACACGTGGAACAAGAACTTAAACCAAATCTCGCAGCAGGGAAATATATTTTATGCGATCGCTACACTGACTCTACCATTGCCTACCAAGGATATGGTCGCGGTCTGAATATGAGTTTAATCAATCAGCTTAATAATATTGCTACTGGTGGTTTAGAAAGTGACTTAACTATTTGGTTAGATGTCGATGTCGAAGTTGGACTTTCCCGCAAACGGGGAGATGGATTAGGATTAGACCGCATTGAACAAGAAGCGATCGCTTTCCATCGACGCGTTCAGCAAGGATACACAGAGTTAGCAGCATCTAATCCTTCAAGAATTGTGCGGGTAGATGGCAGCTTGAGTAAAGAAGCTGTGCAAAAAGTAATTCAAGAAATTCTGCGCGTACACTTGAACCCGGATTTCTCGCGCATAGTGTAGGCAGAGGGAGAAGAGGAGTGTGGGGAGTGTGGGGAGTGTGGGGGGTAAGACTTCTTCCCCGTCCTTCCACACCTCCCACACTCTTTGATTTCTCACTTGTGAGAAATCAAGGTTGAAGGGATTGCCATAGGTATCGTCTCAAATTTTCAAGTGTTTACTTAACTGTCTTAACTGTCCTTGCATCCTTGCTTTAAGCCTGAGAATATAAAAGACGTGGCATTTTCCGATTCCACACCCGAATTTAAGACCATTGCATTGCTCACAAAAGCGTTGGCGCAGACTGCCGCAGGCATCGTTATCTTTAGGGGTCTAACAAACCCACTACACTGAAACGAAGCTTAATTTGCTATATATTTCAATAAAAGCTTGGGAGGAAGAGTTTGTATGAAATTTAAGCCTGTTTCCATAGGTATTGGTTTAAGCATTCTCAGTTTTTCAGTTAGTTCATTCCCACGGACTATATTCAATTCACCAAAAGTCCTTGCCCAAGAAGTTAGTTCTTCATGTCCTCTGCCATCTGATATTGCCGTTACCTTCCTAAATTCTAAATGTGAGGAAGTCAAACTAGAGGAGCCTAAAACTTTTTATCGTTACTATAGTAGCAGCGAGAATAGATATGGTAGATATTTAACAACTGATAAATATGAAACAAATGTAGAAGTAATTAGGAATTTAGCTCTGAATCAATCATGGGGCAATAAAGCCACTATGATCCAACCAGTTACTTTGCCGGCAGGAATGACAGTTTATCAAGGCATTGTTGCCCCTCAAACCCCCACTCAATGCTATCCTGGCGGTGGTCAACAGACTTTTATTCAAGATACAAGAGATCCAAACATTAAGTGGTCTGAGGGACAAAATATCATCGCAAAAGATTTTAGTTGTCCGTAAAAATTATGGAAAATAAGACAGAAGAATTCATCAAATTGCTCGATAAAGCTCTTGAGGTTGCCGAACAGATTCGTAGAGATAAACAACCAGAATTTAAACACTCAGAGCGTTTAAACAATCTGATCGGTGCCCTAGAATCTATTAAAAGTAAGACGCTGATTGGTAAACTTGAAGCATCAGGAGGAATCTCAACCCTTGGGCTGGCCCGTGAAGTGGCTGATTGGATTGAGCCGTTAGATTCGCCATTATTAAAAGCTGTAGGTACGATAGAGGAATATTACCAAAAACACCTCTAAATACTACAGGCTCCTCAGTAATATTAGAGAAATGAAAACGTTAAAAAATAAAAGCGATCGCTTCTTAATTTAATGAAGCGATCGCTAATTTTTTAACTACCAAATAAAGATTAAGCAGCAACAGGTTCTAACAATTTGATGTCAGAGAAGATAAATTCCTGAATAGATATTTGTCCTGCTATCTCGGTACGAATCTCCCGACGATTTAGGATAAAATAATCACCAACTTTTTCATACTCATCGACAAATTCGCTTCTACCGCCCTTTTGTTCCCCAGTTTTGGGGTCATGGTAAACAGAGTCATAGCGATGGGACAAGTAGCCTTCCCCGGTGTCGTGGCTGCTGAAAGTGTCAATTGTCACGAAAGTACCGTGGATGAGGCGGTGAACATGACACACTTCATTATTGCGGACTTTATATTTATCGCCCTCAGCCTTACCACCCATTAAAAGCTCAATCGCACCAGTTTCGTCAGTTTTACCATAGCTAAAGGTATTGGCGCTGTGGGTGTCTTCAAAACTGCGGCGGACGCGGTGAATTGCTATCTCCCACGCTTGACCATGAATTGCTTTCTGGGCTGGCTCGTCATCTACACCCAAAACTTCGGCTTTGAGATTGGCAGTGATGATGACCTTGCCTGTAAATACTTTATCATCTTGCTTATAGGTAATATTTGCGGTATAACCGGGGAAATTCTTGTCCCAAGTATAGCGGTTCTCATAAGCAGCCCGGAAAAGTTCCTGAGCAGAGAGTTGTGTAACTGTCATGTGCTTCTCCTAGTCGCTACTGTAAATTAGCGTTTTAGTTTCGTTGGTATTAGCATAGAAGTAATTGTTGAGGCTTGGATAGTCCCCAACTGGGTACACTTATGCTTATGGTTAATTCTCTCCATGCCATATTTCATGCGATCGCCAATGTCCGAAATGAGCAAGAATTAAGGCTGGCTCTGACGGATAAAATTGGTAAGCATTTTGGTGTGCAAAATTGGGGTATTTATCTCCTAGATGAGCAGCCAACGGCTGAAATCGATGTTCAGAGTATTCCGGCAATATGCTTAGAAAGCAATCCAGTCGGGCGCTACGTGGTTGAGCGTCATGCTCCCGCCCATGAGCAGTTATTATTATCACCAGGAGACTGGAAGCATTTTTGCTCGCGTTCCGATCACGAACACGTAATGACTGGGCCTATTGTTTGCGATGGTCGTCTTGTAGGAACACTTAACTTGGCTCGTGATAAGGGAAATCCTGCTTTTAATGGCAACGATTTAGCCGATCTGAGTGCATTATGCATTCATTTATCAGCAAAAATGGCGACTCTACGGACGACAAAACCACAAATATCCAATTCCCTTTTAGTAAGTCCTCTAACAGCGCGTGAGTTAGAAATTGCCGAGTTAGTAGCGCAGGGGTTAACAAACTCAGAAATTGGGGAAAAACTTTGGATTACGCAAAATACTGTCAAACAAGCTTTGAAGAGGATGTTTCGTAAGTTGAAGGTTTCGGCGCGTGCAGAAATGGTGGCAAAGCTGCAAGATATCAATGTTTCTTAGAGGAGATCGGAGTCAGTTTCCCCGGATGGATTTCTCACGCATAGTGTAGGCACAGGGAGAAGAGGAGTGTGGGGAGTGTGGGGAGTGTGGGGGTAAGACTTCTTCCACATCCTCCCACATCTCCCACACCCCTTCGATTTCTCACAAGTGAGAAATCCAGTTTAACTATTTAGTTAACACTTACAGCAATTTTTAAATTAATAGACTATACCACACCTTGCTACTTGCCCTAGATGTAGCCTATACGTTTAAAATTTGTTGCCAATTTCGATTCTTTTTGTTTGTTGCAATCAATTGTTTAACTATTTTCTTAACTGTCTTATCTGTCATTGCATTTTATTAGCGATGACGGCAGAATACAACGTGGCAATAAAAAATATTTGTCGAAAATGCAATTATTTCAATAGAGTTAATTATTTTTAAGGAGAAAATTAGTGAGTTCTATAGAGCAAAAACATACCTATATCTTAATACAAGATAAAGATATTGAGCTGTCTGGTAATCCCATTCAAACTGAAAAATTTTCTATTCAAAATACCCTACGAGATGGAGGGAAAATCCGCTTCAAAATTCGTTATTCTGCCGAACTACAGGGTTTTTGCCTGCTGGAAGTTTTTCTGATCAGAGCGCAGAACAGAACACAAACTGCTAGCATGATTATTCCCAACGGTGGCTCGACAGCTACTGTTCAAGAACAAGAACAAGAATTTAGTATTTGGGAGCCAGGAGATTATTACTTCTTTTTCAAAATGTCTTCCAATAATGGATATTTTTTTATTGAGGATTATCAACTTTATTGGTCAGCTAGTTAATTAGTTTAAAATCTTTTCCAGCCGCCATCATTTAAAAATGTAGATAGTTCTTGGTGTTGCTAATTCAAGATCCAAAAAGCTCATGCTCTAGATAAATTTGAGCAAAGGAAAACTCAGCCCATAATTTAGGTGAGCATCTAAGCGTGAGATAAAATGTACCTGATAGTTTTTCAAGCACGTTTTTGCAATGATTTATATTCAAATTCAGCAACACCTAGTTGTTTTTTAAAGTACGCGCGGTAGAGTTGGCAACGCGGTAGGATGCGATCGCCTTCATAAGTGATTAATCCCAAGCTTTCGAGTTTATGAGCATCAATGGGATTCAAAGAAGCGCTTTGCTTTGAGCTAACAACTTCAATATATGCTTTTACCAAACTAGAATTTTCTTGCAGAATTGCCCAGTGTCGCCATAAATGATAACGGTAGATACCGCCGTTAGCGATCGCCTCATGTATTACTTCCTCTAAGGTGATTCCTTGACAGCATATATAATACAGAGCAATCCGAATTAGCGCTGGATGTCCCCCCACCAGAGACATCAGTTGCATAACCTCGTGCTGAGAAGTCCAGTCTAGACCATGCCGTTGGGCCAAATACTCTACTTGATGCTTAGTAAATTCTGGCAGACGGATCGGTAGTCCAACATTAAATGGGGAACGGTTGATATCCAGAGAGACGTAAACTTCAGTGGAATAAACCACCAGTAGCCTAAGTTTCTGCAAGTTAGCATCTTGTCGCGCTTCTTCATACCAAGAGCGTAACAAACCAAAGAACTCCTGAGCAATTTGAGGATATTCAAAAAAGTGGTCAACCTCATTTAACACTAAAACCACTGGACTTTTACTCTGCTTCAGTAAGTAGGATTGTAAGTATAAACTGCAACTTAACTTACAGCCTATTTCCTCATCCCAGTTTTCATCTATCTTGGGGTCTATGCCTAATTCTGTTGCAATTTGCCAGCAAAAAGAACGCAAAAACTTGTTTAAGTCTGTCAGACAGGTTGCATCCATTTGCTTGCAATTCAGGTTCACAGAGCGATAACCTTGCATCTGGGCAAAAGCCAATAGCCGCAACACAAGAGAAGTTTTTCCCATCTCTCTTGGCGCTCGAATTCGGATCACACAGCCTGGTTGAATTATCTCCCGATAAACTAGTTCTTCAATGGGAGGACGTTCAACATAGAAGGGGGAATCTAGAGCTACGGGGCCATCTGGGTATGACCAAAGATTTTCGAGGTGGTTATGGTTCTTGGTAACAAATGATTCTAAGGACAATGGCGGAGATAATTTCTTTTCTCCTGTATCTAAACTCGACAATTGACTTGGAGATACTTCAGTATTATTCGGTTCACTCAGAATTGTGTAGTCTTCCCTGTGTAATTCTAGGTTAAAGGCGGTAAAGCACAATTTTAAGGTTTTTTGATCCACGCCTGTATTCAACGACCATAATCGGTTCAGAGTTTTGGTTGAAACATTCATGCGATCGCCTAAATCTTCTAGAGTGAAGTGATTGCCATTGTTTTGAACCTTTTCCATAGTCAGAATCGCCGCTTGTAAACGCTTTAGCCCAGCGATCGTTAAGACAATTCCTCGCTTTCGCGTACTTTTAGAATGCTTCATATCGCTAATCATCTATCTGCTTTTTATTAACTGTCTCTTCATTGTTCCATGTTTTTAACCAGTTATCATACAGTTATTCAGATGTTACTAGACTACTAAATTTTAGTAATAAAATATACATATTCGCTTGATAGCAGCTAGCTGATGAGGTATAAATAAACATAACTATATTGTATTGATTGTTATATTTACTGCCCTATGCAAAGCTGTTGACGCTTCTGCATCAAATGTCTTTTACTGCTTACAAATAACAAGCCTTAATAGTTTTCTTTATTTATGCCAGCTTCCGAGGATATTGCTTAAATTATTTCTTATCTTGTATTAATCTGAATATTGCAGTAGGGGCGTACAGCTAACTGTACGCCCCTACTAAAGTAGTATATTTTATGCAACTGAGGAAAACTACAATCTATGATCAGCAAAGGTAAGCGCGTTACCCAAGTATCAGAATTCAGTGGTTAGACACCAGCGCCCCTATTATTACTATTTTATTGGCGAAAAGTTATTAGTACTTGCTGCCAATATGAGATTGTAACGCATTTAGCGTCCAACTTTGTTTGAGACATCTCTGGCTGCCTCTGCCGCACTGTCGCCTACATCACTAGCAGTTTCTTTAGCGCCCTTTACGTATCCACCTCCAAACTCTTTAAAGGCTTCTCCTGACTGTTGCCCAATCTTCTGAAGTCTTTCACCAGGAGAATCTTCGGTTTCACGAGCATCCTTAAACCACTGCCCTACTGTTTTCGGTCTTTCAGCATCATTTTGCTCTACCTGTTGGCGGACTCTCTCCTTTAAGCCCTTATCATTCTGTCCCTGCCCATAGTTAACATTCGTCGTCAGCACTAGAAAACCAACTACGACAACAGCCAAAAAAGATTTTACCTGAAGTCCTTTAAGTAGGGAACTGATGTTAGCAATCGTCCTAGAAATCAAATTTATCATTCCAATTAGCTTTTTTTTGACTACAAATAAACATTAACTATAGAAAGGTAATTATCCTTCTAGCAAAAGGCATATTTTAGTTATAAAAAAGAAATATATTTTAAATCTTTGGGAAGAGGTGATTTGTTAGACGCTAATTGGTCATTGCGAACGTAACGTAGTGAAAAAAAGCAATCGCAAAGTACAGATGTTGCAATTGCTTAATTTTACAACTCTTAGAAAAGCTAGCGCGTTAAGCAAAGCTATGCCGTTGACTTTACGCTTCATTCGCAATTGACTTGTAACGATTTTGGTAAATTTACTTGCATTGGGATGCTCCCATTTTTCAATCTACTAAAGAAAATCATTATGTTCAAAAAGCTACAACAACTACAAGCGATTATGGCTTATAAAAACTCAGAAAATTTGGGTGATATTGCTATTCTTAAATCTGAATTCTTCGGTGCTAAAGTTTCTCCAACAGTCGCCTCTAAACTGCAACCAGTAGCGGGATATTATCCCGTAATTGATTTGAATCAATTAAACCAATACCCTCAAGGCTCCTTTGGGCGAAAATATGCCAATCACATGCAAGCAAATCAACTTAAACCATTAACCATCAGCCCAGAACTAGAAGACATTGCCAAACGTAATCTATTTGCTCTGCGATATTTAGTCACCCACGATATTTTTCATGTATTGCTTGATTTTGATACCACCTACGCGGGAGAAATTGGTGTACTTGCTTTTGCTGCTACACAGAACTACAGTAAATCACTCCAAATCGGTTTATGGTTAGCTAAATTGCTCTATCCCATCTTGGCTCCCCGACAAATCAAAGGAATTTTCGCTAACTTGGCAAAAGGGCGAGAACTAGGCAAGAAAGCTGATTTTTTGTTGGGCTACCGTTTTGAAGAGCATTGGGAAGAACCAATTGAGGATGTGAGAAAACGGTTGGGATTACTATAAATTTCCACAATTAATCTTAAAAAAGGATTTTTATGCTCAATAACAGCTTTTTTAGGAGTCGTGCTTTCTTTTTGTAAATCATGCTTGATATTCCTTCGGCTGGCAAATGTAGCACTAAATACATTTTTAATGCTACATTTGGTTTTTAATACAGATATAAATTAAAAAAACATATATCCTTAGTTATATAAATTATCTATCTTAAGATATATATCCTTAATGGATATTTTCTAAATAGCTACTAATAACAATCAATAGTCACACGACTTTTAGGCTAAAGACAAAGTTTTGTCTGACTTAGTGGATTTATACCGTAATCCCTAGATATTTGAAGGGCTTGCAGACGGCAAATTAATCCACATTTTTTCCTCAACACAAGAACTGCTTCAGGTGGAAAGCCCAAGGATGAAATACTGGATAAGGAAATTAGCAATCTGTATAGTATTACTGTATAACTTGTTTTTATCAAGTGATTATGCAGGAGCAAATCAACTTTCAAATATTGATGCACAGCAAGTAAATACGCTCCCAGTAGTTGAAAACTTAGCAAGTAATGACAACGATCTTGCTAAGAGTATAAAGGAAAATTTTTGCCAATTTAATGAGGTCGCCAAAGGGATAAATAAAGTAGAAGGACTCTTCACACTTTATTGCACTGAGAATTCGGGAAAAATTTACTTAGAAATTAAACCAGAACAGTTAAATAAAAACTACCTAGCTATAGTGACATTAGAGTCGGGCGTTGGGGAAAGTGGAATTTATAGTGGATTACCTCTTTCTGATTTTATCTTTTACTTCCAACGAGTAAACAATAGATTGCACTTTGTGGTGCGGAATGTGAAATTTCATGCAGAAAGTAGACCAGAACAGCGATCGCTTGCTCGTTCATTTAGCGACTCTGTTCTTTATTCACTCGAAATAGCCAATATCGATCCACAGAATGAAAATATTCTGATCAACCTGAATGAACTGCTAATGCAGGATTTACCTGGATTAACTACCATTTTGAAATACTCTTTGCAGGCTGATTACCACTTGGATGCACACAAGTCATATTTTGGTGACGTTAATAGCTTCTCAAAAAATATAGAGATTGATTCTATTTACGGTTTTTCATCATTAGAAGGAGCAAATTTAGTTACCGTACCTGATAGTAGGGCACTCACTCTTAAGGTACACTACAGTTTTTCTCAACTTAGAGAAAATAATGATTATATTCCCCGGCTTGCTGATGATAGAGTGGGATATTTTATTACTGCTTTTCAAGATTTATCTAATAAGAATCCTCATGAATCATTTGTACGTTACATCAATCGTTGGCATTTAGAGCCATCCGATCCGAATGCTCCCTTATCTCCGCCTAAAAAGCCAATTGTGTATTGGATTGAAAATGCTGTGCCACTAGAGTACCGCGATGCGATTCGTGAAGGCGTTTTGATGTGGAACAAAGCATTTGAAAAAGCCGGATTTCAAAATGCTATTGAAGTACAGCAAATGCCAGATGATGCTGATTGGCAACCCGCAGATGTACATTACAATACTATTCGCTGGTTCAACTCTTTAGATGCAGCTTTTGCTAGAGGACCAATGCGCGTCAACCCATTCACTGGGGAAATATTGGATGCAGACATTATGGTAGATGCCAATATGGTGCTATCAATTCAGCAAGAATATCACGCATTGATGGAAGTAAATCCATCTTTAGTGGGCAAAAATCCATGTCAAGCCCTTTGGGGAAGCCAAAAGCCAGGAGTTAATAATTCTCTTCTACCGGACTCTGAGTTCTGCTATGGTATGGAGTCTTCAAATCAAGCCGCGATGGGAGCGCTGGCTTTGTCAATTTTGCCAAATACTACAGCCAGTAGTGAAACAATGAAGGAGTATGTGCACCAATATTTGCGTTCTCTCATTGCTCACGAAGTCGGGCATACTCTCGGTTTGCGTCACAACTTTCATGGCAGTACGATGTTAACGCCTGAAGAATTAAATAATACTGAAATCACTCACACTAAAGGCTTAGTGGGTTCGGTGATGGACTATCTACCGGTGAATATAGCACCACAGGGATTACAGCAAGGTGACTACTTTCCAGGGGTTGTTGGGCCTTATGACGAATGGGCTATTGAGTATGGTTATAAAACAAGCCCATCAGCAGCGCTTGAGGGGATAATTCCAGAATCAGAAAAAAGTTTTTTAGAGCAGATTGCACTAGCGTCGCCTCAACCAGAATTGTCTTACGCAACTGATGAGGATATCTGGGACATTAATCCTTTGGCGAATGTCTGGGATATGAGTAGTGATGTGCTACTTTATTCGCAGTGGCAAATGGATAATGCCCGCGTTATGTGGCAGCGCCTTGATAAGGGTTATCTATCAAAAGGAGAAAGCTATAGTAATCTGCGCGTCTCATTCAATAGAGTACTTAAATATTATTTTCGGAACGCCACCTTGCTTTCCAAATATATTGGTGGACAATCGTTTCTGCGTCTCTATACTAGTGATAATGCTTCTTGGACATTTGTACCTGTTTCACTTTTAAAACAACGTCAGGTGTTGACAAAATTGCAAGAATATGTTTTTTCTGATAATGCTTTCAGTTTTTCACCACAATTGCTCAATAAACTAGCACCATCACGCTGGGAACATTGGGGTAGTTTAGTACCTAACAACCGCCTTGATTATCCAATTCGCGAAAATATTTTGAAGTTTCAAAGTACGGTGCTGCGATCGCTATTAGGCAGCGATCGCCTCAATCGTTTACAAGATATAGAATTAAAAACTCTGCCTGGGGAAGCGCTTTCTATCCCGGAACTGTTCGATACCCTGCAAACAGGCATCTGGGCAGAAGTTTTAACCCCAGGAGAACCAAAACCAATTTCTAGCATCCGTCGTTCATTGCAACGGGAATATCTGAATATTTTGCTAGAGATGATGTTGGGTACCACCGATACACCTGAAGATGGCCGGACATTGGCTTGGTATGAATTGCGCCAACTGCAAAAAGCCATTGATG
>NZ_JACKZS010000248.1 GCF_014222285.1 Nostoc sp. UCD121
GTCTCTCCGTCTCCCACCTCTTTCCTTGTCTCTTCTTTATGCCCTTTCCCCTTTCCCCTCTCTCCTCTGCTCCCTACTCCCTTGCCTCTTTTTCTAACCAGCTAACTTGTTTAGAGGAGTTTCCCCAGAATTTTGTGGGCATGAAATTAATATTGCTCGCTCTACTGTAATATCAACGTTGTAACATCGCGTGATTTTACTAAACAATGCCACAACCAGCCCAAATAAAAAGCTTTAGGAAACGTTGGTTTCCTCGGATTCTCAGAAGAACTTTAATTGTGCTGTTAGTGCTGGGGCTATTGTTAGTGGGATTCGCCACGTACACTGTGCGCCAATCCTTTCCGCAAGAGAGTGGCACAATTCAACTACCTGAACTCAAAGCTGAAGTAACCGTCCAGCGCGATAAATGGGGAATTCCCCACATTTATGCTGCCAACTCTCACGATTTATTTATGGCGCAAGGTTATATCCACGCCCAAGACCGTTTTTGGCAAATGGATTTTTGGCGACACATCGGTTCTGGGCGACTCTCAGAAATGTTTGGTTCCTCTCAGGTTGAAACTGATAGATATCTGCGGACAATGGGTTGGGCGAGGGTAGCGCAGCAAGAAATTCAGGAAATTAATGCAGAGATGAAAGCATACCTGGAAGCATACTCAGATGGTGTCAATGCTTATCTGAAAGAACATCAAGGTAACGCCCTGAGTCTAGAATATGCTGTGCTAAAGTTCCTTAATCCTGGGTATAAGCCAGAACCTTGGCAAATATTGCATTCTCTGACTTGGGGGAAAGTAATGGCTTACGATTTGGGTACAAATTTCCAGAGCGAAATTGAACGTGCCATCCTACTTAAAACCCTTACTCCCACTCAAGTAGAGGAACTTTATCCACCTTATCCTCAAGACTTGCCAGCGATTTTACCTGAGTTCCAAAAAGGGAAAACAGGAGAGAATGAAAATTCTGACGAGACACAATTCACCGCCTTTGGTATTGAGGAGGTAATAGAGTCAATTACCAAGCCGATGATGGCTTTGGAACAACTCATCGGGCCTACGGGAATAGGCATTGGTTCCAATAACTGGGTGATATCCGGTGAGCTTACAGATACAGGTAAGCCTATTTTGGCAAATGACCCCCACTTAGGTGTGCAAATACCCTCTATATGGTATGAGGTTGGTTTGCACTGCATATCTAAGAGTACAGAATGTCCATACAACGTTACTGGCTTTTCCTTTGCGGGAATGATTGGGGTAATTATCGGTCATAGCGATCGCATTGCCTGGGGTGTAACTAATGTACTATCTGATGTGATGGATTTATATATCGAGAAAATCAATCCCAAAAACCCCAATCAGTATGAGGTAAATGGCAAATGGGTTGATATGAAACTCGTGCAAGAAACGATTCAAGTTGCGGGGAGTCAGCCGATTGTGCAAACGGTGCGCTATACCCGACATGGGCCGATTCTCTCTGATGTTTCACCCAATCTGAAGGAGTTTCAGCCAAGTCAGCCTTTAGCAATACCGCAAAACTATGCCGTAGCCTTGCGTTGGACAGCCCTAGAACCTTCCAAATTAGGGTATGCCATTCCCCAAATCAATCGTGCCCAAAACTGGCAAGAATTCCGCACTGCTGCTAGTAATTATGATGTCCCGGCTCAAAATTTGGTCTACGCTGACGTTGATGGCAATATTGGCTACCAAATGCCTGGTAAATTCCCCATTCGAGCCAAGGGAAATGGACGTTATCCCGTTCCTGGTTGGACAGATGCTTATGAGTGGCAAGGCTATATTGACTTTGAGAAGTTACCCAAAAGTTTTAATCCATCTCAAGGCTATATTGCTACTGCCAATAATTTAGCGATGCGTAAATATCCTTACTTAATTACCGCAGATTGGGTTTATGGCTATCGAGCGAAGCGCATTGTTGAGATGATTTCACAAAAAACCGAACCGATTTCCCTAGAAGATGTGCAGCAAATACAGGGTGACGATCGCAATCTCAATGCACAAACATTAGTACCACTACTGCAATCTATCACTGTTGATACTCCCCGCTTGCAAGCAGCGCAAAAACTTTTGCAAGATTGGAATTTGCAGTTGGGAATGACATCATCGGCTGCTGCCTTGTTTGAAGTATTCTGGAAACACTTGCTAAGAGACACGTTTCACGATCAGTTACCTGAGAGATACTTTCCCAATGGAGGCGATCGCTGGTATGCTGTGATCGCAAATTTAGTAAAACAGCCCAATAGTTCTTGGTGGAATAATCGTAACACCGCAAAAGTTGAGAACCGCGACGAAATTCTGCGGCAATCCTTTACAGAAGCCGTGGATGAACTAGAACAGATTCAAAGCAAAGATCCGAAAAACTGGAATTGGGGCAAACTACATACTGTTACTTTCCGTAATGCAACCTTGGGTAAATCTGGGGTTGCACCGATTGAAGGTTTATTTAATCGTGGTGCATTTACGACGGCTGGTAACGGCGAAACAGTGAATGCTAACCGCTGGAGAGCAAATAAATCCTTTGAGGTGACAGATATTCCTTCCCTGCGGATGATCGTAGATTTGGGAAATTTGGATAACTCAGTTGCAATTCATACACCCGGACAATCAGGCCATGCTTTCCATACCCACTACAACGATATGGTTGACTCTTGGCGCAATATTGAATATCACCAGATGTTGTCGCAACAAAAGAATGTCACAGATAACGCTGCTGCGACATTGAAGTTAATTCCAAAATGGGAGAATAAACTGCAACCCAACTAGAGAATGTTAAATTTTGCTACTTAAGTGTAATTACATACACGTTGTCGAAAAAATAAAGTATAAAGTAACAGGGCAACAGAAATCAAGATTATTTTTAGAAAAAAGTATTTTCGCTGGCCATCTATTTCTGCTGACCAACTTTCCCAAAACATAGTTGGAGATAATAGGATTTATGCAACGCGTATTTAAACAAAGTTTTATGTTTTCAGTCACTACTGCGATCGCATTATTATTCGCAGGGTGTGGAGAAAGTAAAGTTGCCCAATGTAACAAAGTCATCAAGGTTGCTAATCAAGCATCTACTCTAGGTCAGGAATTTGGTAAAAATCCCAATCCAGCAAAAGGTTCTAAAGCTTTAACTGAACTTGCTGGTAAGATAGATCCACTTGCCCAAGAGATGAAAACTCTCGAAATTAAAGACGAAAAGTTACAAGGTTTTCAAGGGCGCTTTATCACACTCTATCAGAACATCAGCAAGGAATTGAATAATGCAGCAGGAGCTATAGATAAAAAGAATCTACCAGCAGCAAAGGGCTTTTTGGTATCTCTGAAAAAAAGTAGTACTGAAGAAAGTTCTATAGTTAAGGAAATTAATAGCTACTGTTCTGCTAAATAATCAATCCTACATGGAATCTTGATTACAAAAAAAGTAGTTAAATAGTCGGTCGATAACCACCAAAAACTGCAAAGCTAAAATTTTTGTACCAGCAATCCACATTTTGAAACCCAGCCGCTTCTAGCCAGTGAAGTTGAATCTCAAGGGTTGCCATGCGATCGTATTCCATGCGTTTTTGTGCAGCTTTAAAATCTTCTTCTGAGATACCCTTAGCATGGATAGAATCTAACCAGTGTTGACGATAAAGTTCTTCTAAATCAGGGGTTTTGCCGAGAACTTGGTCAGCGTTGACAAATATCCCTCCAGGATTGAGAACATCATAAATCCGTTGATAAAGAAGTTCTTTGTCAAAATCAGAAAGATGATGAATAGATAGGGCAGAGATTATCAGGTCATAGGAATCACCCAAATCAGTCTCAATGTAGTCACCAATTAAGATTTTGGGAGATTTACCCATTTTGCTAAATCTCAACTTAGCTTTCTCTAACATCTCAGGGGCTAAGTCTAGTAAGGTGAACTCTGCATTTGGGAAAACAGATTGTACCATACCTGAGTAAAGTCCAGTACCAGCACCCAAGTCTAGAACCTTTATCGGTGCGGTACTATCGTTTGGGATGATTTCAACAGCTGTTTTGTAAAAGTCATCAAAACAGGGAATTAGAATACGACGTAAGCTATCGTAATCTCCTGCGGCAGCATTAAAAGCTTCTTGAATATTCATTTTTTAATTTTTAATATTGGTAGAACTTTCTGTTTTAACAACTCAATTAAAGCTGGTTCCATATACTCATATTCATCTGGTATATCTAAACAGATAATTTTTTTATCTTTAAGAAAGGGCAGAAAATTTTTTGATAGCTTGCTTTTATGAGATTTTTCCATCACAAATATCATATCAGCCCATCGAATAGCCTCAGTTGATAATGGTACTTTGGCATGGCGATCTAAACCTGCTGAATCTGTTTCAAGTCCTTCATATTCAGAAAACACAGCCTCAGCAGTGGGGCTTCGCAATTTATTCTGGCTACAGATAAATAAGAGCTTTTTCATTCATTAATTTACTATTTCTTTTATTAGTTTCATGAATTCTGTTCTCCCCTGATTATCTGAGGTCTTACTAATCCTATAAAGTGTTTGTCCAGCCAATGCCAAACCTGAAAAACTGAGTACCTGCTTTCAGCATAAAATATACGATCGCTTACAATACACTCAAATAAGTTTGCTCAGAATTCATCGGCAAAATCCGCAACTTCCGATTTTTAAGGTCTGGTTCTAATCCTAAAACTTCCATTGGCGTTACACCCAAAAGGGCATAAGGTACTTCTGTGAGTTCCAGACAATCAAAGGTTCCTTGACGTTCTCCAATACTTAGTTCTACATCGCGAAAAATTCGCCCCTGCTGCACTCCAGCAGCAGTCTCTACCTGGGCTTCTCCACCTTGGACTAAACCTAGTTGACTAATAATGCTAGCAGGTAAACACAGCAAAGTCGCACCTGTATCAACTAAAACATTATCCAGAGTATAAGAGCGAACTTCCCCCGAAGAAATAAAGCCTCGTTGAGCCAAAACTTGATCAATTCGATTCGTGACAGTAAGGGTAACTATTACTTGCCCCATTTGCTTACCCTGAAGATTTGGTAGTATCAGCTTACCCATTTCAGCAAACTCCTGAAAACAAAATATTTTTGAGAGATGCCTTAAAATACAAAGACGCAAAAACGCCTCTGCGCCTCTGCGTCTCTGTATGAGATATTCTCTACTTACACCATCTCTGATGATGCCTGCATCATCTGCTGCGGCTGCGGTTGGAACATAAACAACGAGTAAACTACATCTCGGCGGATGTTGACCATCATATCCAAGAAGAGTTCGTAACCCTCGCTCTTATACTCAATTAGTGGGTCTTTTTGCCCGTAACCACGTAATCCCACTGATTCGCGCAAGGCATCCATTTGTTGCAGGTGTTCCCGCCACAGGGTATCAATGCGTTGCAAAATAAAGAAACGTTCCGCTTGGCGCATCAATCCGGGTTGAACTTGGTCAATTTGCGCTTCTTTGAGATCGTAAGCAATTCGCACCTGTTCATGGAGGAAGGCTTTAATCTCGCCGACTGTCATATCTTCTAATTGATTTGGCTGCAAGTCTGCTAGCAGATAGACGAATTCTTTGACTTTCTCAACCAACTTTTCTAACTCCCACTCTTCGGAGGGTAAGTCTATGTTGATGTAGTAATCAACGATGTCATCCATCGTTTTTTCAGCGTACTTGATTACCTGTTCTTTTAAGTCTTGACCTTCTAACACCCGGCGGCGTTCAGCGTAAATAGCACGACGTTGATTGTTCATCACCTCGTCATACTCAAATACCTGCTTACGGATGTCGTAGTAGTAGGTTTCGACTTTTTTCTGTGCGCCTTCCAAACTGCGGGTAAGCATCCCAGATTCGATGGGCATATCTTCTTCCACTTGGAAGGCATTCATTAACCCAGCAACGCGATCGCCACCAAAAATCCGCAGTAGGTTATCCTCTAAGCTGAGGAAGAATCTCGTGGTTCCGGGGTCGCCTTGTCTTCCTGCACGTCCGCGCAACTGGTTGTCAATCCGCCGCGACTCGTGGCGTTCTGTACCAATTACGTGCAAACCACCGATTCCCACTACCTCATCATGTTCGCGGGTAGTAAATTGTTCGTATTCCTGCTTAACGCGGTTATAAGCTTCCCGCAATTTCAGAATCACAGGGTCGTCGATGGGAGCTTTTTCGGCAGCCACAGCCACCTTGTCTTCAGCTTCCAGTTCCGGTAAACTGCGATCGCCATACTCACGGACTGCAATTTCTACTGCATCTTTGAGTAGTTTCTCTGTTTCTTTTGTTAACTGGGTGGGGAAAATTTCTGGTGAAGCCCGCCAAGTTTTGACTTTTTTGCCAGGGACAAAACCTTGACCACCACCATGTCCTGTAGGTAATCCAGATGGTTTTTGTACGCTAAAGTTATCTTCATCTTCTGGCATAACGATGCGGGGCATAAAGTATTCCCGCAGCTTCAAACGTGCCATATATTCGGAGTTACCACCCAAAATGATGTCTGTACCTCTACCAGCCATGTTAGTAGCGATAGTAACAGCACCTTTGCGTCCAGCTTGGGCGACGATTTCCGCTTCCCGCTCGACGTTCTCCGGTCTGGCGTTGAGTAATTCATGGGGAACCTCTAGCTGTTTCAGTAATCGGCTGAGAAGTTCGGATTTTTCTACACTAGTGGTTCCCACTAATACAGGTCTGCCCAGTTCGTGCATTTCGGCACATTCTTTGGCGATCGCACCCCACTTGCCCGGTTCTGTCTTAAAGACCATATCAGACAAGTCTTCGCGTCTTCTGTCACGGTTGGTAGGAATTACTGCAACTTCTAGTTTGTAAATTTTTTCAAATTCTGGTTCTTCCGTTTTTGCTGTTCCGGTCATTCCACCGAGTTTTGGATACAGCAAGAACATATTTTGATAAGTAATTGTCGCTAGAGTTTGAGTTTCTGGCTGAATCTCTTCGTGTTCTTTAGCTTCAATAGCCTGGTGTAGTCCATCACTCCAACGCCGTCCAGGTAGCACCCGACCGGTAAATTCATCCACAATTACTACTTCCCCATTGCGGACGATGTAATTTACATCCTTCAGGAAAAGTTCTTTAGCTTTAATCGCATTGAAAACGAAGTGTGCCCAAGGATCTTCTGGGTCAAATAAATCTGTGACTCCCAAAAGATTTTCGGCTTCTGCAAAGCCTTCATCTGTCAGTAGCACGTTACGAGCTTTTTCATCTACATCATAATGCTCGTCTTTTTTGAGTGTGAATGCTATTTCAGCAGCTTGCAGATACTTTTCTGTAGGTCTTTCCACCTGCCCAGAAATAATCAGAGGTGTCCGCGCCTCATCAATTAAAATCGAGTCTACCTCGTCAATTACGCAATAATTGAACGGACGTTGCACCACATCTGCCATTGATGTCGCCATGTTATCCCGCAGGTAGTCAAAGCCGACTTCGCTGTTGGTGACATAAGTGATATCGCAATCGTAGTTTTTCTGGCGTTCACTGGGAGTCATGCTTGACTGGATTAGCCCCACACTCAACCCCAAGAACCGATGCACCTGTCCCATCCATTCAGCATCCCGACGAGCCAGGTAATCGTTCACGGTGATGACGTGTACACCTTTACCAGTCAGGGCATTTAAATAACTTGGTAAGGTTGCTACGAGCGTTTTACCCTCACCAGTTTTCATTTCGGCAATTTGCCCTACGTGCAAAATGATCCCGCCAAGGAGTTGGACATCAAAGTGCCGCAAGCCTAACACGCGCCGTCCTGCTTCCCGAACAACGGCGTAAGCTTCTGGCAAAAGGTCATCCAGGGTTTCACCTTTGGCGAGTCGTTGTTTAAATTCGACGGTTTTACCTTTTAGCTCGTCATCAGAAAGAACCTTAATTTCTTCCTCTAAAAGGTTAATTTCAGTAACAGAAGGTTGGTATTTTTTAAGCTTACGAGCGTTGGGGTCGCCCAACAAAAGTTTTAGCATGGCAGATTATAGAACTGAATCAAAGGGGATGGGGATTAAAGGTTCGGCATTGATTATAAACATTTAACCCAAACCAACCGTCTTGGTTGTGGATGGGTGTCAAATGAGAATTACCTCAAAAACAGGAGAAAAACTAGCCAATCATTTAGTAAACTGATTGGTTTTAACTCTTATCTTATATTTAGTCTTTCTTCATAGTATCATTTTGCCCCCAGATGGGGCCAGAGAAGGAGTGGGGGAATAGAGTTATGAGTTATAAGTTATGAATTTTTTCAAATCCTAACTCCTGTAGAGACACGATTAATCGCGTCTCTACTCCTCACTTCCATTCTGCTGTCAGGCGGCGGAAATTGTAGTCGCTAGCGCTGGGATGACAGCTGACACAGCTGCCAACCTGGACGGGACGTGGTAACTTAACTCCTGGATGTAAAGCTTTGAAATAACGTGAGTTACTGAGGCGATAGGGTGTTTCTTCGTCGTCTCGCTGTACACGCGAGAAAGTTGAAAGATATTTCCACACCAAAATGCGCGGTGGATCGACTAAAGGCTGTAGTTGTGCGCCATAGTGCTGCGAGTCTTGCAGGAGATTTTTCCAAGTTTGGGTGGGTAAAACAGATGGTGGTAAGGCAATGTGGCAGGTGGAGCAGTTTTCCAAATACAGCTCTTGCCCAAGTTGGTACTGTGCAGGTACTACGTCAACAGTGCCAATTTCGATGGGGGGAGTAACGCTGTGAGCGTTAGTTGCCAAGGCTAGAAGCCATCCCATAGCTAGGCTCCACGTTACAATTACCAGAAGTAAACCGAAAAATTGGCGTTTGAATTCACGTTCGGCACTTTGCTGTAACCCTTGGCGATCGCCATCACGAATTTTGCGCTTAACAAAAATTGACATTCCTCACATTCCCAGATATTTAAAAGTGGCGCTTGTGCTAATCATAGGACTTACGCAGTATTGGTAGTGTTTCAAATTTTGTGTAAGTAGTTTTAGTCATGGCAAGTAGCTCTGCTTTTATACATCTCTTAAGATTAATCACAGTGGCACATTCCTGGCTATGTAACGAAAAATATCTTGGTAGTTTCAACCTGAATCAATAGAAAAATCAGCCAAAATATCTTAGATTTTATTTGCACTAATATCTTCTCAATCCAGCCTGGAATAAATCGTCAATAGCAAAATAATTGTAGTTTCTGCATCAATCCTGTTTCATAACTCACTAATTTATTTTCTATCTTATTTTGTAGAAGATCCTAACATTTGAAATCCAAGCAAGAGAAGGGAATTTAAGTTTATCCCTTACTTTAGTACAGGGTTGCATTGGATTTCAGATTCTGTTAGTAGTATTTCAAGAGAAAACAATTAGACCAAGATTGAGAAACAACCATTATTTACCTTTTTTACCTTAAGGAATAGAAACCGATCGCAATAGTCGCTCAACAACAGTTCTAGCGTTGCGTCCTCCTCTAGGAATAAGGCGATGGCAAAGAACGTGAGGAACGAGAAACTTCACATCATCGGGAATGGCATAATCACGCCCTAATAGAAAAGCAAGCGCTTGGGCAGCCCGTTGTAATGCTAATGTGCCACGCGGACTGACACCAAGGGCGATTTCTTCATCTTGGCGTGTTGCCCGTACCAATTCGAGGATGTACTGTTGTAAAGAAGTTGTCACTTTTACTTGAGAGCAGATGTAACGCAATTCCTGTACTTCTGCCAAGGTAATACAAGGCTGCAAATCAGCAACCTTCACACCATTTTGGAGATTTTGTAGCATCAGGAGTTCTTCTGCCTCCGAAGGATAGCCCAAACTCAGCGACAACATAAACCGATCCATTTGCGCTTCTGGCAGGGGAAAAGTACCTTGATACTCGATCGGGTTTTGAGTAGCGATGACAAAAAAGGGCTGAGGAACTGGACGAGAGACACCATCAACTGTTACCTGATGTTCTTCCATAACTTCCAGCAAAGCTGACTGAGTGCGAGGTGTAGCGCGGTTAATTTCGTCAGCTAAGAGAATATTGGTAAAGACTGGCCCAGGAAGAAAAGTAAATTCGCCGCTTTTTGGGTTCCAGATGTTAGTGCCAGTAATATCAGTTGGCAGTAAATCGGGCGTACATTGTAGGCGTTGAAACTTACCATCCAGTGAACGAGCTAGAGATTTAGCGAGTAGGGTTTTACCAACACCAGGAACATCTTCTAGCAGGGCATGACCACCACCTAGCAAGGCTACTAGCACTAAGCGTATTGCCTCAGCTTTGCCAACAATGGTAAGAGCCAGATTTTGGGTTAAAGCGTCAATTTTTTCTCTCATGCAGCGGGGGGAGTGGGG
>NZ_JACKZS010000249.1 GCF_014222285.1 Nostoc sp. UCD121
GAGCAGGTAATATCTGTCTCTTCTTATAACTTTATTTTAGAAGCTCTTTTCTATGCAGCTTCATATTAAATTGGTATAAGCCTTGAGGATACGACGGTTCCATCTATTAAGCCTGATTTTAATCCAGATTTAATTACGGGTATTGACCTCGGTTTAAAAGAGTTTTTGACTACTTCCGATGGCAATGTTGTCCCAATCCCTCAGCATTACCGTAAATCTCAGAAGCGATTGCGTGTCATTCAAAAGCGTATTTCACGTCGCAAGAAGGGAAGTAATCGGCGTAAAAAAGCTATTAAGCAAGTCGCTAAACAGCACAAAAAAGTAGCTGATAAGCGCAAAGACTTTCACTTTAAAACTGCCAGTAATCTACTGAATAAATATGATGTTGTAGTTCACGAAGACTTAAACGTCAAAGGTCTTTCTCGTTCCATGCTAGCAAGGTCTGTGCATGATGCCGGATGGTCAAGCTTCCTGTCGATACTGACAACCAAAGCCGAAAATGCTGGGTTATTGGTAATTGCAGTGAATCCATCAGGTACGTCACAGGATTGTTCTAGATGTGGGGTGAAAGTTCCTAAAAAATTGCATGAAAGATGGCACGACTGCCCTAATTGTAAATGTAGTCTTGACCGTGATCATAACGCAGCGTTAAATATAAAAAATAGAGCCGACGGTCACGCGGTTCTTAAAGCTCAACGCCTCCTAAGCAATAGCCGGATTGGTTGAGAAGCCCACACTGAAATTGGTACTCCAATTCAGTGTGCGGAGTGTGTCACAATTAGTCAAAGCAATTGTGGTAGCCAAAATTCATAATCAATATCAGGTTTTGTATCGTCATCATGAGCGAGATAATCCTCTTAAAGAGCGTAAAAGTCTTGTTAAAAGCCAAAAAACCATAGATCAGGTCAGAGGAATTGAAGGTCTAGCTGCACGTGAATATTTTGCCTGTTGGCCACGGATGGTTGGAAAGCAATGGACATTTACGGGTCGAAATCGTCGTCCGCCTACTGATCCTGTGAATTCACTTCTCAGTTTTGCCTATGGCTTGTTGCGAGTTCAAGTAACGGCTGCGGTTCATGTTGCTGGGTTAGATCCTTATATTGGTTATTTGCATGAAGTCCATCATGGTCAGCCTGCAATGGTTTTGGATTTAATGGAAGAGTTTCGTGCTTTGATTTCTGACAATGTAGTACTAGCTGTATTGCATAAACATGAAATTCAACCTGACGATTTTAACGAAAGTTTAGGTGCATATCGCTTAAAGGATACTGCCAGGAAAACTTTTTTACAGGCATTCGAGCGCAAAATGAATGATGAATTTAAACATCCTGTTTTTGAGTACAGATGCACTTATAGACGAGCGATTGAATTACAAGCGCGGCTATTGGGTCGCCATTTACAAGAAGGGATTCCATATAAAGCTTTAGCTTTACGTTAATTATCATTTATCGAAAAATCTGACCATGACTACTCTGTTTTATTTAATAATTTACGATCTGCCTGATAACAAAGCTGCAAATAAACGTCGTACTCGCCTACATAAAATGTTATCTGGTTACGGAAAATGGACGCAATACAGCGTTTTTGAGTGTTTTTTAACAGCAGTACAATTTGCTACGCTCCAAACCAAGATAGAAAAACTGGTTAAGCCTGAAGAGGATTCGGTTCGATTGTATATACTTGATGCAGGTGCAATTAAACGAACAATTACATACGGGTCTGAAATTCCTCGACAAGAGGAAACAATAGTCTTATGATTATGTAATCAGCTTGATGATTGGCAAGCCGAAGCGGGGTCAAAAACCCTGGGGATCTGCCAAAATCGCCAGAACCTTGACAAGTAAATAGTTACAGCGTTTCAGTAATCGAGAAAGTTGCAAATTAGTTGCAATAAGCCAGGCTGAAAATGACCTTTTTTTTCGATCTGCCAAAAGCATTCCCAGGAAGCTTGCTCCGTAACAGTTTCAGACCGAGCGGTTTCCGAAGCCTATTACCCCGCAAGGGGACTGAAACATCAAATGCTGACCTGGGTAAAATCGCTTTATTGGCGGTTTCCGAAGCCTATTACCCCGCAAGGGGACTGAAACTCTAGCAAAATACTCACAAGCAGCAGGACTAGAACCAGGGTTTCCGAAGCCTATTACCCCGCAAGGGGACTGAAACATATCTATACAAATTGATCTGATATAGCTAGGGACTGCCAGTAGTTTCCGAAGCCTATTACCCCGCAAGGGGACTGAAACGTGGTTCTGGTGGTATATCAGGCTGTTCCCCCAGTGGGTTTCCGAAGCCTATTACCCCGCAAGGGGACTGAAACCGGCGTTCAGCCTACAACAGATTTAATTGAGGAAGAGTTTCCGAAGCCTATTACCCCGCAAGGGGACTGAAAGATTGAATCATAAAGTCAAAGAGGATGGAAATTGCGTACAATATTGAGCATTATTTTAAAGCCATTAGTAATGCCAAGAGCAGCTACATCTACTAGTCGTAAACCAAAGCCAAAGCAAAAATCTGTTGCTTCTGTTGTGACATGGGCAGATGAAACAGAATTGGTGGGATTAGTGTTTGAACTGGAGTCAAGTGCTTCTGCTTTGCTTTATTCGCAGTACACGATTGGGCTGCACGCATGGCTTCTGGAGCAGGTAAGACAATTCGACCCAGACCTTTCAGCTTATCTTCATGATGGAGAGTCAGAAAAACCCTTTAATATTTCAGCGCTGTCGGGTCAACTAGTTGCTAGTGGCAAACAACTACGATTAGAAGCGAATCAAATTTACTACTGGCACGTGAACGCTTTATCTCAACGGGTAGCACAGTTTCTCAAACACTGGTTAACTCAACTACCAGAAAGGTTAGATTTAAAAGGTGCATCTCTAGAGATAAAACAGGTGAGCATAGCCTATGCACCAACTACTTACAGACAACTACTCTCATCATCCACAAATAGACCTTTTACAATCAGTCTAAGTTTTATTTCACCTACAAGCTTTCGTCGAAAGGGAAATCATTTCCCTTTGCCGGTGCCAGAAAACCTTTTCCATAGTTATTTGCGGCGATGGAATGATTTTTCAGGGATGCCAGCAGAACAAGAATCTTTTCTCAAATGGATAGATGAAGGGGTGGTTATTCATCAACACCGTTTGGAATCAGAGAAAGTGGCAGCAGGGAAGCGTGGGTCAGTCACAGGTTTCACAGGTGCAATCTCATTAGGTTTAACAAAAGCAGCTTTAGGGAACTTTGAATTTAGTGAGTTGTTTTATGCTTTAGTACGGTTGGCTCCTTACTGTGGCACAGGGCATAAAACAACTTTTGGGCTAGGACAAACTCGTTTGGATTGGGTAGAGCAGGAAACGAGTAAATCGATACAGTTGCTAACAAATCTGCTGGGAGAGCGAATTGAGGAACTGATAAAATTATTTACTGCACAACGCAAACGGACAGGAGGAGAGCGAACAGATAAAATTGCTGTTACCTGGGCAACGATTTTGGCGCGGCGGGAGATGGGGGAATCATTGAAGGTAATCGCCGAAGATTTAGAGATGCCGATCTCGACTGTGAAAACTTACGTGAAATTAGCCAGAAAATCCCTAAAACAAGAAAATAATAGTTGAAAACCTTTGCTTGTGGACAAGGATAAGTAATTGTTTTATGATTGGGTTATCAAATTGATGTTTGGCAAATCGAAGCGGGGTCAAAAACCTGGGGGTTCTGCCAAAATCGCCAGAACCTAGACAATTAAATAATTACAGCGTTTCAATAATTGAGGAAGCTGCAAATAATTTGCAATAAGGACGGCTGAAAATGACCTTTTTTTCCGATCTGCCAAAAAGCCTCCCAGGAAGCCTGCTCTGTAACAGTTTCAGCACCGAGCGGTTTCCATTGACTAAATCCCCTCACGGGGACTGAAACTCTTGTAAAAATTCCCATTCATTAAAGTTGTCTGGGTTTCCATTGACTAAATCCCCTCACGGGGACTGAAACATATTTATTGATTGAATGAACTTTCGATCAAATCTTGGTTAAGGTTTCCATTGACTAAATCCCCTCACGGGGACTGAAACCTGCGATCGCATTCTGCTGGTTGTTCAGAATAGCCGTTTCCATTGACTAAATCCCCTCACGGGGACTGAAACCAATTACTGCTTTAAAATGGCAAAGGCTAGTGAATGTTTCCATTGACTAAATCCCCTCACGGGGACTGAAACTTCCTAATGGGTAGGGAATGAGGCTAACGCCTAAAGTTTCCATTGACTAAATCCCCTCACGGGGACTGAAACATGTTCCGTGCAACTTTAGGCTGGATTGCTTGAACAGTTTCCATTGACTAAATCCCCTCACGGGGACTGAAACACGCATCATGAAGCGCTAACATTGTGTGCCCACCATTGGTTTCCATTGACTAAATCCCCTCACGGGGACTGAAACATCAATCCATCGTTTAAAGCTCTTTTTAGTATTTCGTTTCCATTGACTAAATCCCCTCACGGGGACTGAAACCGACATTTGGAAGATTGTGGAAAACTCTACAAGTAGATAGGGGTTTCCATTGACTAAATCCCCTCACGGGGACTGAAACCTGTGGTGGATTACGAATGTACACCACCCCTAGCCGGAATGGTGGTTGAAACCTTGCCGTCTAGACCCCTTGCAAATAAAGCTTTTCAGATACAAATTTGGCATATCCCTTAAAAAGCTTCTTTCGTCTCGCATCAAAAAACTAAATCAATTGGCACACTAGTCTCTGAAATTAAGACATCACAAGGGTTTCAAAGTTTTGGCGGGACTCCAGGGATTTTGCCCCCGCTTTGACACGCCAAAAAAATATTTGGAGGGTTCCCCCGACGAAGGGGGTGATTCAGTAGCCACCACTGTGGTAATCCACACCGTTATGAATAACGATTATGGCTAAAAGCCTTACTCCTTATTGCTGGGAGCGCACCTATCCTGTCTTGCGACAGCAGCATCAGAAGCGGGCAGCTACCAGGGTCAGAAAGCATGACGGTCTTCCAACCGCCAAACTAACCCAGATTTTTCACAGTACATTGGCTCAAAAGAGCATGAACTGCGGCGCTGTTATAAAAATATTATATTGTCAAGGTTCGGATTAGTGAATTAAATTTAAGCAGCTTGACGTTCTTGGTAAGCAAAGACGGCTAAATTTCCCGCCTTTTCATGTGGACTACCTTTGATTGGCTGTGTACCAATTTCAGTAGAAATTCCGACTTTTGCAGCTTGGGATTTAATACTCTCAATTAATCGACTGTAACTCCAGCGATGAATGCTTATACAATATTCTTTGGCATATTTTTGTTGAGCTTCCTTGTAACCAGGACATTTCTTTTCTGCTCTGGATTGGATTTCGCTACTGATTTGCTCACGCATATCGCGGAGTTTTGGGATAACTATGCTGTCTGCTTGATAGGTTTTGGCGATCGCAATAATTGCATCTGCTATTAATCTATCTATATATTGCCCTAACTCTGATTCACCAAAGGAGTTTGGCGCATTCTGTTTCTGAGCTTTGTGGCGTTCGTGAGATAGGCGTTGCTGTTGCTGACGATTGAGAAGATTGTAGTTTTCACCAAGTAGTTGTTTGACGCTGCGATAAGCTAGAACTTCATTTTTAACAACATCTACCACCGCTACTGTGACTGGCTTTTTTAGACCAAAACTAACGCCAACTAGGATTGAAGGTTGACCTTGATAATTAGGCTTGCTGGGACGAGGGAAAGGGTTATTAATTCGATCTAGCATTGATTGCTGACGAGTGATAAAAGCTTGCTGTTTATCTTTGAGGTCAGCTTTCTGTTTTACCTTCGTTAAAGTTTTGGTAATTGTGGTGACTTTGGATGAGGCTTTTGAGGGGATTGATAGAGCGATCGCAAACACCAAGAAGAACCTCGCCAACTCCCGCCAATTATTTGAAAGCTATCTAAATGACATCTTCATCCAGAAAAGCGACGAGTGGGAAGAGAATAAATTAGGAGATATAGCAACTTTTAGAAATGGTCTTAACTTCACAAAAACCAGTAAAGGTGAATCAATTAAGATTGTTGGGGTTAAAGATTTCCAAAACCATTTCTGGATACATGAAGATCAATTAGATTCCGTAACAATAGATGCAGAGTTAAAGGAAATAGATATACTCCGCAAAGGAGACATATTAACTGTTCGGTCAAATGGAAATAAAGAATTAATCGGGCGTTGTATACTAGCGGGTGATATTTCTGAAAAAACATCTCACTCTGGATTCACAATTAGAATTCGTATAGAAAGAGAAGATATTTATCCTCAGTTTATAGTCCACTTTTTAAAATCTAGAGAGCTACGAAAACAGCTAACAGAGAGTGGAGGCGGAATTAGCATTAGCAGTCTTAATCAACAGGGTCTTTCATTAATCATAATGAGTTTTCCTCCCTTTATAGAGCAAAAAGCTATTGTTGCAAAAATTGATGAATTAGCGGTCGAAACCCAACGTCTCGAAGCCATCTATCGCCAAAAAATCGCCGCACTCAACGAACTCAAACAATCCATCCTGCAAAAAGCCTTCACTGGAGAACTCACCGCAGACACCGCCAACCATACAACAAAAGTCGCTCAAGAGGTAAGTGCTGCATGATTACCCTTGAAACCCTTGAAAATTGGCTGAATGCACCCGCAGAAACAGAACGGCTAGAATTCAAAGAAGCCAAGCTACAGTATGATACAACCAAATTATTGCGTTACTGCGTGGCTTTAGCCAATGAAGGTGGTGGATATCTGGTTTTGGGCGTAACCGATAAGCGCCCACGTCGTGTCGTAGGTTCTCAAGCTTTTCTATCCCCAACCGACCTCAATGATATCAAAGCTCGCATTGTAGAAAAACTCAGATTTCGGGTAGACGCTACAGAATTGCAGCATCCTGATGGACGAGTACTGGTTTTTGAAGTACCAACCCGTCCCGTTGGGCAACCATTAGCGTTTGATGGAGCCTACTTAATGAGGGCGGGAGAAGATTTGGTGCCGATGACACCAGATGTACTCAAGAGAATTTTTGCAGAAGATCAACAAGATTGGTTTTGCCAACCTGCCCGATGTGACGCTAGCCCGGACGATGTAATCGCCCTCCTAGATACCCAAACATACTTTGAACTGCTAAAAATTCCCTATCCAACTACACGCGATGCCGTCCTAGAACGATTGCAGAGCCAACATTTAATCAAACCAACAGCACATGGTTGGACAATCACAAACCTAGCTGCCATCCTTTTGGCAAAAAAACTGGATGCCTTTTACCCTGCCTTGGCTCGTAAAGCCCCCCGTGTTGTTGTGATTTGAAGGTATAAATAAACTAGAAACTCGCGATGACAAGACAGGCAACCGAGGATATGCCGTTGGCTTTGAAAGATTAGTAGATTTTGTCCACTCAGCAGCACCGCAAAATCGTTTTATAGAGGAAGTTGTGCGGGAAGAAGTAAAGATGTTTCCGAAACAGGCTTTACGAGAACTTATTGCTAATGCTTTGGTGCATCAGGATATTCTAGCAACAGGTACTTCAGTGACGATCGAGATGTATAGCGATCGCATTGAAATATCTAATCCCGGCATTCCGCCTATTAAGGTAGAGCGATTTATTGATGAAAATCGCTCCCGTAACGAACAACTCGCAGACATAATGCGACGTTTCGGTATATGTGAAGAAAAAGGCAGTGGCATTGACAAAGTTGTAAACGCAGCAGAAGTGTTTCAACTACCCGCGCCAGATTTTCGAGTAGGTGACACACGCACTACAGCAGTGCTGTTTGCCCATCAGGATTTTGCCAATATGAGCAAAACAGACCGAATTCGAGCCTGCTACCAACATTGTTGTCTGCTGTATGTCAGCAATCAACGAATGTCTAACCAAACCCTACGGGAGCGGTTCCGTCTAAGTGACTCGCAAGTAGCAACCGTTTCTCTGATTATAGGAGCTACTAAAGAAGCTGGCTTGATCAAGGCTGACGAATCCGAATCAACCTCTACCCGCTATGCTCGCTATCTCCCTTTTTGGGCATAAAAGTGTTTTAACGCAAACCGAGATGAGCCACTCCCAAATGCTCAAACCCTTGCAAAATCAACAAAAAAGTGTTTTAACGCAAATCGAGGTGAGTCACTCTCAAATCCTCAAACCCTTGCAAAATCAACAAAAAAGTGTTTTAACGCAAATCGAGATGAGTGAGATATGAACGAAGCCGAAACCCGCGCCGAACTAATTGACCCCGCATTAAAAGCCGCAGACTGGGGAGTTATCGAAGGTAGTCGCATCCGCCGCGAAGTTATTGCCCCTGGTCGCTTAGTTGGCAATGGTAAACGCGCTCAATCAGACATCGCCGATTATGTCCTGGTTTATCGCGGTGAAAAACTCGCCGTCATCGAAGCGAAAAAACGCGACTTACGAGATACCGAAGGTTTAGGGCAAGCCAAAAAATACGCCGAAAAGTTGCAGACTCGATTCGCCTACTCCACAAATGGCATCGGAATCTACCAAGTAGATATGCACACAGGGGCAGAAGGCTACATCAAATATCCCACCCCGGAGCAATTGTGGCAAGCTACCTTTAGCGAAGATAATGAGTGGCGCGATCGCTTTGCTGCCATCCCCTTTGAAGACAAAAGCGGCACATGGGAAGCCCGTTATTATCAACACAATGCCATTAAGCACGTCCTAGAAGCAATCTGCCAAGGACAAGACCGGATTTTGTTAACAATGGCAACAGGCACAGGTAAAACCTTTATCGCCTTCCAACTCGCCTGGAAACTCTTTCAAAGCCGTTGGAATCTCAGCAGACAACCCACCCGTCGTCCGCGAATTTTGTTTTTAAGCGATCGCAATATCTTAGCTAACCAAGCCTATAACTCTTTCTCTGCCTTCCCCGACGATGCCCTCGTCCGCATCGACCCCGAAGCCATCAAAAAACGGGGTCGAGTCCCCAAAAATGGCAGTATCTTTTTTACGATTTTCCAGACTTTTATGACTGGACGGGACGACGCTGGCAATCATACGCCCAAATTCAGCGACTATCCCCCCGACTTCTTTGACTTTATCATCATTGATGAATGTCACCGAGGCGGAGGCAGTGACGAAAGCACCTGGCGGGGCATTTTAGAATACTTCTCCCCAGCAGTACAACTGGGACTCACCGCCACTCCTAAACGAAAATATAACGCAGACACCTACGCATACTTCGGCGAGCCAGTCTATACCTACGCCCTCAAAGACGGCATTAACGACGGGTTTCTTACTCCCTTTAAAGTCAGGCAAATCGAAACTAACCTAGATGAATATATTTACAGCACCGAAGATGAACTCATCGAAGGTGCAGTAGACGAAGCCAGAACCTACACTGAAGCTGACTTCAACCGCATCATTGAAATTAGCGATCGCGAACGCTATCGGGTGCAGTTGTTCATGGAAGAAATCGACCAGAATCAAAAAACTCTGGTGTTTTGTGCCAACCAACCCCACGCTCTAGCTGTGCGGAATTTAATCAACCAAATGAAGATTAGCAGTGACCCTAATTACTGTGTCCGCGTCACCGCCGATGATGGGAAACTGGGAGAACAGCACCTCAGCAACTTTCAAGACAACGAGAAAACTATCCCCACCATTCTCACCACCTCCCAAAAGCTTTCCACTGGGGTTGATGCCCGGAATGTTCGTAACATTGTGCTGATGCGTCCCATCAACTCGATGATTGAATTTAAGCAAATAATCGGTCGTGGTACTCGCCTATTTGAAGGGAAAGACTACTTTACTATTTATGATTTTGTCCAAGCCTATGAACACTTCAACGATCCTGAATGGGATGGCGAACCCCAAGAACCTGTTCTCGTCAAAATTGCCAGAGGCGGAGAGCAATCAGGTGCATACAACGACTCCATAACAGATGGTGGTATAAATAGAGGCAAAAATAGAAACGAAATTGCAGAAGTTCCCAACCCCAAAACCATCAAAATCAAACTCGCCGATGGTAAAGAACGAACTCTCCAGCACCGAATATCCACCAGCTTCTGGAGTCCAGACGGTAAACCTATGAGCGCCGCAGAATTTGTGCAACGTCTCTTTGGTGAAATTCCTGAACTATTCACAGATGAAGACGAATTAAGAGCAATTTGGAGTCGTCCTGACACCCGTAGAGCTTTATTAGAAGGACTGGCAGAGAACTGACTTTTCACGGGATGTGGAAAAGGGGATTGGTTCGCGACCAGCTATCGCGAACCAATCCTCTGGACTTAAGATA
>NZ_JACKZS010000250.1 GCF_014222285.1 Nostoc sp. UCD121
TTAAGGGAGAAGTCGGATTTTCTTGGCTCTGTTCAATATAACAGAATGTAACAATACTATCTTTGGCAACTTGGTATAATACTTGACTAGCGTACTCAATATTGTTCAAGTGTTTCTTAAGCTTTTTAGGTAATCTAACCCTTGGTGTTCGCGCTGGGCTTGGTAGTAATTGCTTCTTAAAATTTTTAGCTAAGAGAGTCTTTTGCGTTGCTACTGAGCTTTGTCGTACAGGCTTGTTAAAGTTTTTAGCTAAGAGAGTCTTTTGCGTTGATGCTGGGCTTTGTCGTACAAAATTTTGAGATGAAATGTCAGACGATTTTGTACTCTTAGGTGGTAATGGCGATTGCTTAAAACCTTGGGAGCGATACTTTGACTTTGGTATTGAAAGTGGAAATAAAACAAACAGCCAAGCTAGAAAAATCATTCCACCCAGTGCAAACAACAAACCAATGATTAGGATTAGTATCATTTTTACGCTCCCCTTTGATCATGGAACACCATTCCCGGATTTCTCACCACACCTCGGATGGAGGAGTAATGAGTAGTGAGCAAGGAGTAATGAGTAAGGAGTAAAATCCTTAACTTATTACTTATTACTCATTACTTATTACTTATACGCAAAGCAGCTTGTGAGAAATGCGGGCATTGCTCCCCTTTGATCATGGCTTACCTGTGCATATTTCTAAATTGTGATTCTTGTTGAGAATCCTGCTGAATTTGATGATGCATATCAACAACAGATTGAATTTTATCAAGTGCCTGTAACTGTTTCTCACTTACGTTAGGCGATAAAACTCCATCAGTGAGAACAGCCTCGCCGTTTTTGGCACGAACGATTACATTATCGCCAAGGCGTTCAAAATCAAAATTTGTACTTTTAAAACTCTTGGAACCATCAGGGTTATCTTTGCCCAAGATATTCAGCATTGCTTTGACACTCTGTTCAATTGCTTGACCTTTAACATCATCAACAGCAGCCCGTAGTTCAGTTCGAGTATTGTCAATAGCTGACTTGACACCCATAAGGCTTTGATCAACCGTGTTTTTAACACTATCTACCTGTGTACGTATCTCTTGAGTTAAGTTACCAACTTGTTGATTGAGTTGATTTCTTACACTGTCAGTCTGATATTTAACTTCATCCCTGAAGCTAGTAATTTGTTCATTTATTTGAGATTTAAGTGAAGTAATTTCCTTTCTGACCTTCGTTACTTCGGGTGTCAGCACATCTTTAATCCGCTCAAAAACATTCTTGGCAGTTTGTTTTACCTTGTTCTCAACCGTACCCACCCAATTTTGAAGAACCGTATTTTGAACTTGTGGTAAAAACCGTTCATTTACCTGTGACAATGCTTTTTGGGTGTTTTCAATCAACTGTTGCTGCTTCTCCAAGGATTTACTCATTTCAGCAACTTGGTCAATTAATTTTGACAGCGATTCGGGCGTTTGTTGCGTCTCTTTGATACTTTCAACAAGTTTTTGCTGTGCTTGAAGTTTACTTTGTAAAACTTTCACTTGTTTTTGCAAAGCTTCTACACTGTAGATTCGCTCATTACTTACAACTTTATTTTTCTGGGATGGGGGAGCTAAACCTAATAAATCATTAGTTATCCGTCCATTTTGAACGCGAAAAACTTCCGATTTACCAATCTTTATCGAGATAGTACCTTGAGAATTTTGGGGGTCAGTTATCGCTAGGTTAATATTCTCTAGTTGTTCGGAAGTCAATAAATTTTTAGATGGTGATTGTCCGACAAGTCCTTTATAGACCTGCTTACCACCAGCATAAATACTTATATCATTGCTAGTCGGTATTTCTTTTGATTTTGCTTTTTGCTGAATATTTTTAAGTAGCGCTTCTAGAATATCCAAGTAGTCACGTTTAATTTCTTTGGCATCTCCATCATCAATCATGATTTGATTCCTTTAGTAAAACTTGAATTAACTCCGAAGGATTGACAGTTATTTTGGGGAGAATTATTCCGCCCAAATGATTGATTATTACCCTTCCTTCAATTTCGATATAAGCAAACTTGCCATCAATGATTACTTGGACAGTTGAGGTATTAATTTCTGGATCAGCAGGTGTATAGTCCGTGAGAGCCCCGTCTAAAATGCACAAGCTAGCCTTTTCACCAGCATCGCTATAAATTTCAACATATTGAGGAACATAATTAATCCCAAAAGGCTCATCGTCCCAAGCATCGACAACATTTACAATCTCACATGGATATTTATCTGCTAAAGCTGCTATTTGAGGTGGAAGTTTTGCAATTTCTCGTCTGTCATAATCATTAAGTGAGTAAAAATCGCGTGACGACATGGTATTTATCCTGAATATTTATGATGATCATTAAGGGCAGGAAATTTCACTTTAAATCAGACTTGCATATTCTGATAACTGCTCTTGGTTTTCTATTAAAGGTAACAATTTTAAAGCCAAGGAGCGGCGAAAAATCATTTCTTCATCTGCTGGAGGTAAGAGAGTAGACTTTTTAGATAAGAACTTTTGAAACTCGTACCAAGCTCTTACACTCGAAGCTTCTGAGTCGATTTCATGTTGAGGAATGTGAATTTTTTGTAATAGTGGTAAACTTATTTGGCCACGAGAGCGAAAGCCAGGACTAATAATTACTGCTTTTCCCTCTGGTAAGGTATTAAATTGATTGATGTCGAATAGCTTCCGGGTACTATTTTGGTCAGAGTTGGAAATACTTGCTCCTCCCTTACCTCCTGATGAGCGCGATCGCTGCTTATACTTAATTTCTTCCTCCCCCAAAAAATTACTAAACCTCTCGGCGGCGACATCATCCTGTGGATTGAAAAATGCCTTGGTAGCGCATCCCCCAAATATGGCGTTGGTTGTGTTTTCGCCATAAGATTCAATCAGCATTGAAAGATTTTGCAAGCCCAGTAGAGAGATTAAGCCGTCCTCGCGGTTCTGGTTGAGCCAGTCAACGAGCGCGGGTAAATAGAGGGTGGGTAACTCATCAACAGCTAATACTAGAGGTGAGGTGCGCTTGTTGGCGACGTTGCGGCTAATCAGAAGATGGAGGATTGAGACTAACAAAGGCGCAATTACATCGCGTTTCTCTTTGTTCATTCCGAAAATCACCATCTGCCTCCCCTTTAAATCTAGGGGGATATTAGTTTTTCCACAGAAAGCAGCCAAGGCCGAGGGAACCATGAAACGGCTGAACAATCCGCTAGCCGTGCCGACAATACTAGCTGCTGTTTCTGGCGAACCCGCAACAGATACAAACTGAGCAAAAGCCTCTCTGACCATGAAGTTTAGTTCGGCGGCTTGCTCAATGCGCTTAACTAACTTTGGCAATCCTAGTATCGCTTGGCACATCATGATATCTGGATACTCTGTGCCCTTCGCCAGCATAAAAACGGCTTGCACTAGCTGATCCCCAGCATTAGTAAAAAAGCTGTTTCCAGAATCTTTATCGCCCAATTGAAAGTTGCGATTGAGCGTAATTGCAAGCTGCCGTGCCATTTCGGAATCTTCATTGCTACGAAGAAAGTCGATAGGGTTAGCGACTGCTGATTCTGCAAAGCCTGGGGCAAGTACGGTAACTTGATAACCGCGAGAGAGCGCATACCCTGCCAGTATTGGCGCTTGCCCCTTGGCAACTGCTGTGGCTGATTCTTGCTGTGCGTACTTGAAATCATAAAGGGCGATGGGTAGCCCCTGATCTACTGCGGAGCGGATCAGGGGATTTACCATTGAAAATGACTTGCCGCTCCCCGGCCCACCACAAACTAGGATGCCTCGCTGTGCCTCTGGAAAATAAAGGGTTTTTGAATCTTCAGGGATACTAGTTTTCCTAATTCCATTGATAACCTCACTCTTTATATTCTTGGGAGTGCCAACATACAGCGATACTCGGTTGTGTTTGCGGCTTGTAATTTGTTTAATCGCCAGTTGACGAGCGGCTTTTTTCTCCACCGCGCCGCCCCATCTCGCGGTCGCTAACTTGGCTTTCCCCCCTTTGCTATCGATGATTTTGGCGATTACAATCACCGCACCACAGGCGAGTACCCCTAACCCGGCGGGGGAAAATAGCGCCGATTCAAGTCCTGGGGGAATAAATTGATTTGGGCTAATAATAGTGTTTGCGGTTTTGGTCATCGTCCCGTCCCCACGATAACCAAATCATTCTCACTCACGGGCAACCAGGGAACTGGCCCAATGAAGTAAGGGGTACAAGTTTTCTGCTGGAATGGCGGACGAGCGCAAATCCTAAAGAATAAACCAAAGTTGGCAGTCCCCTTGGATTCATTCACTCCAGTTAGCGCCACTTTGAACCCACTACCATACACTAGCCGCCCTGTTGGTTCCTTCCCACCGTTAACGGCTGCTAGAAACCCATAACCACCCTTGACTTGTTGGGATGAACCAGATGCCCAACGCTTACCATACAAGCTACCTTCAGAACCGACAAAATCACCCATTTCTAAGTATGAGCATTCCTTGTTAGGAGGACAGGCAACCGAAACGGTGCGATCGCCTCTGACAACGCTACCAGATACAAAGTAACCATTCCCAGCCTTTGCATCGCCTTTTTCGGCCGTACCAAGTACAACCGACGCGATACCCACAACGTCTATCCCAGAGCTAATGGGCTGAGGCATTTTATCAAAGGGAACTTGACTTAATTTAGGAATTTGATTGACATAGGCTTGCTGCCATGATTTAAATTTCCCTAATTGAGTTTTGGCTAATCCAGGAATTGAATTAAGAGAATACTTACTTAGGTCAATCTTATCTAGCGTCAAATCTGCGGCTTGGGGATTTGAAGCTATAGCTTGAGAAACAGTGCCACCTGTAAACCCGCCATTCTTAGAAAATAGATCGGCTAATGGGGGAACTTCTGATAGGCTCAAATTGCTTAATTCAGGCATTGCTTTAACTAATGTTTTTGGCGTTTGCCATTGCATTAATCCAAAGTTTTTGAGGGTGGGTTTGGTGGTTGTGGCTGTAGTGGGCAAAGCCACCGTGTCAATAGCCTTTAAGCTCAAGCCCGACATCTTAAAAGCATCATCCGCGTCGCCCAACATCACAACAGAGTCTACTTTTTGCCCTGCTGTCCACGAGCGCGAGGGGTCGTAGCCAAAAGTCGAAATCAGGTTTTTAGGTATCTTTAAAAATCCTGGTTGCTGGATGGCTGGCAAAGTATCCCATGTGATTTTCGACCAGTCGGGGGTAGCAGTTTTGTATTTGCCCTGCGAATAATTAATTGTTGGGGTAGTTGTCGGTGTCTGTGCGATTGAGGCAGAAAGGGGAACCAAGGAGGCGAAAGCAGTCAGTATAAAGAGTTTAGATTTCATTATTTTTTTAAGTAGTTGGTCGCTTGCATTTATCTAATTCTTTGCGAATAAACTTCACAAAATTACTCATAATTGCCCCCATTCAAGTAATTGATGAAAAGTAGTTTTATCGACCTGAGAAAGCGTAATTGCCTCATCTCTTGTCTTGCCACGCCGTAACAATTTAATTGCATCTTGCACCTTGTTCCAGATGGTAGATCCGGGTTTAACTTGACCTTTGCGCCCAGCTTCTGCCAACCCAAAAGCGAGAGCATTAGCATCGTTCCTCTGAATCGCACCATTTAGCGTAGTCCCAGGATTGGGGCGTAAAACGGCAACAGGCAGGCTGAGGCAGAGGGACTTTTATTGTTTGTGGTGGCGGCGCTGGTTGCGGTTTTTCAACTGTTAGGGGAAGTGGCGTTCGCGGACGGGTAATGGGCAATGGGCGATCCGAATCAGATTTAACTACCAAGCTTGTATAGGCTGGGTTGCCTGTGGCGGGAACTATCTTAAACTGATATTGCTTTTGGCTGGTAAGTAGTGTAATTTGAGTGCTACCATCGCCGCTTGTGGACACAGGAAAATCGATTGGGTCAATCTGGCGAAGAAAGATTACGGTCGCTTTACCTCCCGCGCATTCAGAATCGCCGCCTGATGACGGGCATAAACCACCGTTTGAAGTAAAAGCGAAGCGACTTGGATCGCCAATCCAAACTTGCTTGATAGTTTCCCCAGTAGACATTAAATTAATAGTTAGTCCATAGCCTTTCCATACTTTTAATTCGATAGCGCTAGAGTTTGCATCATTCTCGTAAACCGTTCGGATGGGTATCGCCGTTGCTTTTGCCGCGCTAGTTAAGATTAAAAATGCTGCAATAATAGTGGTTTTCTTTAACATTTATATCCTCAGTTACCGTAACGTTATTGTGACTAGAGCGATATTGTTTGATTAACGAATATTTGCACTGGCTTACCAACATCGATCACAAATACTTCTTCTCTACCACTTAACTGTTGAGAACGGGCGACATTTGAACTTTTGATATTATCGAGAACACTATTAAATGCACCCTCTCCAAAAGCGGCGGATAGGTCTTTTTGATCGTTGGTAGTGGAGCTAGTAGAGAAGCCATTAGAGTTACTGCTGACTTGAGTTATGGGGCGATTCTGTACTTCGGCAGCTTTGGCGACTCCCGCAACAATAGCAGAGATGAAATTGTTGCCCAGATTACTGCCTCTGCGAGACTCTGCTTTTAAGAAACCACCATCCTTGGCCATTATCAGAACGGCATTTTCTGGCAGTTGCTTTTCTTGCGTATCGCCGTTTATATTGACCAACACTGAAACACCGCGCAGTTTGGCGAAACCCGAACCATTGGACTCTGCTAGTTGAACAACCAGATAAGCGCCCACGGGTAGTACATCGCTACCATCTGAGGCTTTTAAGGGTTTTGTTAGTTTCACCAAGTAATTCTGCTTGCCAGCGTCACCAGTACCCCAAGCAATCGGCGTTTCTAGTCTGCCCTCTGCGGTGCTGCCAACGAGTACGCGAAGAGCCTTGTAATTAATGGTAGTGTTCTGGGCGACTTGTGTAGCTCCTCCCGTACCTCCTTCAATTCCATTAGTCTTGATGGGTTTCTCGCTTTCTGATTCATCGACTGAACTCCTGAAACTGCCAGCGTTTGCAGCGATAAGCCATTGCTGAGTGGGGTCTTTGGTGGGGGCGTTGGTTGCAGCCGTTGGGAACGCCAAAGGAGATTGTCTACTCGGCTGGGCAATTTTGGGCTGGGGCTGGGGAATAGATACTCTAGCCTGGGGGAAACTGAAGGGCGCTGTCGGCTGACTGGCGACTGGGTAAGAACGTTGTCGGCGCTGCACTGGTTGCATCGGAGGGGTAACGGGTGCAATTGAGGCTGGGGCTAAGGTTGCGCTAGGGGTAGGCGTTGGGCTAGGCAAGCGATCGCGAATCTGCTTTAACTCGTTATTTTGGCTAGTCAGGGCAAGCGCTGTTTTATCCTTGCCCGTCTCATTTTCCGGCTCTGCTAGGGGCGTTTGCTCTTCTGTAGGGGGTTGCACAATGTCCTTAGAAAACTTCAGCACATTCATTGAGTTGCCTAGCATTGCCCCAATGAGCGCCACGAAGATAAAGCAAATTAGGGCAATAACGCCCATTTTTAAGAGTGGAGATTGCGAGACTGTTCGAGCAGTAACAATTTCTTCTGGGGCGGGATTCTGTTCTGCTTGAATTGAATCATTAGCGTGAGAAGTTTTAGCACCGTTCATCGCAGCAAAATCTTGCTCTTCTATCTCAATAGTTGCCTCTGACAAAGCTGACTGGGTGTTCTGACTCATAAATCTAAATCTTGGATTTTGTAAATTTCCAACCCCGCTTTACGAACACGAGAGGCGGTTTCCTGAACATCGGACGCAAATCTAGGCAGGGCAGCCGTATCAATCGCCCTGACGAATATGGTTTTGTTGAAAGCGATGGGCTTGCCGACTAAATTGCTGCCTTGGAAAACAACAATCTCTGCAACCATATCTACTTTCCATTGCCCATCCTTAATGCGAGTCGGCTGACTGATTAGGCTAACTTTTAGGATTGATTGCGTAGACCCATTAAAGACATCGGGCGGCGTAAGATTACTTATCTCCTCAAGGAATGGTGCGCGAAAATCTTCTGACAACGCAAAACCTGAAGCCCATACACTAGTAGTAATCTTGCCTTTTGATGTTGATACCCCAGTATCCAACTTTAATTGTTTGGTGGGGTCTATCTTGTAATCATCGGTTGGCTTTGGTAGAGCATTCCAACTCAAAAGCCCGGTCATTGTTTGCCCGATAAAATATGTAATAGCTTGCGGCGATCGCTCAAGGCTACCTATAGGAACAACTCTGATGGATTCGCCATCAGACAATTCTACCAAGGTCGAAGCTTTCGTTTTAGAAAACGTTGCTATCCGAGCAAAATTAACGACTTCTATTAATAATAAAAGCATTAATAAAACCGCATTGACTATTAAGAATATTGGGGTAAAATTTAATTCTTTTCTCTCTAATAATTTCATCTCCTTAACCCCACCGAGAATTTAACCCCACTAGTGAAAGCTGAGAATACAGCCATTCCGCCACCAGTGCCTATGGCTACTGCAAGTAATGGTGAGAAAATAGCTTGCAAAAGTTGCAATAATAAAGGATTGCTAGAAGGTTTGGAGACTATCGCGCTAGCAATAATACCTACTGTTATCGAGTAGGAAATGAGAACCAATGTCAGCCCTAACCAGCCAGATAGCCAAGCGTAAATAGGCTTGCTTTGGAAGGGCAATAAAGATAGAACTAGGAAGATTGGGGCGGCGAATGCAATCATTAAGAATGACAGTTGGACGATGTACTGAAAAGCTGCCGATACCCCACTGAGAATGACATAAACAAAACCTTGGATTGCGCTATTGATTAGTTCGCCACTAAGGTCTAAGGGGTTCCAACTTCCGACTCCAGAACCCGCGCCAGTCTTTTCTCTAGCTTTCTGCGCGTCTTTTCGTGTATTCTCCACAGCCTGTTTGATACAAGCTTGTTTCTCGCTCAATTCTTCACCTTCCTTCTTTTCGTTGTTGAGCTTTTCGCACTTAGCTAAGGCTATCTGCGCGGCTAAGACAAAGCTTTGGTCAGCGTTTACATTCCGTATAGCATCTCTCAAATTGACCCCATTTCTCGTAATATTTAAAATACTCCTGTTTAGTCCGGTCGATACGTTTTTTAATGCGACTGTTGTGTTTGCTAAGAGGAACCCATTATTACTAAGCATTACAATTACTACTAATGGCAAAACCATCTCGGCTATGAAATCATAACCAAACCCTTCTTCTGCATACTTCCTGTACCAACCAAATGATGCAAAGCCAATCATCACAACAGCCGCGAGAGTAGAAACGGCGACGACAGCCGTATAAATTGGGCTTGTTCCAGATGCTAATTCTAGCCAATCATTCTCAAACGATTTATAGATTAGATCTGCGCCTGAGATAGCGCCTTCGACTATTTCGCCTGAATTCGTAGTCCCCGTATCTTCTCCAGCTTTTTGCCCTGTCGTTTGGGCAAAAAGAATAACTAAGAACGTTATCATTTGAGTTATCGTAACGTTATTGTGACTCGATTATTGATTCTTCCAGAATGAATCGTTAGCGGCAGCAGATTGAATTATCTGGCGAGTAGCGGCGTTAGATTCCTGATCCTTCGCCGCAGCTTGCTCATCAAGCCTGTTTGAAATATCGGCAAGGTTAATATTTGCAACAGCCAAGGAACGGGATTGCTTTTGTGCCTCTGAGTGGATAGACTTGGCAATCACAACATTTTGCAAGTTTTGAATAGCGACCTTTTTAAGAATGTCTTGGGTAATAACATCCTGTTGAGCGGCGGCAGCATTTTCGCTTGATTGAGCAGTGGCATCATTAGTTATTGCTGCCTCTTGCGATTGCACTCGTTGACCCTCAACTCCTAGTACTGATTCTGACTGACCGCGTGTATATTGCTGGTTCCAATCCTTGATAGCATTGTCGGCTTGAATGCGCGGATCTAATATCAGCAAATTGCCTTCTTGTTTCTCAATGACTTTCTCAATATTCTTACCAGCTTTTAGGGGATCAGGAATACCCAAATCACCAACACTAGATTCAATTGCCTGGGTTAATTCAGCTTCTAACTTGCCCAAACTTTTAGTAAATTCTTTCTGATAATTACTGATGTAATACCAATTTAATATGAAGCTGCATAGAAAAGAGCTTCTAAAATAAAGTTATAAGAAGAGACAGATATTACCTGC
>NZ_JACKZS010000251.1 GCF_014222285.1 Nostoc sp. UCD121
ATCCTAAGCCGTAATAATCACTATTAATTCGTGTAAATAAACCTTCGTTTATAAAACCAAGTATGTTGTCTTGAATGTAAGCAGTGTTGCCAGGTAAAGTCTTAGATAATCTTCGCAAAACAGTGTTGGCAGAGTCTAGCAAGCTCACAGTCCAATTTGTCAAAAATACTTGAGAAATATTAGAAGTAAGTAGTGACTCCACATTCACTGTATAAGTTCCACTAAAAGAACCACCATGCAACTCCATTGGTAATCCCAATGACCCAAGAGCAGATGTACAAGCAAAATTTCCCCAAACACTAAATGTTTTTAAATTGACATCTATTGTTGGGTCTGTCTCACGAACGCCAATCGCTGCGGTGGTATTTTCTGGCGATAACTTTTTTAAAGATATTGCACAAGAAGACATAATTCTGATTTCTCCACATTCTGCCAGAGCAGAGGTCTTAGGTGTGCGCTCATTTGCACATCTTTGATGATGCCAAACTCAAGACACTGCTATAACCAACTTTCAAAAAGTAAAGTCCAGTTTTTATCCTGTTAGTAGCAGCCTACTGTGCTTTTAATTAATTCGGATATCTTCCTTGAGATAGATTTTGGGTCATCGTAGTCGGGTAGCAGGACTATATTGCTATAATGCCACCCCAAGAGAACCGGACGTGCGCCTTGCATGGCGGCTTATAGCAGCTTCGCTACTTTCTCCCCAATAGGCATCAACTTGGTAGTAATGTTTTAGATGAAGCTTGCAAAAAGCTGTAATTACTTATTTAAACAAAATGAGCATCAAAATATTAGAAAGTCTAAATTCCTCAGAAATTAAAGAATTTAAAGCGGAAATCCTAACAAAACGTAGTATAGGAAGTATTTTATTTGAAATAAAAGAAATAAGCTCTGATATGACCCTTGAAGAATCTGAAGATTTGACAGAAGTTCTGGATTTATTTGTTAGTCAAATGGGGCATATAGGGCTTGGCGATCACTGGAAAGAAATTCATCAAGCCGCAGCTCAAAAAATTTTAGCACTTGTCTTGACGAAAGATTTGGCTTATGATTCAAAAATTATGGCAATAGAAGAGGCTGAAAAAATTTCTACTAAGATGTTCAACTTTTTTCAAAATCCCTGTAAGTTTTTTACTAACGCAGTATTTGCCAACAACTACTCGGCGCTTAGTGCTTGGGATTCACTGACAGACGCAACATTTGACACAGGGATAATTTTTGTAAGTGCTACACTGATTGGAATGCTGTGGGTTAAGGATGAAGACTAATAACTGAACTATCAAATAAATTAGCAATCAAATTTTTAACTTATATTTAATCAAAATTTAATAGGTAAATGACATACTCAGTAACTAGATTACCAATAGTAATGCAGATTTTTTCAAATCAAATGATTTAATCTTTGCTGATTTGTTAGGATTTTTAATCCTGTATTATTTCTTTATTTATTCGTTTTAAATGAAGTAATTTAGCGGAGTTAATTTAACTATCTAGGTTCAAGATCAACTACTAATTAACTCAAGTAACTAACCTATTAACTATGTCTAAGTTAGCTTTTACTTTTAAGGTATCAACAGGAGCAGTTATACTGCTTACCTTTTGCGTAACTAGTGCAAATAGCACCACAATTTCTGAAGGTTTTGAAAGTGGTACAAAAACAAGTTATGCAAATGCTGATGTTAATCTCAGCACAGGCTTATGGAATTTGAATGATACTCTAATTGGTGATCTCAGCACTGACAGAAAAAATGGTGCAAAGTCTGCCCGGATTCGTAATAGTGGTAGAGTGACGATGCGATTTGATCGCACTACGGGTGCAGGCTCTATTACTATCAAATACGCCAAGTTTGGTACTGACGCTAATACTACTTGGGGTGTTTGGTGTTCAACTAACAGTGGCTCTTCATGGATACAAATCGGCTCCACTGTCAATACCACTTCTACAGCCTTGCAAACAGCGACTTTTACACCCAACATCTCTGGTAGTGTTCGCTGTGAAATTCGTAAGACTGATGGAACTGCAAACCGAACCAACATTGATGACATCATAATTAATGATTATGGTTCTTCCGGTTCCACTTCTCCTTCTCTACCAGCCGGTTCTGTACCTTTGTTTGACGATATCAACAACCCTGTATCCGGGTTAGCCTATGGTAGCCCAGCTGATGTTACACCGAGCGCCCCAGCCCTCAATAGCTTTGACACAGCAGTAGTCAATCTTTGCAGCGTTCCAGGTACTGTTGTCAGTCGCACTGGCTTCCAGTCTATGATGCAGAATAACCCTACTGTCTTGGCAAATGTCAAAGCATACGTGGGAGGATATCTCAAAGTAGGTCGTACTTCAAATACTGATTTCTTGAACGATTTAACCGATCTTTGGTTTAATGTCGCAGGTTTTGACCATGTATTCTGTGGAGAAGCAGTTCAAGGAGGCTCTATTGGTGGGCTACATTTTGTTGGTCGTTATGTGGAACTGCAAAATAAGGGTTTAGCTGGACGACTGAATAATAATACGTTTAGGGAAGAAGTTGTTCCCAACACAGTCTACACAATGGGTGTTGTCATGAAGGTAGGTACTGGCACTGCTCAGTCTACTATCAAAGGTTATCCTTACACCCTCAATGCTGAAGAAATTTTGTCAAACGCATCTTTAGGTTACAAGAACAACCCCAACACTAGCACCACTAACCAAGCATGTCTTCTGGGTGTCACAGATGAGAATAGAACTTTTAAAGCCGTATTTGTCAGAAGAGAAGGCGGTATCCGTACTTTCTATCCCGATGCTACTCCTGACGCTACCCCCAACTGTATCCAGTAATAGGACTAACGCAGTGATAGAAAATCAGTATTTTGGATGACGAGGGGTATAAGAGTATAGGCTTGCGCCGTGAGCGTCAGCCGAATGAAGCGTGGAGGCGTAAATGTTCAAAACCCTTACACCCCTATACTCTTACCCTCCTTACACCCAATCTACTATTTGCCGACATCACCGCCCACAGCCTACAACGTTTTTGACACTGGGATATTGAAAACGGCTCATCAAGTCCTAGCGCGTAGCTTTCGGAATTACTTCTCAGACAGAAGGCGTATGTTCCGGGTCTTGTAACTCTGGTAACTCTGGTAACTCCATCCCTCGGAAGAGCAATGCTTCAACTATCTGAGATACAGATTTATTCCCCAGATTTTTCAGCGTTCGCAAGCCTGTGACACCATATTTCTTTAAATCTTCTATTGTGTTAATTTCTGCATCGAGAAGCGCCCTATAAGTATTTTTTTTCAAATTCAATGACTCAATACTGTTTTCATCAACAACGCCATTCGGTTTATTATCCCCATTTATTTCTTCTACGGGATGTACATTACTGTTGGCAACCTCTACAAGCTGATTATCTGGCGAGATTGAGTCGGAGCTTTCAGGAAAGCTAATTTTTTCAACACTGTCTACATTGTCATCAATAACGCCATTCGGCTTATTGTCCTCAAGTATTTCTAGAACTCTATCTATTTTTGCTAGTTGCTCATAAACAGTATTTACATTCACAGTCGGTTCTACACCAGCATCAACAGAGGTTAACCAGTCATTTTTGATTAGGTTGGATAACTCTGACTTTATATGGTTAGGCTTTAATCTACCTTCTGTAATTAACTTTTCGACAACAGAATGTGGCACACGGAAGCTTACAATAGGCGATTCCTTGCTTTTTTTCCCCATCTATATCTCCATGTCGTCAACAGCGTACACAGTAAATATAGCATTGCGTATACACTGTTGACAATTATCAATTAACGTCTTTCCGATCAATTCCTAGCGCCTTAAAGCTCTGTGTTAACTGCTGCCAGAGTAACTCAATTTCCTCATAGCACTCCTCTGAAGAAATTTTTCCCGAAGTCTGTAGATTAGAGAGATAACAGACACGTTCAGAAAATTCTTGAAGATTAGCATTGAATAAAAAACTCTGAGGCGTGTACTTACCAAGATATCGATAGCGCTGGTAGAGGAAATTATTTTTGTCTATCTGATTGTCGTTATCCATATTCAAAAAAATCTTCTTAATACAAATCTAGATTGAGTTTTGAGTTTTTTCATGTTGCTTTTACATTGATATCTGCATATACATAAAGTATTAAAATTACAGTTTTGAATGGTAATAACTTAATTCTACTTCTTACTCTTTGACCCAGAAGATGCTTACGACCAGATTAAAGCACTTTGGAAACAGTTAAAGCAGAGTAAAAAAGAACTCTTGATTGATAAAGAGCCACCAGCATAAGCCTAAAAGTTACTGTAATTCCGCGCGGCATCAAGAGAAACTCATGCCGAAGATTGCGGCACCACAATATTTTTTGTCAATAAGATAGCCTAACGCGTTTGGGTACTAATAAATATTGCTAGTCAGACAATTGTAGATTGCCGATAGCGTAGCGTTAGCAACGTAGGAGCGTCTTGTAGATTTGAGATTGACGTAAGCGAGTCCGCGAGCGTCTTTTAGATTTATTCCGCCCACTTGACTGCTGGGCTTGTACCAAAAACATTCAATCTCCAATCTGCCCTATTCAATCTCCAATCTTCTCGGTCAACATCAAAGGATTTAGCATTTTCGCTCATAGAGAATATTCCTTAGTCAATTACAAACGTCTCGCATAAAATCGCATCTCGGTTGCCTTGCTCGGTGTCCACAGTCACAATTCCATTCTTGGAGTCGTAGTTAATCATTTCACCTGCGAACTTGACAGCACCACTAAGCGATCGCACTTCTACTTGGCAACCAACAAACCCTGCGATGTCCCCGCCATCTTTCTCAAACTGCAACAGTGAGTATGAGAACTCAGACTCAGCTTTTACCAAAACAGTATCGGATGCAATTGGCGCGGCGATCGCTGCCAGATCCTCAGTTGGCATACCCGCACCACTTTCTAGCTGATCCGCACCAGTAACGCAGGAGTTTACGCAGCAGTTTTCCTTATCTGGCAAGGGTTCCGCACCACTTGCACCAGTTGGGGGTACATATTCTTCTTTTTCCATTGGAACAGTCAGAATATTTAATTGCATTTCCTGATCTTCAATGTTTTCTGTGGAATTAGAAAAAGTGGTGCGGGTGGTGCGGAAGTCTTGATTTAGCGTTGTTTCTGGTGCGGGTAGTGGTGCGGAAGTGGTGCGGTTTTCGCCTAAAGTGGTGCGGGTAGCTGACAAAATTCCAATGCCTTTGAGTATTGGGATGTTTCTTTTAGCAACGTCGCAGTACCTAGTCCCTTTGACCGCTTTCGGAAACAGTTGAGAGATGCGGGGAATGATTTGGTTGATGCCCTTCACGTTTTTATCGCTAGGGCGGGCTTGGTCGATCCACGTTCTGCGGTTGCTCTCATCTACAGTGAGTGTGCCGTTTTGGGTGTACCACATCTCTAACATTGACCATAAAGCCCGTGCGCTAATCTCTCCCCCTTCCAAATAACCTATGTTGTTATCTTCTAGGAATTGGAATAAATGATTGTTGTCTTTTTGAACGTTACGGAAGGCATCAGTTGTACATTCGTAGTCAATGCCTTCTTCGATAAGGTTGTTAAGAGCCTCTAACATTTTATTTAGAAATGCTGGGGCTACTTTCGTTCTAACAAACTCTGAATCATCAGCAAAACGGGAGTCGGCTTGTAATTCGTTTGGGTTGTTGGGGTCGGGATTTTTTACAAATGTTTTTAGAAACTCCAAAACTGCGATTCTATCTTGAGTAGCTTGCATTACTCCTTGCAATGGTGGCGTTTCATTTAAGTTGAAAATGCCTGGTGCGTTCGGGGTAAATTCAATATGGTCTTTGCCTTTACGCTCACAATGTAACTTGTTACCTGTGACAAATAATTTCAGACTTTGTATTCTATCAAGTCTGCAAGTTTGTGGGTTTTCTGATGCCCAATTAAGCCGAGAATGCATTAGTGGTGCGAGTCCAAACTTTCTGCCCTCATCGTAAGCTTGGAAGTCAGATAGAGATATGCTGGTTATCCCAGTCTCTCCATAAATAATAGATACACATTTGCGAATCGCATCTTTACCGTTTGATCCTAGTCCCACCGCCAGTAATGCTTTCGCTTCTCTTCCTCTAACTTTTCTAACAGTTTGTAGGTCAAGGGATGCGGCAAGATTTCGTAAAAGAACTTCTTGCTGTGGCTTATCTAAGCAAGCGAGTAAGCGCTCACAATCTGTACTATCAGCGTTGGGGTCGTACTCTATTAATGGCTCATAAATAAAATAATCTTCGGGGGTATGTGGGTCTAGCGTTATAGTGAAATTCTTACCATTCCAAACGGCTCGAACGATTCCATTAATGCAGTTAACTCCTGGCGGATTGATTAATTCTGGGTCGATTTCTGTTCGCATTTTCGCCCACTCTAAAACTTTCTTTACCCAAGTTGGAGAAGCGTAAGGATAGGTTATTTTACCATTCGGAGCTTCAACTTTGTAAGCATCACAGAAATCAGAAATGCGCCTACGTTCTTTTGAGTCTGGGGAATACTTGTAATGATTCCGTGCATGGTAATAAAGCTCATCGTTTGCACAAATCCAAGATTTATCACCGAATAGATAATGATAAGCTTGCTGTAAAAAACTTGTACCTGTTTCTTGAGTCGAAGCATCATTATTTATGTGACTTTCGGCTGCTTGACGAGCGTTAACTGCCACATGAATTTCTGCTTCTAACCTGCGGATAAACTCTGGTACTTCCATCTGCCCCAAGATTTCTTTGATATCACTTGATTTATATGGTAAATCGGGACAGATATCATTTGGGTTAATTCCTATCAGAGCAATTCCTACTTCAGCCGCACATTCAAGGCAAGAGGCAAGTTTCTTTAGTCCAGTGTCGTCTGGGTCATGTAGAAAAATGATTAGCCCTATGCCTGAATCCTTGATGAGTTGGTATTCTGGCAGGATTGATTTCTTGTCCCAGGCACTACCTTGGAACGTAAATCCAGCAAGCCCATGCTCTCGACCAACTTCAACGCACCCCTCCCCTTCGTGCTGGAGTATTGCCGGGGTTCCTTGCACCAATTTACTAGCGGCAATTGCTTCATCAAGGCGATAAGCTCTCCAAGGTTCGTCCCCCTTTCTCATCTCTGGAGTGCCATCTGGGAGCCTATGCCATTGGCGAAAGGACTTATTGTAACCCTTCTCTTTGCTGGTATCTTTCCACTGATAGCGAACTACCCATTGGGATTGTGAGTAAGGATAGGTTACTTGTGAAGCATGACCGGGGATGCCTTTTGGCGGCTTGCTTGTTAGTGGCTGGGGCTGGGGAATAGCGATCGCCCTATCAGTCAGTGCGACCAGTGCGAAATCTTCTGGAATTATTGTTGTTTTGGGCTTGACCGTCTTGGGCTGAGGTGAATTTCTTCTGGGTGAGGGAGTGTAATTAGCCCCTGCTCTTTCTGCCACCACTTCAGCCCAAGGTTTAATCGCCTCCCGGATGTCCTTACACTCACAATTATTGAAGCATCTGTACTTCCCGGTTTCTGGGACAATAGATAAGTCATTCCCGCCACAAACTGGACAAATAAACTTATTTTTAGCTTTGGACGGTTCTAGCTGATCTTGAAAATTTCGGATGTCGAATTTTTCAAATGCCTGTTGAGTTCTTGAGGCATTAGTTTTTTGTGGTGTACTGAACAGGCGTTTATTTTCTACACACTCTTGCTTAATTGGGGCAGATTGTGCTATTTTAAGCGGTTCAGAAATATTCGGGGTTGCGCCATGATCTAACAGTCCGGGCGCACTTTGCATTTCTAGCGTATTCATTTGTACTACTCCATATATTTTTTGTGTTTTTTGGAGTAGTTCTTTGCCGTTGTCGCCGCGTTCTGTTAGGTTAGAAGGTGAACAATTATAGAAAAATAATCTGGTTGTAGTTTTTGTTGACTACTCGTGAACGATTTCCAGTCGTTCTTGGTGTTCGCCTCATCATCTAACTGAGCGCACCCGAAGCAGCAAGAGCTACTCCTTTTTTTTTGCACCCAAGCATTCAATCTGCTTGGGAATTTTCGTTTTTTAGCCAGTTTTTAAGCATTTTCCAGATGATTTTACTGCGTCCCGTTTTCCTGTGGGAGCAGTAATTTTCAAGTTGGTTCGTTCCCCCTACATACAAGACGTGATCATCTGCCAAGACAAAGCAAATACCAGGGCTGGTGAGTAAAGATTTCCCATTAGACAAGCAATGGAAGGGTGAGGGTAACGACAGAGGGCAGCGACAGGGGATATACCTCAGTGAAATTGATCATATTTAGTCGTTACTTGCATCCTTATTTTGCTTTTGATGCTTTCGTTTTTCTTGTACCCAGCTTTCGATAAGCTCTGCGACAACATCCTCCATAGTTACTTCCTCAGCAACACACATTTGCTTGAACTCCTTGTGAAGTTCTTTCGGAACTCGTGTTCTCAGATACTGCTTTTCTACCACATTTCGTGCGGATAAGTTCACAAATCCAATTGTATAACTTTTACTTAAGCTTACCTGGACATAGATAAAATATCCTAACCACAAAACCTATAAACCACAAATCCGCAAGCGGATTTTAATGTTATCTTGTAAATGTGAGCCAAAAACCAAAAGTGGCGAAAACAACCGCAGATGGAAGCGGATAACAGACCCCGCAAGACGGATAGAACAGTAACCGCAGATATCCAAAGCTTTTTCACCACAAAGGTTTTACGAAAAATTGAAACAAATTTAAGGACTTCAATCAGATGGTAGATTTGGCATCAAGTCCCACATTAGGGACATTAGCCCCATCGTTGACCCCTGCTTCTTGGGATTGTGGTAACGGGTATTCTAAACTACATTTACCCCAAGGAGAGATACTTATTCTCTCCTACTTTAAACAAGTCATTGAAACGGACTCTAACGACTACGAAAGCTTAGGCAACGGTGCGGTAGTCGAATATCTTCAAGGCGAACGCTCTGATCTATCTGGCTCTAAGTGGTTGATTGGAGAGACTGCCGAAATCTACTGTAAGCAGTCATTTGGACGCATTGTTGATGACTTCAAAAACAAGATTACTTATGGGCTGCAAATGCTCTTAGGTGCAATTGCTCAAACTCCTAGACAGCAGAGCTATAACTTGTTTTTAGTCGCTTCATTGCATGACTCTCAAGCCTTTGCCCATGATCTAAAGAAAGCCTTGCAAGGTAAGCACATCGTCAAGTTTGATGGCAAAGACATTGTAAACGTTGATATCACCTGTCAAATAACAGAGGAAGGTGTAGGAGCATTGTTAGTTTCCCGCGCTCCTGGTCAGCAGAAAGTCGCGCTCATTGACCTGGGGCATGGAACTACTATCACCTCAATATTTGAAGGCAACAAACTATTACAAAATAGTCGCAAGATTGACACAGTAGGCGTTCACCATCTTTGTGAGACGATAGCGAATAACCTCCAAACCCGTCGCCACCTTGGTAAACCAGCTAACCCTCATCTGATCCGAGAGGGGATGAGCAAGAACTTTGTTTATGGAACCACCAATTGGGAGTTTTCAAGCATTTACTCTGACGAACTTAAGGGATGGCTTGCATCTTGTTTAGTGCCTGCGTGGAAGCATTTGCAATCCCGCGCTGATGACCTGGATGCTATTTACCTTGTGGGTGGTGGTGCAATGCTGCCATCAGTTAGTGCAATCGCATCTAGGCAAGGAATTGCACAGATTCCTAATTCCCAGACTGCCAATGCAATTGGGTTACTTAAATTAGCTGTTGCATCACTAAAGAAGGTTTAATTTATGGCGAAAGATAACCGGGTTTGCATCCCCAAAGATTTGATTGACCCCGTAAAGGCTGAGGCGGAAAAACTGCTTCTCACCGATGACCTGACCTCTGCTGTGACTTGGATTTTAAGGGCTTACTTTCGAGATAAAAATTCACTTTGCTGTCAGCACAAGCAACAACCTGCTCTAACTGACCAGTCCCAAGCCGACAGCTTAAGTAACTTTGAGGATTTGTTCGTAGCGTAACCATGAAAATCAACAAAACACTTGGATTCTCTGTTGCTGCCCTTGGCTTCCTAGCTGTAGCGAACTGCAAACATAAACGCTTCAAACCGCAAACAAGGCGATTTTGAAACCACATTCTCTGCAAATAAGGGT
>NZ_JACKZS010000252.1 GCF_014222285.1 Nostoc sp. UCD121
ATGGCGTTCAACTTGAACGGTTTCAACTTCAACCAATCAATCATTGACTCTGAAGGTCGTGTGATTGCAACTTGGGCGGATGTAATCAACCGCGCTAACCTGGGTATGGAAGTAATGCACGAGCGCAACGCTCACAACTTCCCTCTAGATTTGGCATCTGCTGAATCTGCTCCTGTTGCTCTTTCTGCTCCTGCTATCAACGGTTAATTTTCAAGCATTAACTCAACTAGCTAAATAATAAAGCGCTCTCCCACTTCGGGAGGGCGCTTTTTAGTTGTAATTATGACAGCACATTCTTATTTGATCGTCTGATAGTGTAAAAACAACTCACTTCCAACTTGACGAGTTTCAATGAGTTCCAGATGAGGAGCAGCAGTGGGAAGAAAACCTTCTCCCTCCACCGGGGTAGGAGCGTCCTTTCCTCCATAAATGATGGGCCAAATTGTCAACCACAAATCGTTAATTCGCCCTGCCTTTAGTAAAGTAGCTGTTAAAGCGCCGCCTCCCAAAACAATGACTTTGTGAATACCCCGTTCTGCCATCAAGCTGTAGGCCCGATCCCAGTCTAGGTCTGTCTCTCCCAAATCGATTAATTCAGCAAGCTTTTGCAAGCTTGTTGCATCAGAATTACGCTTCAAACCAGCCCGTGTTGTAAATATCCATCGCTCAATGTCCTGGCTTAAAAAAGGCAAGTCCAGTGATAGGTCTAGGGAACCTGAGACAACGCAGGTAATAGGCTGGGGAGACTGACCTCGAACCTTACGTGCTGCTAAAAGTTCGGGATTGCGAATTGTATAGGTTCCTCCCTCAGCCCGAATCGTTCCTGCTCCTACCAAGACTAAATCGGCAAAAGAAGCTTGATACTCTAAGTGTGCTTGATCAACTGGATCGGCATCACGGGGTGCTTGAGGATCTACGGCGCTAATTTTTCCATCGGCCGTCATGGCAAGAACCACAGTTGTTTGGATTGCTGACATGATTACGTTGTGACGGTTCTTTACAATTTTACCTTTTTGAATCCTTTGGCATGAATTTAAATAAAAACGCTCAGGGGCAGATGTTGCCCACAACTCTCTGCTTTTGCTGGAAGAGATGGCATCCGCCCAACCAGAGCAAGAGCATAAGCCTTTTTGCGATAATCAGACAAAAAGGGAAATATGTGAATAAATTTAAAAAGGATACTCTAAAACACCATTTTTACATTCTCTTGATTTTGTTTCTATTTGTTCACCTTTATGAGCTAATAGGACAAATCTATTCTCTTGTTGACTTGGTATTGGGATAAAACTTTGATATACAGAAGTAAAACTCGAAGTTTGTAATAAATTGAACAAAGAATATGGTGTAAACCAAAAACTATTATTATTGTGCAGCGATGCCCATAAAGAATCTGCTTTTTGTTCTATGGTTGCGTCTTCATCAAACTCGTGATAGAGGCTGCCCCAGTATTGTTTACCTTTATGAATAAATATTTTTTCTGGTTCTCCAAAGTGAGTATCGATAATTGTAAACGCTGTACAAACTTCTCCTAGTTTTTCTATAAAATTAAATACTTCTGGAACATTTAAGTGATAGAGAATGCCACAGCAAAGAACGATATCAAAATATCCATATTTTTCAGGACTTAAATTCAAAACATCATCCTGGATAAATTCAAGATTATTTAAACCTAAACATTCTTTAGCAAATTTTGCTTTTTGAAAATTAACTTCTCTTCCCTCAATTCCTACTACAGTCGCACCATGTAAAGCTAGGCCAATAGAATACAGCCCTTCCAAACATCCTAAATCTAAAATTCTCAACTCAGATATAGGCTTTTTTATATTATCTGAAATAATTTGGAGTAAACATTCAGTTGTACCTTGCTGTTCTATTTGAGCAGAAATAGTATAAATCTCTTCTGTTAGTTTTATATTGTGTGCTGTCCATTCTCCATATTGTTTAATAATTTGATTTTTTTATTCTTGGATATTATTCATTACTCGTGTAGATCCAGCTATAAAGTTTCATATCTGTTGTATACCTTAATTACTTAATACGTAAAGTATAGTGTAATAAAAATTGTTTTTTATACTTTCTCACAATTGTTAGAGTAAATAGTTATTGCATTGTGCTTTAAATCACTTTTCAAGCGATGGCTTAAGGTGGTAAAAATTGTTGTTGGATGATTGCCTCTACACAAGAGTCTAGCAAGAGTCATTTTTTTACCCTTAAGAGACTGTCATGCCCAAACGCAAACACATAACTGTAATTGTACTTATCTTAATTTTAAGTTTGGGGTTTGTATCTTTCGTTCAAGCTGCAACTCTCCATTCAACTTGGGTAGAGAATGAAATTTACCAATACAACCATCCCTTTGCTTCTCAATTGCCTCAAGAATTGGCAACGAAGATGCAAAAGATGACAGCTAGCCCCTTCGCCTTTTATCGGGGAACAGCTCACATTTTTTATCGTGATATGCAGACCTTTCCAAGCTCAAATTTTGTAAATTCTTCAACCTCAGCTATCTGGTTAGAGGGAGATATGCACCTGCAAAATCTTGGGGGAATGAGAGATAGCAATGATAATAACGTTTTTGACACCACTGATTTTGATGAAGGCTATCTTGGCCCCTACGTTTGGGACTTGCGACGGATGGCAGTCTCGATTTTGTTGGCAGCTAAAGAGAACGGTCTTAGTTCAAGTGACGCTCAAGATATTGTGCGGAATTTTTTGGATGCTTATCTCAATAAGATGAGCGACTTTAAGGGAACCAATGATGAACTATCATATCGTTTGGAATCTAGTAATACGAACGGTGTGGTCAAAGATTTGATTCAAAGTGCATCAGATAAGAGCCGTTCTAGCTTGCTAACGAAATACACTCAGCTAAATACCAGTAACAATCGAGTCTTTCAGACAAGCGCAGAACTCCAGCCTGTATCCAACAGCACCTATTCAGACATTGATGTAGCTATGAGTAGCTACATCGCCTCAATTTCTAGCAGTAAGCGCTATAACAATAGTTACTACACCCTCAAGGATATTCGCCTCAAATTAGGTTCAGGTACTGGTAGTCTTGGCAAGTACCGATATTACTTGTTGATTGAAGGCCCAAGTTCAGCAATCGACGACGATCGTATTCTGGAGATGAAGCAGGAAGGTAGTAGTGCAGTTGCCATGGCAGTTCCAGGTCTGCTACCAACTTCGGTTTACGGAAACCAAGAAGGGGCGCGGGTAACAATCACCGCAAAAGCAATGCTCTCCAATACTGATCCCTTGTTTGGCTACACAACAGTTAATAGCATCCCCTTTATGCTGCATGAAAAATCACCCTACCAAGTGGACTTTGACTATAAATTACTAACCACTAAGTCTAAATTCATGGATGCAATGGGATATGCGGGAAAAGTCGTTGCCAAGAACCATGCAATCTCAGATAAAGACTACGAGCCTGCGATCGTTTCTGTAAGTGTTGATAAAGAAATTACTGATGTTGTGAGCGGTAACAAGTCTATATTCAAAGACGAAATTGTTAATTTTGCGGTAGACTATGCAACTCAAGTCGAGTACGACTACACGAGTTTTGTTAATGCTTATAACCAAGGGGTGACACTTTACTAGAACGTTAATTCAAGATTCAAAGATTGTCTTCATGGGTAAGGGAGTTGCAAAAAATAAATTATCCCAAATTATTTTTAGATTAGTAGGGGTGCAAGGCCTTGCACCCCTACGATCAGATATTTTTTTAACTAGAAGTCCCTAAGATAAAAAATAAATTTGTTAAACAATTCTTTCTTGCCCTAGCTCCAGCCAGACGTTGAAATTTTAGAAAGCATTGATTCAATGAATTCACCTTCCGCGCATCCGCTAATTGATGAGGTGAAATTAACGGCCGTTGTCCGTCGTATACTCGACAGTAAAACTGCGACTCTGGGCGAATGGCACTCCGAAGCGATCGCTCACCATATTATTAATAACGTTACAGCCGGTTTGCAGCGCATTACTGGTATTGCTAACAATGGCAGCAAACAATTCTCTTGGTCGGTTATTCTAAAGATTTTGCACCTACAACCAGAAAATGCTGGCTCTATTTTCAATTCCTCTCAAGACCCCACACACTGGAATTACTGGCAGCGTGAGGCGTTGATATATAGGTCAGGAATCCTCGATAACTTGACTGGCGACTTAGTAGCCCCCCGTTGCTTCGGGATTACAGAGCCATCTGTTAATGTCGTCTGGCTGTGGCTGGAGGATATTCAGGGCAGTCCTGGCAGCACTTGGACTATGGAGCGCTTTGGTGTAGCGGCCCGTCACCTTGGCTATTTACAAGGAAGCTATGCAATGGCGCAATCATTACCTTCTGAGCCTTGGCTAAGTCGTGGCTGGCATCGGGCATGGGTATGCAATATCGATAGTACTGCTTTAGAAGCGTTGCGAGAACCTACTTTATGGCAGCACCCACTACTAAAACAGATATTTTCCCTAGATATCGGTGATCGCGTCATGGACTTGTGGAGCGATCGCCATATCCTTCTCAACGCTGTGGACAAAACACCCCATACACTCTGCCACTTTGATATTACGCCCAACAACTTGTTTTCTCGACGTAACGCAGATGGCAATGACCAGACTGTTCTCATCGATTGGTCTTTTGTTGGCTATGGTGTCTTGGGAGAAGACATCATAAATTTGGTGCTGGACAGCGTTTTCTTATTGCTTGTCGATGGTTCATCACTGATACCCTTGGAAAAACTTGTGCTTGAGGGTTACTTAACGGGGTTGCGTTCTGCTGGGTGGACTGGGGATGAACGTGTTGTGCGCTTTACCTACGCTGCTTTAGCGGCACTTCATTTTGGTCTAATCGCAGGGAGGCTGTTAAAGCTAGTGCAAAACGAATCTCGTCATCGCTGGCTTGAGCAGCGCTTTGGGCGAACTTTTGACGAGATTATCACATCAAGAGCGATCGCTATTACTCATGGATTAAAACTGGCAGACGAAGCCAGATTATTGCTTCCTTCGCTTTTTGTAATTAATTAATTTTAATTTCCTTTCTCAATAATTCTGGAATCTGAGAAGGGCGTTCAGCTACTGGAACTTCTGCTTCTTTTAAAGCGGCTAATTTACTTTGGGCTGTCCCAAAGTTAGGATCGCGTCCGATAACCGTTGCTAAAGTCCCTGTTTGCCGCCAACTTTTTCCTGGTGGCGCTTGTCTACCTGCAATGTAGGCAATTACTGGTTTATCAATTGCTTCAGCAATATACCGGGCTGCTGCTTCTTCACTACCACCACCTGGTTGACCAACTAAAACGATCGCCTCTGTAGTTTCATCTTCATCCAGAATTTGCAACCATTGGAGAAAGGAAGAACCAACGATCGCATCACTACCAATACTGACACTAATCGACTGCCCCAAACCTGCTTTTGTTAATTCGTAAGCAACTTCGTAGGTGAGAGTGCTGCTACGACTAACGATTCCCACTACCCCAGGAGTATAAAACTCACTAGGTTGAGTGCCTAAAAGAATTTTTCCCGGCACAATGATCCCCGGACTGTTAGGCCCGATTACCAAAGTCTCACAGGCTTCGGCTTTGCGGAGTAATTGCACCATATCCAAAGGTGGCACGCCAGCAGTGATAATAATGATCTGGCTAATATGAGATGCGATCGCTTCTAATGCAGCATCTAGCACGTCGTAAGGATCTACACAGATAATTGTTGTGTCAATTACCCCAAATTGTTCTATTACCTCCTCTACTAAGTCAAATACTGGCAGTCCATGCAGTTCCTGTCCGCCACATCCCGGATTGACACCTGCTACCAAATTCGTACCATAAGCTTGCATTTGAGCAACATGAGTGCCTGATATAAATTCACAAAAGCCTTGAATTAATACTTTACTTTCTGGCGTTAGGTTCATAAAAAATTACCGTAAGTTTGACAACCCAGTGAGTTAAGCCACTAGGCGAGGAGAGTAGGGAGCAGGGAGCAGGGGAGGCAGGGGGAGAATAACTAATGACAAATGACCAATAACCAATTCCCAATTCCCAACAATATATTTACGTGGTAAAAATTAATAATTTTTTATTTGGAACAAAATCATAGCCACTACTTTTTATTAGCAGTTGGTTTAGCAAGACGAACTGCTGCCGCTACTGCCTCATCTAAATTTTCTACCACGAGTAGCGCATCGCTGTGGGTTTTTAGTGTTGCTAAAGATTTTCTAGCAGCATCAAATTCAGAACCAGCAAGACGGACAACTATGGGCGTAAAATTCTGTACTTGACGAATTTTACTACCATTAGAACGTACAACTTGTGATTCAAGTTCGCTGTTGTTTTGCTGTACAACTCTGGCTATCACTTCAACCACTTCCTCAGTTTGAGGAATGCTACCCAGAAAGTTTATTAGTATTACTTGAATGCTTTTGTCAGCTTCCAGGATTTTCAGACCTGTCTCTAGGCGATCGCGGAAGGTAGTTGGTGTCGTATCTGTGAGGAAAGCATGACGTAGATTTAAACAAACACCTGGATTGCCACCAGCATTGGCGACTAAATCCAAAGTTGCCATTACTGAACCAGTACCATTACCTAAAATACCGATTTTTCCGTGCATTTTTACACCATCCCAGTCACCTAAAATACCGTTAATTTCAGTACTGGTATGACGGCTAATAATTTTTGCAGCCATTTCTGCCAGGTCTGGATGACGCTTAATTGCCCGTTCGTTGATCCTGACTTTACCATTAAGAGCCATAACTTGACCATTAGCACTGACTGCCAAGGGATTTATTTCGACTAAATCCAGGTCTTTTTGCACAAATAAGTGATACATCTTCTCCAAAACGCCGCTTACCGACTGCATCAGCGCCCCTTGTAAACCCATTTTCAAAGCCAGTCTTCGGGCATAAAATGGCGAAAATTCCTGTTCCACGACAACATGGTGCATTTTTTCCCCAGCAGATTCCCAATCGATGTCTGCTTCTTTACAACCTAAAAGTACTGGTCGGCAGACAGCAGTATCTAAAACTACCGCTAGATAAAATTCTTGGTTCGCGTCGTATTGGGATTCTGCCAGCACCACTTCTGGCAATTCGCCCCATATTGGTAGACTAAAAATATTTTGAGCAGCTGCTATCGCATCAATTGTCGTTTCCGCAAACCTGACTCCACCCGCTTTTGCCCGCTCTGCTCCATGTACTTGAGATTTCAGTACAATCGGAAAGCGAATTTTTAAACGTTTCAAATCTGTAGGATGGTCAATCCGTTGGGAGGGCAAGACCGGAATGCCTATCTTCCCAAACCATTCTTTAACTTGATACTCTAATAAATCCATTGATACACCTTGTATTGACACTTTCCAAGCTTTTAATGAATGCTGTTTTAATATTTTGCAGCACTTTTATTTAAAAATTAAGCTTTTGGCAGCTATAAAAATTTCTTTTTCACGTATCAATTTTATCGAACCCAGCAAATGAGGCATATTAATTTTGATAGCTAACCTGTTTGTGCTAGAGCCACAACAGGTAATTAATCTCCTCAGTAAGTTTCCCAGCATAGAAGATAACTACCATTTCTGTCAAAACCTTCTGACCTAGAACTGTTTCCTTAACCTTTGGATAAAATTTTCACAACTGCTCTGCAACCAAAATTTTACAGAATAGTAGCTACTTTAAATTTAACTGTCGCAAAATAATGCCGTGAAAATACTCAAAATTCCTATTATTCCCATTTTTTATTTGTAATTTATATCTGAAGACAGATTATTTAATTTTGCATCTAGTAACGTGAAAATGTAGCGATGCGAACAATAATTACTTTTTTAATTTTTGGTGAAAAGTCAGAATTTGTGTTAGAAAGTTGGTCGTTCAGATTTTCAGGCTGTGGTTGGTTAAATTGTGCATTTGCATTCAACAAAACTAAAAAGTTCATTTCATCCTCTTAAAAATAATCAAAACAATATAGAAGTTAAGCGGGAAAGCTCTATGAAAGTAGCAGTCCAGCACGAAGATTTACAGCTTTTAGCCAAGACTTTGCAGGAACAATTGCTTGTAGAAGTCTCATCGGCTGAAGTCTTCGAGGTTAAGTGTGCCGTCAATAAAGACGGGCTAATGATTTTAACGCAACATGAATCAGATGTAATAGCTGACGCTCAGACAATCTTTGCAGTCATCGAGGAAGTACTTCAGTCTCTAGCACCCCACAAAGAGCAGCGAGTGCAATGTTTCCTCAGAGTTTTTGGTGAACAACTCCCTTATGCCAAATGTTTCTTAGCTATGAAGCAGATGGGGGGATGGGGAGAAGCAGGGGAGGAATATTTTTCTATTTCTTCATCGGCTCTGACTTATTCTCCATCAGTTGATGAGACTGAGGAAGAGGAACCGTTTGACCCCTTTGCAGATGTGCCGAATTTGCCAACTGCAAAGCGAACATTTCAAATCAAACCCGTCTTACTGGGTGCAGCTTTGGTGGGGATTGCCGTTTTAGGTGGTGGTGCTTATTTATTGACTCGCCCTTGTGTGATGACTGAGTGTAAAGAAATACAAAATGCCCAACAATTAAAAACAAAATCTCCGCAACTGATGCGCCGCGCTAAGTCTGAAAAAGAATTACTTGTTGTTGTACAGCAACTTGCTACAGCTAGTGGAGCCTTGAATGCAATTCCTGGTTGGTCGCCGCGTTACCAAGAGTCGGAAGAACTAAAAGCAAGTTTGTCTGGACGAGCAGGAAGAATTAACCAAGTAGTCAAGGCTTTGCAGACAGGATCTTTGGCGACACAAAAAGTTCAAACTCCTGCATCTAGCCTAGAGGAATTACAAGCTAGGCAACATTTATGGCGACAGGCTATAGCACCACTAGAAACTATAAGTCCCGATAGTGAACTCTATGGGCTAGTGCAAGGGAAATTGATTAATTATCGAGTTCGTTTGCACGCTGTAAATCAGCAGATATTTATTGAGGAAAAATGGCTAAAAAAATTAACAGCAGCAAAAGCTGTAGCTAGTGCTGCCGAAAAGCAGGAAGGTACTGCTAAATCTTTGAATGATTGGCAAAAGGTTCGGTCTACTTGGCTGGTGGCGATTAATGCTTTGAATAGTATTCCCTTAACTAGCCCTAGATACCAAGAAGCTGAAAAGCTGTTGGTAGATTATAAACCTAAACTGATGGCGGCACGCGATCGCGCGACTAAGGAACAATTAGCTGTTAAAACCTACCAACAAGTTCTTAGTACCGCCAAGCAAGCCAAGCTTTATGAGCAACAAAACCAATGGCAAGCAGCCACAACATACTGGGAGCAGGCTTTACAAACTGTTAAAAAAATTTCCCAAGATAGCTTGTACTACACTCAAGCTCAGTCCCTCATCGAACCCTATTCAACAGCCCTCAAACAAGCACAAGAAAAAGTACAAGTTGTTAGTAGTTTGCAACAAACCCGCACTGACTTGGATAAAACCTGTATTAATGAAATTCAGATTTGTACCTTTAACATAGACAATGCAGGTATTACTGTCCGTTTAACTTCTGAGTATGATCAAGTAAGACAAAATAACTTGGCTAATCCTTATTCTGAGAATTCTAGTACTGCTGTTGATATTACCAATCACTTGCAAATCTTACGAGAAGCTCTAGCTGTAATTAGTGACAATGCCAACCTGTCCCTTATCCTTTATGATTCTCAAGGCCAGGTAATTTATACTCGGACTTTGGGCCAGTAAGGTAAGAAACTTAGGAGGTAGGAATATATCAGAACTGGATAGAATGCAGAAGTGCAAAATATGCCAATTATCAGGTGAAAATGTATTGTCAGGATTAAGCTTTGCCGCTACCTAACAAATATAGTAGCGCCATGCGAACGGCGATACCGCTAGTAACTTGCGATTGAATAAGACTAAATTCTGGATCATCCATCAATTCAGAACTAATTTCAACACCACGGTTAACGGGGCCTGGATGCAAAACTTTAACATTAGGTTTACAAAGTTGCAATTTTGTACGTGTAATGCCAAATAGCTGATGATATTCTCGTAAACTTGGCAATAAATGAGCCGTCATACGCTCCTTTTGTAGGCGCAGAGTCATCACAAAGTCGGCATCTTGTAAAGC
>NZ_JACKZS010000253.1 GCF_014222285.1 Nostoc sp. UCD121
GGAATAGTAAGAACTTCCGACCCCCTAGCACCTTGGACAGTCTCAATTGTTGACTTTAAGCATTTATCCACACTTGTACTGAGCGAAGCCGAAGTAAGCGAAAAAGAAATTGCTATACAGCAATTAGTGCAAAAACAAGCTATTCAACCATTTAACCTGGCAAATGAACCATTAGTCAGAACAACGTTAGTTGTGCTATCCGAGACAGAACACGCCTTGTTAGTGTACATACATCACATTGTCTCTGATGGCTGGTCAATGGGTGTGTTTATCAAAGAGTTAGCAGCTCTGTACAATGCTTATTCTCAAGGTCAGCCGTCACCGTTAGTACCACTGCCTATTCAGTACGCAGATTTTGCAATTTGGCAAAGGCAATGGTTGCAAGGAGATGTACTGCAAAGCCAACTGAGTTATTGGCAACAACAACTAGCCAACGCACCAACTTTATTGTCGCTACCTACTGACCGACCTAGAGGGGCTGTGCAAACTTACCACGGCGCATATCAAGCGATCGCACTTTCAAAGAAGCTCAGTGTTGCACTCAAACAATTGAGTCAAAAAGAAAGTGTAACTTTGTTTATGACGCTGTTAACAGCATTCCAAATATTGCTATGGCGCTATAGTGGGCAGGATGATATTTGCATAGGTACGCCGATCGCCAACCGCAACCGTGCAGAAATTGAAGGGCTAATTGGCTTTTTTATCAATACCCTTGTGTTGCGTACTCGCTTAGATGGTAATCCCAGTTTTAAGCAGCTACTATCACGGGTGCGAGAAGTAGCGTTGTCCGCGTATGCTCATCAAGATTTGCCTTTTGAAATGCTGGTGGAAGCATTGCAGCCAGAACGAAATCTCAGCCATAATCCAATTTTTCAGGTATGGTTTAATTTACAGAATTTGGCAGACACCCAACTAGAACTTTTTGGATTGTCTGTAGAACCTATATTGATGTCAGAGGCAGCTTCCAAGTTTGACTTAAGCTTGTATGTTGCAGAACACGAACAAGGAATAACTCTGCAACTACTATATAATTCTGACCTATTTACTTCAGAAAGAATGGTGGAAATGGTGCAACAATTCCATCATTTGCTGAATCAAATTGTTGTCGAGCCTGATAGTGCGATTGCTGCTTATTCTCTTGTAACACCACAAGCCCAACTTCTACTGCCAGATCCCACAACAGCTATACCAGAACCAAAATACGAATTAGTTACAACAACGTTTACCTCTTGGGTAAATAGTAATCCAGAACTTTCAGCACTGCGTCAAGGATCTTGCACTTGGAACTATGGGGAATTAGGCAAAAGCTCTCAAGCTTTAGCAAGGGTGATGCTAAGTCACGGAATCGAACGGGGAGATGTCGTAGCCGTATATGGGACATCAAGTTTTGGATTGATTGCCAGTGCGATCGCTGTTCTCTTAAGTGGAGGAGTTCTACTGACTCTCGATTCGCAACTTCCGAGCGAACGCCAACAGCTGATGCTCAAAGAAGCTAAAGTTAAATGCATATTACACGTTGATAGTCAACCCCTAGAAGATAAAGAGATATGGCAGTCTTTAACTATCATCTGTGTAAATCCAGACACCGCAGAAGCTATAAATTCTTTAGAAAGCAGTCATACAATACCCCTACCGGAAATATCTGCTGATGATGCAGCCTATATTTTCTTTACTTCTGGTACGACTGGCGTTCCGAAAGGAGTGTTGGGGTGTCACAAAGGAATGGCGCATTTTCTCAACTGGCAAAGACAAGCCTTTGGAATTGGGCAACAAGACCGCATTGCCCAATTAACAGGACTTTCTTTTGATGTCGTTCTTAGAGATATCTTTTTACCTTTGACCAGTGGTGCAACCTTGTGTCTACCAGCGCAAGCGGATAAATTAGAACCGACGAAAATTTTGCGTTACTTGGAACGCGAACAGATTTCCGTTCTCCACACAGTTCCTTCCTTAGCGCAATCATGGTTAGCTAATGTCCCCTCGGAATCTCTGCGTAACTTACGCTGGTTATTCTTAGCCGGAGAACCCCTTAAGCAAACACTCGTACTACAATGGCGAGATGCTTTCCCCCAAGCTGGTGAAATCATTAATCTCTATGGGCCGACAGAGACAACTTTGGCGAAATGTTATTACCAAGTACCCAGCGAACCGACAGTAGGGGTACAGCCAGTGGGATGGCCACTTCCTGAAACTCAAGCACTAGTTTTGAGTACAAATCGGCAACTGTGCGGTATTGGGGAACCGGGCGAAATTGTTTTGCGGACACCATTTTGCAGTTTGGGCTACATTAACGCTCCAGGAGAGAAGCGTTCTCGGTTTGTCAAAAACCATTTTCGCAATGACGACCAGGATTTACTGTACTATACAGGCGATCGCGGCCGCTATCTTCCAGATGGCTCTCTAGAAATTCTCGGACGCTTTGATCATCAAGTCAAGATTCGCGGCATACGCATTGAGCTTGGGGAAATTGAGACAGTATTAGCACAACACCCATCTGTGCATCAGACTGTAGTAACTGCCCATGAAGATGATTTTGGCGAGCAACGCTTAGTGGCTTACATCATCCTAAATCAGAAGTCAGCACCTACCATTAGTGAAATCCGGCGCTTCCTCTCCACTAAGCTACCACAGTATATAGTGCCTTCTAGTTTTGTATTCCTTGAGAGCTTGCCACTAACATCTAACGGCAAGATAGACCGCCGCGCTTTACCTACACCTTCTAACATTATTAACTTAGATATATTTGTTGAACCTCGTAACCAATTAGAAATGCAATTGGTACAAATTTGGTCAAAAATTCTGAAAGTTGACAAGGTAGGAGTACAAGATAACTTTTTTGATCTTGGTGGTCATTCGCTTTTAGCTCCCTACTTAATGGCTCAAATCAAGCAGCAGTTTGGTAAAGATGTGAGTTTAACAAGCCTCTTCCAAAACCCAACTATTGAACAGTTAGCGACAATTGTCCAAATAGACTCGGATTACTCAAATTCGTCTTGTCTGATACCAATTCAGCCAAACGGTTCAAAGTTACCTTTCTTCTGCATTCCCGGCGCTGGTGGCGAACCTTTCTACTTATATCACTTAGGACGTTATTTAGGAGCAGACCAACCTTTATACAGTTTTCAAGTAAACAATCTAGATGAAGAATTGGAACCAGCCACTCGAATCAAGGATATGGCTAGTCATTATATTCAAGCAATGCAAGCTGTTCAACCACAAGGCCCATACTTTTTAGGAGGGCATTCTTTAGGAAGTATAGTAGCTTTTGAAATGGCGACTCAGTTGCTCCATCAAGGACATATCGTTGCTCTAGTCGTCATGATTGATATGTCAGCACCAACCTCTAAAGACAAACAAGCACGTATTGAACGTATTGATTGGGATCATGCTAGGTGGTTGATTGAGTTGATCAAAGCAGTAGAAGTTTCTCTGTCAACAAACATAGATATTTCTTACGATACCCTTCAATCTTTGCCTGTGGATGAGCAACTAAAACACGTTTTACAGCATTTAAAAATGGTAAATATGCTGCCTCCTAACGCTGAAATTACGCAGATGAAAAACATGGTGCAAGCTTTAAAAGCAAACTCTCTATCTCTAATTAATTATGTACCTGAACAGATTTATCCTGGTCGAATTACGCTTCTACGTGCCAGCGAAACTCCTCCAGAACGCTTGGCTAGCAAGTTTTTTGAGATTTCCCAAGATTCGACCTGGGGGTGGAGTGAGTATTCTGGTGAACCAGTAGATATCCATTTTGTTCCAGGCAACCATATCACGATGATGGCTGAACCCCACGTTCAGGTTTTAGCCGAGCGCTTGAAAGTTTGTATTGAGCAAGCCTTATTTAGGCAAGGAGGCAGGGCAATACTGCTCGGTTAAGCATTTTTAACTCGGAATCGGGTTTGGGGAAAAGGTTAAAGGGTAAGGGTTTTTTCTTTCCTTTTCCCCTTAACCGAGAAGTATTGGGGGGCAGGAGGAAAGGGAAATATATTATCTGAGTAAATTAGATAATTTATTTTTTGGAAGTCCACTGGCAAACCTAGGTTGCTGAATATTAGTAGGAATTGAAAGTAGAAAATTAAACGAAAGGAAGTGTATTATGACTGCTGTATATAACCAAATTAAATCGACAAGATGGGAAAAAAAACAAGAGTATCCCCTAACAGCAGAATCTTTAAGAAAGCTGATTGAAAACCGCATTCCTCTGATTCGGATTAAAGACTTTGCCACACCCGAAGAGTGTGAGGTCTTATATGATCAATCTCAATCACTCGTTTTTAATGCTTATGAAGATGTCACTCCAAAAATTGAAAAAGTTGGCATCACAGTATTTGAATACAACAACGTTGGTAAAGCAAATTATTTTCAAGAAGTAGAAAGAGCATCTAAATTAAGAGACTCTATTACAGCAGCTTCTTTTAACCCTTTGGAACGCATGATGGAGAAATTTAGAGAGTGTGGTGCAAAGGTGCGAATTGCTTCTGAACCAGACTACGGTAGCTATTATGCAGGATTGATCAGAAAGATTGAAAATGGTACACAATTGCATATTGATTTTGCTCCAATGGAGCAATCTGGTTGGGAGGTTTGTACGATTACTGCTCAACTTTCTTGGACTTTGTACTTGAAATTGTCTGATAACAATCACGGTAAAACCTGCATTTACGATCGCCGTTGCACACCAGAAGATGATCAATATAAACTCGATTCCTATGGATATAGTGATACAGTCATTGGCGATGCCGATGCGATCGCTTTCCAACCTTACATAGGCGACGTAGTGCTTTTCAATACTAGCAATTTTCACTATGTTGAGCCAATGAATGGACAACGTGTGGCTTTCACTTCCATGATTGGCTTACTTCCTAACGGTGAAATTATTTTCTGGTCTTGATAGGATGCAGGGGAGCAGAGAGCAGGGAGCAGGGAGCAGGGGGAATGGAAAAAGAACCAATCAAAAGTCATGAAGATTTAGAAGTATACAAAATGGCGTTTGATGTAGTGATGAAAATTTTTGAATTATCTAAAAAGTTTTTCATAGAGGAAAGATATTCATTGACTGACCAAATTCGTAGGTCGTCACGCTCTGTTTGTGCTAATTTAGCCGAGGCATGGAAAAAACGTCTTTATGAAGCTGCTTTTATTGCAAAATTAAATGATTATGAAGCTGAAGCCGCAGAAACTCAGACTTGGCTGAAATTTGCTGTGAAATGTGGTTATTTAGACGTTGATACAGGTAGAGAACTTTATGGGCGCTTAAATCAAGTTTTAGGCATTCTAGTAACCATAATCAATAATCCATCACCCTGGCTCATAAAACGCTAATCCCCTGCTCCCTGCCCCTTATCCCTGTCTAAATATAGTGAGGTAATGATTTATGCCCAAAGCAGCTGTGATGACCGCACCTAATCAACCAGTTGAAGTGCAACAATTACCATACCCGATTCTGGAAAAGGGTGGAATTATTATTGAAACCTTATATAGTGAAGTTTGTGGAACTGATGTACATTTACTACGTGGGCATTTAGAGGGAGTACCCTATCCAATCATTCCTGGACACTTCTCAGTCGGTCGTGTAGTAGAAACAGGTGGGCCGGTTAGTGATGTCAATGGTAAATTAATTCATCCTGGAGCGATCGCTACTTTTTTGGATGTACACGAAACCTGTTACAACTGCTGGTATTGTCTGGTAGCCAAAGCATCCACTCGCTGTCCACAACGCAAAGTTTATGGTGTCACCTACTCAGCGAAAGATGGGTTGTTGGGTGGTTGGTCTGAATTGATTTACCTCAAACCAGGAGTTAAAGTTTTAATCCTACCCGAAGAAGTCTCGCCAAAGCAATTCATTGCTGGAGGATGTGCTTTACCAACTGCACTACACGCTGTCGATCGAGCGCAGATTCAAATTGGTGATGTTGTAGTGGTGCAGGGTTGCGGCCCTGTGGGTTTGAGTGTGGCAATTCTAGCTTTGCTTTCAGGTGCGGGCAAAGTAATTGTCATCGATAAATATGAGAGCCGATTAGTAGTTGCTAGATCCTTCGGTGTAGATGAAACCCTTGTGATTAAAGCTGATGATCCACAACAACATATTGAACGGGTTTTAGAATTGACGCACGGACACGGTGCTGATGTCACTATTGAAGCCACAGGCATTCCCATCGCTGTCAAAGAGGGTTTGAATATGACGAGAAATGGAGGTCGCTATGTTATTGTCGGGCATTACACAAACACGGGTGAGATTCTGATCAATCCCCACCTGGAGATTAATCTAAAACATATTGATATTCGCGGAACTTGGGGAATTGATTTTAGCCATTTTTACAGAATGATTGAATTACTAAAACGTCATAGTGATTCCAGCAAAAATATTGCTTGGTCAAACATAATTAGTCGTTCATACACACTAGGAGAAATTAATCAAGCGCTGGCAGATGTAGAGCAAGGCTCTGTATTAAAAGCTGTGATTCAGCCTAATCTATCTTGATGCCAAGAATATATCAAATGACTTGAGTAATAAGGAGAATATATGCTTGGAGATTTAAAAATTGCCTTTATCGGTGGTGGCACGATGGGCGAAATGATAATTAGTAGATTGTTATCGACTAAAATTGTTCAAAAACCCGATCTAGTTATAGTCAGCGAGCCAGTTTCTGCGCGATGCCTTCATTTAGAGAGGGAATATGGAGTACATACTACAACCTCCAATATAGAAGCGGTTCTTGGCGCATCTATTGTGATATTAGCAGTGAAGCCGCAGGTTTTAGCCTCTGTTATGGCTATGTTGAAGGATAAAATTTCACCTGATGTTTTAGTAATTAGTATTGTGGGTGGAGTAAGTATTTCATCTCTGTGCCAAGGGTTGAATCATCCTGCTGTTGTCCGCACAATGCCGAATATTGCAGTACAAGTTGGTCATGGGACTACGGTGTGGAGCGCATCATCAAGTGTGACAGAGATACAGCGATCGCATACCCAAGTCATTTTACAAGCATTAGGCAAGGAATTTGCTACTCAAAATGAACACTACCTTGATATGGCAACGGCGTTAAGTAGCGCCGGAACTGGGTTTATATTTTTGTACATCGAAGCAATGACTGATGCCGGGGTTCAGATGGGTTTAACTCGCGTACAAGCCCAAGAATTAACATTGCATACGATTGCTGGTAGTGTAGAACTTATGTTTCAGACTGATGAACATCCAGCAGTCTTACGAAACAAGGTAACTAGTCCTGGGGGAGTGACTGCTACTGGTCTTTATGAGTTAGAAAAAGGTGGTATGCGAACTATCATTTCTAATGCAGTGCTTGCGGCTTTAGGCCGCACTCAACAATTAGGTAATATCAGTTGAAAAATTAGTGCTGAGTGGGACTGTGTATTCGGTGATTATTACCGATTAGTCAACACTAAAAAGTATTAATTTTAATAAAAAATTTTAATTTATTTCTCAAATATGCCAACCCAAGTTGTTCAAACTCAACCCTCAATAAACGCATTTTCAAGTTTTATCCAATTCTGGGAAGATGTAAAAGCGATCGCTGGGCCTTATTGGTATCCAACAAAATCAGGAGAAAGAGCATTTTCAGACGTTATTCGCGCTTGGGGAATGCTTATTCTCCTAATATTGTTAATCATCGCCCTTGTAGCTGTAACTACTTTTAATAGTTTTATTTATCGCTATTTAATCGATGTAATCATTCAAGAAAAAGATTATTCTAAATTTACTTATAATATATCAATTTATGCTGTTGGACTTGTTTCAATAACGCTTTTAGTAGGATTTACTAAATTTGTGAGAAAACAAATCGCTGTTGACTGGTATCAATGGCTCAATAATCACATTTTAAATAAATATTTGAACAAGCGTGCTTATTATAAAATTAATTTTAAAGCCGATATTGATAACCCAGATCAACGTTTATCTCAAGAAATTGAACCAATTACTAGTAGTGCCCTCAGCTTTTCAGCTACTCTTCTAGAAAAAATACTAGAAATGATAACTTTTTTAATAGTTGTCTGGACAATTTCCCAACAAATAGCTGTTGCTCTACTTATTTATACGATTATAGGTAACTTAATTGCTGCTTATTTAAATCAAGGATTGATTAAGATTAATCAGGCGGAACTTGAATCTAAAGCCGATTATGCTTATGCCCTAACTCATATTCGTAATCACGCTGAGTCCATAGCTTTTTTTCAAGGAGAGGAACAGGAACTAAATATAATTCAACGCCGATTTATTAATTTAATAAAAGATATTAAACAGAAAATTGATTGGGAAAGAAGTAAAGAAATTTTTAACAGAGGATATCGGGGTGCTATCGAATTTATCACACTCATAGTACTCTCGCCTTTATATATTAAAGGTGAAATTGATTTTGGACAGGTTGGACAAGCTATTGCAGCTTGCTATATGTTTGCTGGTGCTTTAGAAGAATTAATCCGTGAATTTGGCGTTTCTGGACGATTTTCTAGTTATGTTGAGCGTTTATCTGAGTTTTCAGATGCGTTAGAAGCAGTTACCAAACAACCCGAGAATGTCAGTACTATTAAAACAATAGAAGAAAACCATCTCGCTTTTGAGAATGTTACCTTACAAACGCCTAACTATGAGCAGGTAATCGTCGAAGACTTGTCATTGAACGTTCAGCCTGGAGAAGGTTTATTAATTGTGGGGCCGAGTGGTCGAGGTAAAAGTTCTCTGTTGAGAGCGATCGCTGGTTTGTGGAATGCGGGAACTGGTCGTTTGGTACGACCCCCCCTAAAAGAAGTATTATTCTTACCCCAACGGCCCTATATCATTTTAGGAACTTTGCGCGAACAGTTACTTTATCCTAATACGAATCGTCAAATGACCGACGCAGAACTCAAAGACGTTTTGCAACAAGTAAACTTGCAAAACTTGCTAAGTCGAGTTGAAGGCTTTGATACTGAAGTTCCTTGGGAAAATATATTATCTCTGGGAGAACAACAACGGCTTGCATTTGCACGACTATTAGTTACTCATCCTAACTTTACTATCTTAGATGAAGCAACAAGTGCCTTAGATTTAACAAATGAAGGAAGCTTATATCAACAGTTACAAGATACAAAAACAACGTTTATTAGTGTTGGACATAGAGAAAGTCTATTTAATTATCATCAATGGGTTTTAGAACTGGCACAAGATTCCAGTTGGCAACTTGTAAGTGTACAGGATTATCGGTTGCAAAAAGCAAAAGAAATTGTCACTAATACTTCCGAAAATCCTGAAATCATAATAGATAATTCATCTCAAAATCAATCCCAAGATGAGTCAGAAATCAGTACAAACAAAAGGCTTTCTCATAAGGAAATGAATGAATTAACGTACTATTCCGTTTCCACTATTAGAAGTAAGGCAAGCAAAGGCGAGTCCATCACTACTAGGGACGGCTTAACCTATCGCTATGATAAAGATCCCAAAGTTCTGAAATGGGTGAGAGTTTAGCGGCTACCATCCGTGAGTGGCTAAAATAAAGCAACTGTTATCAAACATTTAAAATCTTCAAAATTTTTAATTAAATGATAATTGTGCGAGAGAAAGGGGAGAAAACAAGTTTCCTTCCTCTTGTGGATTATCACGAACACCAAACTTTTTTGATAGCTTAAATATGAAATGAAAAAGTATTTTAATAATTTAATAGACAAACGGGCTTTTGAAATTATTAATGAAAAAGTAATTATCCCTGAATCTGAAACAAATGAAATTATTTTTCAAGTTTTTAGTAAGCAGTATTTAAAATACATTCGGTAGAAACGAAAAATATAAGAGCATATAGCTATGCAGGAATTAGAAACAGGTAAAAGATTTTTTGGCGGAGAAAAACTTAGTCACAATCAATTAACTTTATTTATAGTTTAAATAGTTTAATTTAAACGCAATTAAGAGAAAGCAAGTGCAATGCTTGACAAAGCTCGGCATATAGCATGATAGTCAGGAATAAACTATTCCCTGAGAGTGATGAAACAGGGCGATCGCCATCAGAT
>NZ_JACKZS010000254.1 GCF_014222285.1 Nostoc sp. UCD121
TACCAGTATCGCGCTTATCTAAATATGAATCAAAAATTAGAGATTAATTATTGGTTGCGAGTTTGTCGATACTGGTACAACAAACAACTAAGAGATAGGTTTGATTGGTGGGAAAACAATCGTAATTACATTAATACTTGTCCATTAATATGTTCATTGCCAGAGTTAAGAGACAATCCTGATTTTTATTCTCAGAAAAAACAACTTCCAATTCTCAAAGAGGATTTAATAAAAGTTGTGCATTCTGGGGAATTATTAGATTTTACTCGTGTGCCTTCCCAAACACTGCAAGATGTCTCCAAGCGTGTAGATTTGGCTTTTTATCGTTTTATCAAAGGCGATAGCAATGGTAATCGTAGTGGTAAACCACGCTTTAAAAGTGCTGCTCGTTACCAAACAATGAAAGTTGAGAGGCAAGCTATAACTATTGAGCGTGTTGAAAAACGTTGGTTATTTTTGTCATTTTCAAAACTGAAAGGTTGGATAAAAGTGCGTTTACACCGTCCACTACCTGATGGATTTGTATTTAAGAATGCACTTTTAACTAAAAAAGCCGATGGTTGGTATATTGCTATTTGCCTAGAAGATCCAAGTGTTCCTGCTTTTACTCTTGATGAAATTGTGCCAACTTGGGACAACACATTAGGAATAGATGCAGTACTTCAGGAAGATGATTATCTGGCAACTTCAGAAAGTACTAAATTACCTGCACTAAAATCTTTCAGGAAATCTGAAAAGCGGTTGGCGAAAGTATCACGTCGTAAGTTTGCAAAAATAAAAGGGAGTAAAGCAAGGCGCAAACTAGCTAAAAGAGAGGCACGAGAACATCAACGTATTGCCAGAGCAAGAAAAGACCATGCTTTTAAAACTGCTCACGCTCTGGTGAGAACAGGTAACAAGGTTTTTGTACACGAAAATTTAAATCTCAAAGCTTTATCAAAGCGCAACAAAGCCAAACAAGATGAAGATGGTAAATATCTTCCAAATGGGCAATCAGCAAAGAGTGGATTGAATAAATCGTGGCTAGATGCTGCTTTTGGTAACTTTTTCACAATCCTAGAATACATAGTTTCAAAAACTGGGGCTAGGACTATAGCAGTTAAACCTGCCTATACATCTCAATTGCTCTCGTACCGTGATGAATTTGTATTTATTGATTGCGGAATCAGAGAGTATTGGGATGAGAAGGAATCGCTACTTGTTGATAGGGATATCAATGCCGCACTCAACATAAAGCGCGTGGGACTGGGACTGTTTCCCACGATAAAATGCCGTAGAGGGAATCCTGTAGTAACTGAATCTACTACTAATAGTACCTCGAAGGAAGTTCTGGTAGTTATCAGGAATGCCAGAAGCCTACACTCACCCTTGTGGGAGTTTAGGTAGTTCACGTGCGCGGAAGCTGCGACAGTTCTGCAAAGAACGCCAGATTCAAGGCTATTCTACCGTCTACAACCGTAAAAAACTCGATGGACTCGTTGATTTTCTGCTCGCACAACAAGTAACTTCTGCTCAAGTGGTCGAGTTTGTGGAAATGCTTGCTTAGAGTTTGATGAAAAGCCTCGGTTGGTACTGGGATTTAAAAAGTTGTCGTCAACAATAGACTTGTCAGAAAAATAACAAACCAATCTGTGTAAAGCTTGGTCTCAAAGCTTTGAAATTATGCAACTATTTTTGGTGTCAATTAAAAACCACGCCTTTAATAATCATTATTGTAAACCTGTAATAGACTTACCCGATATTTACAATTTACGCGATTTTTAGGAAGTTTTTCTATAATTTTACTCGCAATATTGACAAAATATCTCTAACTGGCGCTTTATCTGCTTCTAGCTTCTCTATTCTCCCTAATAGTCGTTTTGGAATATACTTGCACTTTTTAACCAGGCGATCGCCATCTTTCCAAAACTCATAGTGATACCAAGCTTGGGGATAATCTTTGCCGTGAAGGGTAATAGTTTTCCACTGAATGGAGCCACTACCTAATCCTTTGTGTCGTCTAATTTTACTAGGGCTATCTTTACTGGGGGATATCTTTGACTGTTCGACATTGTTACTAGGGCTATTTTTACTGGGGGGTATTTCTTTGTGTCGTCTAGTTTTACCAGGGCTGTTTTCGATATCCCCTAGTAATGTGTTTTTACTAGGGCTAGGCACAACACCCAGTAATGTCAAAATTTCTCTAATTGGGCGCTTCTTGAACTCTGCTTCTTGAATAACCCCCAGTAAATGCTTGGGAATGTACTTGGTCTTTTTTCTACCTTTTTCTTGCCAATGATAATAAGCCTGGGGGTAGTCCTTTCCACCCCTAGTAATGGTGCGCCAATAAATAGTGCCGTTACCCTCACCCCAATTTCTGCGCTTTTTACTAGGGTTGTCAATACTTGGAGTTATCTCTATTTGTTCAGAGTTTTTACTAGGGTTATCTTTACTGGGGGGTATGTCTATTTGTTCAAAGTTTTTACTAGGGCTATTATCAATACCCCCCAGTAAAAGTTCCGATACAGGAGGCGGATGGTTTTGACAGGAGTTTGAGGACTCCCATATTCCATCACCGCAAATTCTGGATAATTCCATAGGACTTGTCAAAAAATACCGTTGCTGTGCCTGTTTCACCGTGCCGTGCTTTAGCTATGATTAGCTCTAATATTCCTTGCTCTGTAGTGTCTGGGTTGTAGTACTCATCTCGGTAAGCGAGAATAATATTGTCTGCCACCATTTCTAAAATTCCCGATTGGCTAAGGTCGCTCATCATTGGGCGCTTATTCTGTCTGCCCTCAACTCCCCTAGAGATTTGGGACAGTGCTAGCACGGGTACATCTAGTTCCCCTGCCATTTTGTAAAGTCCCCTGGCTACATCTCCTAGTTCATAGCTGCGGTTGCCTCCAGAGTCCTCTGCCATCATTTGCAGGTAATCAACTACAACTAGCCCCAGTTTTCCCTCTTTAGCCCTAATTTGGCGGCATTCTGATGCAATTTGTGAAACGGTGATACCCCTTGAATCATTCATATAAAGCGGCAGTTCTGAGGCAATATCAACGATTTTGGCAATAAGCGTGAATTCCCAATCTGCTAAAGGTTGAAATTTGGCTCGATGTCTGCGGATGCGATCGCTCTTCAGTGGCGTTAATCCTAAATGTTTGTAGGCATTGGTGACGCTAATTAAACTCCACAGCCTGTACTCTAATTGTTTCTTTGTCATCTCCAACGAGAAGATAGCCACAGGTAAATCGTGGAGCAATATCATCTTGAGAGCTAGTTGCAACGAAATCTGGGACTTTCCCATTGACGGTCTACCCGCAACTATGGTAAGCGTACCGCCTTCAAATCCGACCATTAAATTATCGAGTTCATCAAGTCCTGTAGAGTAGATAGGGCTTCCTGAATCTAATTCCTTGTAAGCAGCAATACTAATTGTGCTGTTGTGTTCGGTGTTTGAACCAAAGCTTTGGTTAGAAAGCTGGAATACTTTCTGTTGCGATTGATCAAGGATTTTGGGTAACTCAGTTTCAGTTTCATAACCCAAATGGACAATATCATTGCCAGCCTTGATTAACTGCCGCCGCAGGTATTTTTCCATTACTAACCCTGCCAAAGCGTCGATGTTCACAGCTGATACCGTGCGGTCTACTAGAGTGGCTAATTTATTTCTCCCGCCAATACGGACTAGTATTTCATGGTCAGTCAGCCAACTGGTGACAGAGAGCAAGTCTGTAGGTTTACCCTGGCTGTGAAGGCGCAGCGCTGCTTGATAGATATCTTTGTGAGCGCTGATGTAAAAAGCTTCTGGAATCAAAGAATCGCTCACTCTACTTATTGCTTCTGGGTCAAGCATGATACCGCCTAAAATCGCCTCTTCCGCCTCAATGTTTTGGGGTGGCAGGCGATCGCTACCATCACCTTGGAAACTTAGTTGTTCTGTCATAAGCGACTTGAAACTTTAGATTGAATTGGGCAAAGCTTCCATTGATTCATTTGTGTTGCCGTACATGGACATAGCTTGCTGTCGTTGTTGCTCAAGTTCCTCTTGAAACTTTTTCATTTGACTGCTACGGCTACTTTGAGATTTTTTGGACTCGGCTTGTTGGTACGTCACAAATTTTTTGTAATAAACTTCCCAACGGTTCTGTCCAGCTTTAGTGGTGTGAGCTAACCAAGCCTCAATGTCGTTCACTGGCTGGCTGAGGTTCTTTGTCTTTTCCTCACAAAAATTTAAAAAATTCGCTCGCTCGGTTTCTGAGAGAGAGTCTATAAATTCTAAATAAGTCTTATTAATCTTAGGTGTGCTGGAATCTTTATCTGGCAATACTTCTGGCTCGTGCTTGTTGCGTGGCGATCGCGCAAGTTGCGTAGCGATCGCGCAAGTTGCGTAGCGATCGCGCAAGTTGCGGTCAGGCAACAAAGTTGTCTCATCGCAACTTGTTGTCTCATCGCAACTTGTTGTCTCATCACAACTTGTTGCCTCATCGCAACTTGTTGCCTCATTACAACTTGTTGCCTCATCACAACTTGTTGCCTCATCGCAACAGTGCAAGCCTTTGGTGAGAACGTGAACCTTAACCTTAAGAAGCTCCATATCGACAAATCCCTTTTCATCCAACGCTTTGAGGGCACGGCCTACAGTGCTGCGGTGAACTGGCTTTTCTGCGGTAGATAAATCCTTGGCAATCCTTGAGGGTGATACTTCCATTCCGGTGCTGTATGGGTCGAGAGTGCGAAGGTAGTAGAGTACATCCCTCTGTGCTGGGGTTAGTTCCCGGCAGGCTCTTAGCCATTCTTCATGTTGGAGCGGGTAGAACTTCCCCTGAATCTTTGTGTCTGTCATAATATGGATAAAATGAGTTTTGCCCTTACCCGCATATGCAAGTAGAGCTAGTTTGTTGTAAAAGTCGCTAAAATTTCACAAAACTGTCACCCCAGCACCATTAAGCCAGTGTGATTTTTGCTAAATTGTATTTTCTAGACAGATTTGATAGTATTCAATAACTTGAAAAAAAGCAAGTAGTGGCAATATGGATAAACATCAAGAAATATTAATTACAGCAATTAAGGAAAGTTGCTTAACAGCAAGAGAAATTTCTGTTAGGGCTGGTGTCCACGAGAGTACTATTAGTAAGTTTCTTGATGGCAAAAACGACCTAAAAGCTGGTAATTACTTCAAAATCCTTCATGCCCTGCCAGAAAATTGTAGAATTCCAGCACTAGCGAGAATAGGAGTAGTTGAGTTAACGCCTATTCAACTAATTGAATCTGCCACACCTAAAGAAAAAGCTGAAATACTACAAGCGATTGCCGCTTGGGTATTACAACCAGGGGCCATATCTGGAAAAAATACGGATACTACAGACCTGCAAGTAGCAGTATGATAGCCTGAGAAATTTTTCATATACACTTAGGCGCTTATTGTGGTAAATAAGGGTGAGGATGATTTTTTAGAAAAATTAATGGAAAACTGCGATCACTTGGATGCCGAGGGAAAAGCTAAGTTAATCAAGCATCTGCTGGGTGAACCTGGGTTACAAGTGGTAATAGGGAGTAATCAAGTTCATGCTACGAATGTATATCAAGTTAATTTAAATAGTCCCGATCAGATATCAACGATATTGGATGCGATCGCCAAAAAAATTTCTTCCCAGAATTCCTCAGAAGATAAGACAGAGGGAGCGGATTAATTTTGAGAGGAGAAGTGGGGCTAACAAGCTTATGCTTTTAGTTCGTTTTTTGGCATGGTAGCGATGAGATACTCTTAAAGGGAAAATGCGACACCGAACAGCCCGCACAACGGACGCGCCCAGTTACCAGCGTACCCATCGTACCTTTCACAAGAGCGATCGCACTGTAACAACTGCGGATCAGTGGCACTATCCCACAAGTGTAGTTATTGATTAGTTTTGAGGGATAATTAAAAGCTATAGCAAAGCTCAATCTACCAGAAAATAACTATGCTAGATATCAAATGGGCAATGGAGCAATTCGGCATAGAAGACAAAAACATTGCAATTAGAATTTTAGAAAAGTTTGATAAGTTTAACTATGGTTGTTTCAGTTGCGGCTCATCTAGCGATTTACTTTATACAGAAATAGGTGAGGTTATCTGTAAAGACTTTTAGCTGAGTAAATTCCCTACATTTTTGTATATATTTTCATATTTTATGATATTTTAGGCAAACTAAATAAAATTTATTACTAATTTATATATCAACAAATGTTGCTTAAATATTGAAGTTTTGTTGATTGGCTTTTTGAGGTAAAGGTTACATACTAAAACCAATCTATGTCAAACAGAGTAGTTAGTTTTCATTGAATAATGAGTATTGATTGGCTTTATCATCTAGCTAATTTTTAGGGCAACGATATGAGCATTTTAGAATTGATGCAGGCATTTACATTTTTGTATAAGCATACTTTTGATTATTTATTCTGGAAGTATTCATAGAAGGATATAGCTATTTTATGTGGTTTGCTGAGAACCTGTATAATCAACTAGTTTTATCGTTAAAGGTTGCTTATACTAAATGCTTTTTAACTATTACAAATGAATTCTTTTCTTCAAAATAAGGTTTAAAAGTTTCGATTTACATCAACAAAGTGTATTTGCTTTGTAGAGGAATGTTATGTCTCCGAATAGAAACAATAAGGGTAAAAAAGTCATGTCTGATGAGAATACAACCAATATTAATAATAGTAAACCTCAAAAACGGCTAATAATTGTCACAGGTGATAAAGGTGGTGTGGGAAAAAGTACCTTTGCACGAGCGCTATTTCAACTGTACATTAATAAAAATTTACCCTGTGTTACTTATGAAGCTGACTTAAGAAATCCCCAGTTAGAAAGATATTTCAAAAAAGACTACCGACCGATAATCCGTTACATTGATATTTTCCATAGAGGTGGTGCTGACGATTTATTAATTAATTTAGATGAGAGTGATTGTCCTATTACACTATTAGACTTACCAGCACAATCTGGAGGTTTCTTTGAGAGTTATGTCAAAGAGCTTTCATTTTTTGAAGTGCTTAAAACCGATATTAATTGTCAAGTGACGATGGTTTCAGTGATTAGTAGGGTTCTTGATTCCATAAATGTTCTAGAAAAATTGCGCGAACTTTGTAAAGATCAAGTAGATTATGTTGTTGTCAAGAACTTATTTCATGGTGAAGAAGAAAAATTTGAGCGATATAATGACGCTTTTTTGCGTCAAAATATGCTTGCAGAAGGTCTGGTAGAACTTGTGATGCCAGATTTATTCTACAAATCCTACGACTTTATTGACCGCCATGCTCTGACATTTAATGAAGGTCAGACTCATAAAGGAACAAATATTGTGATTAAGTCGAGAATTAAATCTTGGCTTGCTGAGTTTGAAGCGCAAATTAAGCCAGCATTTAATTTATTTGGCTTTGATATACAACCAGATAATTGTTACTATCCAGCAGTTGTTGAAAAGTCTAAAGAGCTTAGAGAAAATGAAGAAAAAGAAAAAGCTAAAAATCAAGATTCAAATTTACAATCTGAAAATATAGCTGCTTAGTTTATTATGTTTATAAAGCGTTTTGTAATTACATCAGGTGATGCTCGTGTAGGTAAGTCTACAGCTTCTAGGCTCTTACTAGAGTTGTACTTGAAAAATCAACTCAATGTGCGTGTTTTCTACCACGGGCATCGCAATAAGCTATCGATGTATCAAACACAACGCTTTGAGATAAAGCATTTGGGATTCTCTAGAGGTGATTCTGATAGGTTATTACTTGACTTAGAAATATTTCCGAAAGTTGAAGTGATTTTGACTGATATGCCAGGTCAAAACCTCCGAGAATTCAAATTTTTTGAGAGAGATGTTTCACTGATAGAAAATCTTAATTGTCTAGGATATCGTGTTACTTTCTTGCACCCGATATCACAGCGTAAAGACTGTGTTGAAGATTATCTTCAAGATTTATATCAGCATTTTAGTAGTCAGGTTGATTATGTTGTTATTCAAAATCATTACTTTGGCAAGCGATTTCGATACTATGAGGGGAGTCGATTCCAAGCTGATATTAAAAAGTTAAACGGCTTGGAACTAGTTTTAGGTGGATTGCATAATGACTTTTACCAGTTGCTTGAGGATACTGGTTTACCTTATACTCAACTGATTGAAACTAACTCTCCTCTTAATACTATTCAGCGTTCGATAGTATTCAACTGGATGGAAAATTTTCATAATTCTATTGTTTCTAATAGAATAGCTTCTAATTATCTAGGGTTGAGTACGAACTATGCAGAATTAGCTTCTGTAAGTGCAAATAAACAAAGTCCTTCCAATCTTGATGTAACTGAAGATGTTGAATCTGAGAAATGGTAATTATTTGCTTTACCAAATTAACAGTGAGACTTTAAATTGACTGTTTAAAAACAACCTATGACTAATATTGCAAAAGTTGTTGAAAAAGTTGTTGCAGAATATTCTGAAGAAAAAAAAGCAGAGGTTACTGATTGGATACTTAAATTGGGTATTCGCCCTGATGACCCCTTGTTTAACCTATACGCCGAACTAGGTACAACTCAGTTTGCGTTGCAGCAGTTACCAGGTAGGCTTGACTCCCTTGTGGTGGGTTGGACTGACATGGTAGACGATAAGCTTAATAGTGCTTCTAAAGTGGCAATACAACAGCAAAAGAGTGCGATCGCAGAAGCTGCGAAGGATTTAGTTAAGATGACTAAGCAAGCTGGTGGGGTTTTGCCTCACTTGGATGTAAGTAATTGGCGATTGGCACAAGTGGCGGGGGTATTGGGTTTTGTACTGGCCTTAGGGACTGCAATTGGTGTTTTTACATACAAGACCATCGCTGGAAGTGTAACTTTTCAGCAGGCAGCTTCTGGATCTGCCATCTTACAACCCGAAGATAAAAAGCTTCTGGATTGGGCTAAATCCAATGAAGGTAAGGTAGCGCGTAGTATTTATGTTAAAAACGCCGCCATCATTAAAACTTGCCGCCAGCAGAAAAAGTATTCAGGTGGCTGCATAATTGCAGTTGATTAATTTTCTAGGCAACCCAGCCTTTGTATCCCTTATTACTCGTTTTAGTTGTATCTTTTTGACTTTTTTGGTTAGTTTTGACTCTTGTGTGGGTTTCTTGAGTAACTTCTTCTTCGATTTTCATGTCTGTAAAGCTGAGGATTCCCAGGCGGATTGCTTCGCGGATAGCGTTTAACCTATCTTTGACTCCTAGCTTGATAAATGAATTATGTAGATATGACCTTACTGTACCTTCGGAAACATACATTACATTGGCAATTTCATTATTTTTCATGCCTCCGGCAGCTAATTGAAGAACTGTGATCTCTTTATTAGAGAAATCACTTAACAAATCTACTACATTTCTATCGGGTATGTCATTTGACCTGAGACTATCAATCAGAATACGATTAATAGTTGGGTCAATCCATGATTCATTATTGTACGCAGCCATTACTGCTTCAACGAATCTTTCTCCTACTTCTTCTCTAACGCTATTTTTAGCGTAGTAGCAGTCTGCGCCATTACTAATTGCTGCGTTAATGGTATCTCTGCTGCTATTTGCAGTCATAACCACAATTCTAATTGATGCGTATTTGGATTTAATTGTGCTTATTACATCAATGCCATCGATATCCGGTAAATCAATATTTATGATTACGATATCTGGCTTTTCTTTGTCAACGATTTCTATTCCTTGTTTTCCGTATTTTGCAACGCCACAGACTTGGATTGCACCAGTTTCAGATAATATTGTTGCCGCGCCAATCCTAGATATGTTCTCATTTTCAATGATGACAACATTAATAGGTTTCATATTATATGCTTTTTGGTTTGGTATTGGTATTGTCCC
>NZ_JACKZS010000255.1 GCF_014222285.1 Nostoc sp. UCD121
GTATTTAATATATCAGTAAGAAAATAATTCGTGTTAATTGCTAACTATGTGAACAATAGTTGTGATAAACAACCCGGAATGTTGTCACAAATTTTAAAAAATATAATATTTTTTATTGAATACTCAAGTTTAAAAATAGAAACTTGTCTCTGATTGAGTACTAGTAAATTTGATAACTTTTTTATTAGAAAGTTACATCCATGAAACCACTGGAACAGCTAAAATTGAAAAGAACTCTAAGCTTGCCGATCCTGTAAGTATGACCATGCACAATTCCGTTGAATTCCAAGACGCTTTTGATGTCATAGTCGTCGGTGCAGGTCACTCCGGTTGCGAAGCGGCTCTTGCCTCTGCACGCCTCGGTTGTCGTACCCTGTTATTGACGCTCAACTTGGATAGAATCGCTTGGCAACCCTGTAATCCAGCAGTGGGTGGCCCGGCAAAATCTCAGTTGACTCATGAGGTAGATGCCCTCGGCGGGGAAATAGGTAAAGTAGCAGACCGTACCTACCTGCAAAAACGTATCCTCAACTCTTCACGGGGGCCTGCTGTTTGGGCATTACGCGCCCAGACAGACAAGCGCGAATATGCAGCAGTGATGAAGAATATTGTCGAGAACCAAGAAAACTTGACAATCCGCGAAAGTATGGTGACAGATTTAGTACTGGGTGCTAATGATGAAGTCATCGGCGTTGAAACTTATTTTGGTGTAGGGTTCCAATGTAAAGCTGTCATCTTGACAACTGGCACTTTCCTGGGCGGCAAAATCTGGGTTGGTAACAAATCAATGCCAGCCGGACGCGCTGGAGAATTTGCGGCTGAAGGATTGACACAAACCCTAAATCGCCTGGGATTTGAAACCGGAAGACTCAAAACTGGAACTCCAGCACGAGTAGATAAGCGATCGGTGGATTATAGTAAAATGCTCATCCAGCCAGGAGATGAAGATGTACGCTGGTTTAGTTTTGACCCAGAGGCATGGGTAGAACGGGAACAAATACCCTGCTACATCACCCGCACCACCGCCGAAACCCATCGCCTAATTCAAGATAATTTGCACCTGTCACCAGTTTATGGCGGTTGGGTGGAAGCCAAAGGCCCGCGTTATTGTCCCAGTATTGAAGATAAAATTGTCCGCTTTGCTGATAAGGAAAGCCATCAAATCTTTATTGAACCAGAAGGACGAGATATACCCGAACTTTATATCCAAGGGTTTTCTACAGGGTTGCCAGAAAATTTGCAGTTGCTTATGTTGCGGACTCTTCCAGGTTTGGAAAAATGTGTAATGCTGCGTCCGGCTTATGCTGTGGAATATGACTATTTACCTGCAACTCAGTGTTACCCCACACTGATGACGAAAAAGGTTGCGGGACTATTTTGTGCTGGGCAGATTAACGGCACTACAGGTTATGAAGAAGCCGCAGCCCAAGGACTGGTGGCGGGAATTAACGCCGCTCGATTTGTTCATTCTCAAGAAATGATTGTGTTTGCCCGCGAGCAAAGTTACATTGGAACGCTAATGGATGACCTGTGTACCAAGGATTTACGGGAACCTTACCGGATGCTCACCAGTAGATCAGAGTACCGCTTATTATTGCGTTCGGACAATGCCGACCAACGTTTGACAACCTTGGGACGAGAAATTGGTTTAATTGACGATCGCAGATGGGATCTATTTACCCAAAAACAAACGAACATTACCACAGAAAAACAAAGATTACAAGCTACACGAGTCAAAGAACATGATGAAATAGGAATAGCGATCGCATCTGATACCCAACAATTAATTAAAGGTTCAATTACACTCAACGATTTACTACGCCGTCCGGGATTCCATTACGTTGATCTCGACAGGTTCGGACTGGGAAACCCCAACCTCAACCGCGCTGAGAAAGAAGGCGCAGAAATTGACATCAAATATCATGGCTATCTCGCTAGGCAACAAAATCAGATTGACCAAATTGCCCGCCAAGCCCACCGCCAATTACCTGCGGATTTGGATTATACAAAAATTGATACCCTTTCTAAAGAGGCACGGGAAAAGCTGACTCACGTAAAACCACTCACTCTTGGTCAAGCCGCACGTATAGGTGGTGTAAACCCAGCCGATGTTAACGCTTTATTATTATATTTAGAATTGCGTAAAACCAAGAGCCAGCAAGAGTTTCCAGCGTTAGCTTAACACAAACTTGATAAAGACTGAGTATAGTAGTAAGCAGGGTGATTGGTATGATAGATGACATAACTATTAGTACTGCTATCATCACAATCCCCAGATTCAAGTTGATTTTAATACCAACGCTCAACCAACTCGTCTCAATAAGACGGCGGATTGGATATCTTATCTGTAATCCTAATTCCCAGGCAGTAGGCGCGGCGTTTCCTCGTCCTAGCAATAACCCAGAACGTCTATGTTACAAGAAGCCAGTACCCGTCTCATAGTACCAGAACCATCAGAAGAATTAATCGCCAACGAGCCTTGGTCGATAGAAAACTATGCTGATGGTCTCATGGATGAACTCTTTGCCGATATCGACTACATTCTGGATGTTAGTGATAATCTGCCTTCTCAAACCGTTAGGCATGGTAGGCAGAACAAAGCTCAACGCCACTCGCCTCCAGAATACGTGCCTCTGCAAACAGTTACAATACCGCAGATTATCTTACCAAACGGACAGTCAGTTACTCAAAATAACAACAAGCACTTGAGTACCGTTGTCTTTGATAACGGCACCATTAAACCAGTTAGTAGAAAGCGTCAAAAAAGCAGTCGGACTTTGGGCAAACTGCTGATTGTCGGAACAACTTTAGGTGTGGCGATCGCTAGTATTCTCTACTTGGTACAGTCTGGAGTCGTATATCTTTTAAATCCCAACTTTACCCAGCAAGCTCTTCTAGCACCGCAATCACAATTGCCTGGAAAAACAGAAATTGAGGCAGATTTGGTTGACTATATGCTGGGAGCGCTGGCAGTTATAGACAAGCAAGAATTAAAAGGCAATCGAAAATCTTTCAGTTCGGGATTCTCCAGTCAAACAAATACTAATCAAATAGCCCTTAGTAACGGGCAAATAACTGGTAATTTACCACCACTTCCACTTCTCGCAAACAATACACCACTAGCCCCTAACCGTTCCGGCAGCGTTGTTGAGCGGATCTATGTTCCTGTTTATCAAGCGCCGTCGCCAATGCGCTATGCGCTGCCAGCAATTCCTGGTAGTCCCGCACTTGTACCACAAGTTGCCAGTGCATTGCAGGCATCTCAACCTAATATGGTGAAAACTGCCCTAAATACGGTGCAACAAGCTGCCAAGCCTGTAACCGTCAATATGTTAGCGGCGGCTGTACGAGCAGAACTTAAACCTGTAGCGGGACGAACTGCACCCATTACCGTGCGGCAAACACCCAAGCCTCTACCTGCATTACCAGTGGTTCCATTACGTGCAGCACTTGCGCCAGAGTCAGAAGCAACTATTACCCAGGAACAAGTATATCCGGCAACTGCGATCGCAGTTGCACCGAGTAATACCCTAGAAGGATTACTAGAGTTAGGTAACAAATCTGCCGCTTTGTTTAAAATCGACGGCGTAACTCGCCGCATCAATATGGGTGAAAGCATTGGCCAAAGCGGTTGGACACTGGTAGAGGTTAGTAATGGCGAAGCTGTCATCCGCCGTAATGGTGAAGTGCGATCCATTTACACAGGGCAGAAGTTGTAAAATCCAAGGTATCTAAAACTCACCAACAATTAGCTTCTTACTAGGGTGTTGATTTTGTACCTTTTCAGGGGTTCAAAATTCATGCACAATCCTTTCCAATCCTTGGTTTTAGTAAAATTTGCAGTGGGAAAAGTTACTTTTCGCGTTCTTTAAGTAATGAGTAATAAGTAAATACCCATTACTTATAAAGTAAAATTGAATTACCACATTCTTTTTTACTCATGATTAATTATAGCGCAAATATCAGTATTCAAGAAAGAACAGAGAATTTTGTGATCAGAGTTATCAAGGCTTATTCTGAGTTAAACAAAAGAAATTTTGACGATGCTGGTAAAATCTTATCTAAACAATTTTTAAGAAGCGGAATATCAATAGGTGCAAACTGTTCAGAAGCTAAATATGCACAATAAAATAAAGATTTTATCAATAAGTATTCTATAGCCTTAAAGGAAGCCAGTGAAACCCTTTATTGGATAAAAATAATGATAAAATCGGAGTTGGTGTCAAAATCAAAATTTCAAAATCTGATAGAAGAGAATGAAAGAATTATTAAGATATTAACAACTTCAAATCAACAAATTGAAAGAGAATTAAAAAATAATTCACTCATTACTCATTACTCATTTAATTTGGTTCACCGATGATGACACCAAAACTGTCTGAATAAAAAATGGGTAAATCTCATCAAAGTCAACACCTAGCTCCTTACTGGTGGGTTAATTTCAAAATGAATATGGTTGTCGTGACCATTTAGAGAAACACAAAGTCTCTCTTTAATTAGCTGTTGATCGTTGAAAAAGACTGCCCGTACCAGCTTTTGATTAGTAATAGACTTGAGAATAGCTCGTGCAGCATCTCGATCGTAGTTAGAACTCGACCAAACAATACCACCAAAATTCCCATTTTTTTGGGGTAAATAAATATCGCACATCATGCCAGTTTCATGTCCATGATGATCGGGAGTATCACCTCCATGAGGAAGACTAACATCGTTAATTGCGAATGGAGCAGCTAGGGGATGAGTGTTACGATAACTGTTTTGATAATCTTGGGCAATTTTTTTAATCACATCAGCTAACCAGTGTGTTCCAAAATCGTGGTTATCTTGAGTATCTTCCAGTTCACCGTTAACCAAACCATTATTCGGGTCACTTTTGGGCATCAACTCCCACCGTGGTGCATTAGCTGCTTGCAACCATCGATGAGTTATTCCACCAACATCAACTCTACCATCACCATTAACAGTACTGCGACCGGCAATAATTGATTGAAATAGTTTGATCGCATCAAATAGTCCTCGATCTCTGTCTGCACTGTCAGGATCGCCTACCCATTTGTAGCCTAGCTCATACAATCGCGCCTTAATAGCCTTAACATCAGCAGCTTTATTGACTCCGCCAATTCCCACACTACCATCGAGTTTAATTGCCTTCGCTCCTGGTAAGCTGGATGCTGTAGGTTGTTGAGTGTTCTCATCGTCCTTGTTATCAAAAGGAACAACAACTTTAATGGGAATCTCTAGAGTTTGATCGTCAACAGTAATTATTATCCGGCGATCGCCTTCTTGTTTAAAAACGAAATCAAATTGCCATTTGCCATCCTGACTAATTGCTACACTTAGGGCTGGAAATTTATCGTCGATCGTAATCGACAAAACTTTGCCACTGTCGGTTAAAGGTGCTACGCCCTCAACTCTGAAATTTTGTCCTAATTCAACTTCTTTTGGCACACGAATTAACTGAAGTTGTTCCACTGAAGCGGGAATGGTAACTCCACCTGCATTAGCCAGTAACTTTTGTGCCTCTGGAAGCAAGTCTACAACTTTACTGACATATTTAGGGTCGGATGAATAGCCTTTAGCCTTGAGAAAGCCAAGGAAATTTTCTGGTGTATTGGTATACTCCTCTAAACCTTTATACGGTGTGCGAGTTAAAAACTTCCAATAACCAATAATAAAAGCGTCTATATCCGTAAATTTACAGAATTCAACTTCTTCTGGTTCAGAAGGAACCTTAATTTTTATAGGTTCAGCAAACCCTTTCATATCAGGGATTCGCCATTTTAATCCCGCAAAATTATTAGCATTGACAGCAAGATCGCTTTTACCTCTGGCAGACTCTAGTAACCATTGAGCAAGGGTAACTTCTTTTAAAATTTGCCGATTTATATCATTAATTTTTACATTTATAATCCCAAGTTCTGTAAATATTTTTGCTAGATTCTTCTGGGAATAAGTATTTACTAAATTATCTAATAATGACATCTGTTATTCCTATTAAAAATTATTTGTATAACCCCGAACTCTTCGAGCATCGGGGGTTATATAGCAGTCCTAAATTATTTTAAAAATAAATGAACCGCAGAGACGCAGAGAGCGCAGAGAGAAGAATTGGAGATTTTCACGGCTCATTTAGGATCGCTATAGATATTAACCGAAACTCCAATAAATAATTGAATATTTTTCCTTTGAAAGGAAGTCCTAATCTTTTTCTATAATTTTGGCGTGTCCAGCAAAAACAAAATGCTCGTTTCGGTTTCCTTTACTTTTATCAGGCCACTTAACCCAATAATGGTTTTCCTCAAAATGGGCATTTAAAATAGGATATTTCCCTGCCTCAATATCGAATAGAGATTCTTTTGGTATTTCTGATGCCTGTTCTGTAGAAGGCTTTAAAACTGTTTTTGTTGTAATTTCTAGAATGTAGTTTTTATCAGATTTATCTTCATCTTCCTTTGATTCACCAATTAATCCATCTTTAATGGCTTCAGCCATTTTTTCAGCATCAAATCGATCCATATCTGTTTTGGAATCACAAAAGCAGCACTCAATTAAAATAGCTGGCATTTGTGTATTTTTAATAACAAAAAAGCCTGTACTTTTGACTTTTCTATCATTGAACCCAAGTTTAACAATCTCTTTTAAAACTGATTGAGCAATACCTTTTGATGCATTACTAATAGCAAAAATTTCTGTGCCATTGGCTATACCATTAAACTTATTAAAGTGAATCGAAACAAAGACGTTAACATTATTGGCGTTCGCTTTATTAACTCGTTGTTTCAGAGAATCGTTTACACTGCTAGCACTTGTGGGCGTGCAATCAATAGCAGTATGACCTGCTGCTTTGAGTTTTTGTATCAATTGTGTACCAACTGCTTTAGTTAAAGCATCTTCTTGTTTGATACCTGTTGCCCCTGTATCTGGAGGGCAATTGTGACCAATATCAATACCAAATTTCATAGAGTTGATGTCCTTTTTATAGTTTTAGAGGTGTGCATTAACTTACTACACAGTATTAATTATTAACTCATAAGCGATCGCTCTGTCGGTGAGAAAAAGTGAGTTGTTACTGTAAAAAATTGTAACGTTTTACATAAAAATCCCATTAAAAACAGAAATCTCATAAGTTCAACCTATAAATAAAGCAGGCTCACCCATGACTGCACAAGAGGCTCTAAATTTAGTCGATACTCTTTTAGGCTCTACCTTTGGGCAAAGACTCAATGATGTTCAATCTGTGGTTTTGCTGGAAAGTTGGCTAGGACACACTTATGCGGAAATTGCGGTGCAGATAAGTTATGAACACGACTATATCAAACAAGTGGGTTCTCAGTTGTGGCAATTAATTTCTCAGGTAATTGGTGAAGAGGTTTGTAAAAAAAATATCCAATCTGTTTTACGTCGCTACCAGCAGTCTCAAAGTCGTGGATGATGAAATAGCATTTCAGTTGGGCGTTTCAGACTAATATTCTCATAAACGCCAGTGATGTCTTATGATAATTCATATAATTATTAATTAACTAGCGCTTTGCGCTTTTTATAAGTATTACAAATTAATACTTATTTGGTCATTGTTTGAATCAAAATTATGTCCCACATAAGAGCTTTTGCTTAGTAAATGCTTCGCCAACCTTTCACTGTACCTTTGCCAATTTCGCTATCAACAGTTTGACCACCTTCTAAGATTAGCCTGATGTTTAAGTTCTCATCAGGAGCATTTTTTAAAGCAGTGGCTAATTCTTGACTGACAGCAAAACTACCGGTTAAACCGTCTAATTTAAAAACTTTTTCTCTGACTTTGAGCAAAATTTTATCGACTTTCTTAGTAGTGACAAATCTAATAAAGTCAGGTCTAGGATATACATAACCTGCGGTATAGAAAGAAGACGTTGCTTGACCAGAATTTACTGTCACAAGGACTCGAATGCTTGAAGGAGTCCACAAGCTAATAACTTGTTTTGAACCTTCACGGTACAAATTGCCACCTAAAGAGTTGCGGTCAAAAACCCCAAGAAATTCCCCTTCAAAAGGGTCAACGATTCTCACGGTTTTCGACCAAGGGACATCCATATCTGGGGACAATCCTGCTGATTTGACTATTGGTAAATCGCTTGATGCTTTGCCGAGACTAGCTACCTCTTGAACATTGAAAGCAGCACAAAGTTCAGGAGAAAGCACAGCCAAAATTGCCCCTAAAAAAAGAACTGGAATTGTCTGCGATAACTTCATCATAAGTCACTGGTACAATCTTCAAAGATAGTAATCGGATAGCCTTTATTAGTCATCCCCCACAAGACTTTTGTTTGCTATGAAGATTTAAAAATTAAGCAAATTTCAGTACCTTTGCGTAATGTCTTTTAACTCGCCGCATTCTCTACAAGATGTTTTACGTAGCTTAATATCAATAATACACAAGTACTAATTATTTACATGCGCTTAAGTAATATTATTTAATATTGCTATTTGTACAAAAGTTTGTGAATGCAATTTTCATTTTTGACATATAGATAGAAGCAGGCATTCCCAAACAAGCCTAGGTTGAGCGTAAGCAAGCAAGTATTTACGAGATTGTTCTAGCTGATTAATAATACTGGGTTGATGCCAACGCTGCCAGTAGAATTGCTGAAGGTAATCAACTAACCACAGTTGGGCTTCTGTATCTAAATCCTTATCAATTTTCTTGGCTAACTCCAAGGCTTTGCGGTAGGAAGCAGGGGCTTTTTTCAAATCTTCGAGTAACTCCGGGGGAATAGTTTGTAATTGCTCGTAAGATGCGATCGCACTTCCAGCACTGCCAGCTGCTATACTCAGCACTGCCTGATTTTGCAAAATTTCTTGATGACCTGTTTGTGTAAGTACAATAGCCAAAGACTGTGCATCTAAGCGATAAAAAGGAATGCGTTGACAGCGTGACACCAAAGTTGGCAAAACAGACTCAGGTGTAGGTGCAATTAAAATTAACGTCGCCTGTCCCGGTTCTTCCAAGGTTTTAAGTAAAGCGTTGGCTGCGGCTTCTGCCATTGTTTGGGCTTCTTCCAGCACCACCACATTTCTCGGCGCTTCCAAAGGCGGACGACTTAAAAACTCGGTAATTTCCCGAATTTGCTCTAGCCGAATTACAGGTGGTGCTTTACGCTTCAGTCCTTTCTCAAGCGCTTCTGCTGCTGTTAATCGTTGTCCCTGGTATTGATACGTCGGTTGCACCCACAACAAAGCTGGATGGTTTCCCTGACGCAAACGGTTTTGTAAAGCCGCAGTGACTCCCATCTCGCTAGAAAATAGCAATTCTATAAAGCACCTGGCTGCTAAACTTCTTCCTACACCATCTGGCCCCACAAATAGATACGCTGGAGCAACCCGGTTTTGTCTGACAGCCTGAGTCAGTAATTCTATAGCTTGCGGTTGTCCTACAAGTGTTGCAAATGGGTCAATAGTCATTAGTTAATTGTAGAGTGACATTCTCACTTCTACAAGAATTTTGGGATACAAAGTAGTTCTCGTACCTTAAGAGAAGCCTTTATACCATTTCACTTAAAAGTTGATACAAATAGGCAGCAGGGCTAAACAGTTAGAGACAAATTAGGCTTTTCGGTAAATGGTATTACACATATAAAATAGAGTGTGAATTTGCACATAAATACTTAAACTCATAGCAATAAAATTTTGATATTTAATAGCTATTTTCTAAGTATTTAACTCCTAAAAGATACAGCACTTGCATCTATTATGAGGTACACTAGATTAAAATATAAATACTTTGAAATGAAGTCTTACTCTGTCGATCTTCGAGAAAAAATAGTTGCAGCACATCTTGAGAAAAACATCTCAATCAGGAAA
>NZ_JACKZS010000256.1 GCF_014222285.1 Nostoc sp. UCD121
ATATTTATCAATGGATTCCCAGTAATTTTTATAATATTGTTGTTCCTATAGGTTTAGCCTTAACTATATCTGCGATATTTTTATTTGCATACATTGTCTATAAAAGTAGACTAGAAATTACTCAAGATAGACTGATACACTTAGCGACAATATCAGTTTTCTTTATGCCATATATCCTACCCAAGATGCACGACAGATATTTCTATCCTACCGATATATTTTCTCTTATCTTTGCCTTTTACTTTCCTCAATATCGTTGGGTAGCTATCGTAGTGCAAATGTCCTCATTTTTTGGCTATTTAGGAACTCCTATCTATATCCAGTTGTTTTCTATACCTTTAGGTTTTACACTCTGGTTTGTTGTGCAAAATTGTGACATGATTTATCCAAAATTAAAAGCTGAATTTTTTTAACGCATCAATCAAAAGTTAATGTATCTATTTAAAATAAATGAATATAGAGAAAAAAATTTTGCCGGATAGCTTATTTTTTGTCATAGTAATGTGGCTTTCTAGTAGGCTTTTAATAGCAATCGCTATGTTACTGATTGCCCCATTATTTCCAAGTTCATCAAATGGCGTTATTGCCACATTCAGTTGGGATGTTTTTCATGCTTGGGATAGTGTTTGGTATGAGAAAATTGTGACTTCTGGTTATGATTTCTCTAGTGAAGTAAAGGAAATTCACACAGTTGCATTTTTTCCTTTATTTCCATTGTTAAGCCGGATCATTATGTTCACTGGTTTGCCTTTTAAAGTGGCAGGTATATTAGTTAATAATTCAGCTTTTTTAGCTGCGTTACTCATACTTTATTTTTGGGTGCAGGAGCTTTACGACACAAGCACAGCACGATGGGCGACAGCTACTTTAGTATGGTGTCCCTATTCCCTTTATGGAACTGTAATTTACACTGAAGGTCTGTTTTTGTTGTGTACCACATCTGCCTTACGAGCTTTTGATAAAAAGCAATATATTTGGGCAGGATTATGGGGAGCATTATCTACAGCAACCCGACTACCCGGAGTTGCTCTTATCCCCGCTTTTGTATTTGTTTCTTGGAAAGAGCGTAGAGGCATAAAAGCGTATATTGCCAGTTTAACTGTTGGTTTGGGTATATCCCTCTACAGCCTTTATTGTCAAATTAAATTTGGTGATGCTTTGGCTTTCATCCATGCACAAAAAGCATGGCGTGGTGATGCAACAGGGTTTGCTTGGGAAGGTTGGTGGAAGATGCTGATGCAAATTACGGTAGGTTTCACTAACTGGAAATCTGGCTATATTAAAGACCCTTTATATCCATTATTATTTTTAATAATTATTGGTAGCGGCTATTTATTATGGCGCTTTCGTGTATATCTGGGGATAAGTAAATTCCGCTATGGAGTATATTTTTTATGGCTATTGTTGTGGTCATTGACAGGAGATGAATTATTTAAAATTGCACTAGTTTTTGGCGGTATTTATTTACTATGGTTATCACGCGCTAAAATTCCCCTTGTTACTGTTGTCTATGGGTTTTCTTCTTTCGCTTTAATTTTAAACACCGGGATTACAGCCTCGGCTGAACGCTACGCTTACGGGATTGTATCGCTGTCAATGGCATTCGGGTTATTACTTGCCCGTTATCCTCGCTGGGGATACCCAATCATGTACTTTTTTGGAATACTAATGTTGACATTCTCTATTCGATTTGCCCGCGATCTTTGGGTAGCTTAATTTGATTAATATTATCTATTGGTGTTTTACCGAGAAATAAGATACCTGACTTCTTTGAAAAGTCGGGTATCTGTAGCTTTTGGTATAATTAATTTTTAATAATTAGTGTAAATTCGTTAGTTGCTCCTAGAATTTTACTACCAGTTAAATTTATTTGCTGTAAAGCCCCATTATCTAACAGCAAATAAGATTTATTTGATAACATTTTTTGCAGAAGTGGCACAGTTGTAGCAGTTATCTTGCAATCGCTATAAAAATCTAAACTGGGACGACCATAAGCAAAAGAGGTGTAAATTTGTGTTCCTGGTGAAACATTTGCCCGAATTAATTCCGCTACTGGTTTAACTGGAAAAGCTTCATTCAATTCCCAAATCCAAGATTGCGAACTTACCAATAAGGTTAACACTAAATACATCCCTATAAATAATACAGGAATAAAGTTGCGATCGCGCTGTTTAACTAACCATGCTGCGATGCCCATACTTATTACCAAAACAATGCTCATGACTATTAAAATAGGCTGTTTCTTAATAAAAAAGTAAACACAACCTCCTAAACCAGCAATAGAAATAATAGCCAAAAATATTGTCCAGGTTCGCACTCGAAAATTGCCATTCTGCCAAACTTCACTCAAATTAGCACCAATTGCTAAGGCTAAAAATGGATATACAGGCATGACATACCACGGAAGCTTAGTTCTCATAAAAGAAATAGTTCCTAAGTAAATAATTGTACCCAACAGAACTAGAGAACCCCAAGTTTCATAACGTTTTTTCCAAGCTAGATAAAGCCCTCCAGGTAAAAATAACAGCCAGGGAAAACCATATTTGAGTAGTTCTAATAAATAGTACCAAACAGGGCCGCTATTACCTTCAACAGTTTGTGTAAGACGGTCAAAAGCTTGTGCTTGAAAATGCACCTCTAAAAAAGTATTACCATAATGTTGCCATTGAGCAATATACCAAGCGATCGCAGGAGCATTTCCTAATAAAATTCCTACCCATAAATAGGGGCTTTTCAACAAAGCTAATTGCCGATCTGCAAACAAGAATAAACAGGCGATCGCCCCCAATAGTAAAACTATCGTCCCTTTAGTCAGAATAATTAACCCCAGACAAAATCCCACGCCTAGAGCATATTTTCGGTTCTGACGTGCCTTCAAAAGACAAAATAACAACAGCAAGAAAAAAGAAATGGTCATCCCATCTAACATTACCAGCCTTCCATGACGCACCACAGGCAACATTGTCAAGTAAACTAAAGCAGCAAATAAAGCAGGTAAATTTTGTTTAAAAGCCAAACGCCCTACTAAATAAAGCAAAGGCACACCCAAGGCAGTTAAAATCGCACCAGGTAAGCGTGTGGTTAACTCTTGCACTCCTCCTAGTTGGTAGCACAAAGCAATTAACCATTGCATCAAAGGCGGTTTTAATAAAAATGGTTCTCCCTGAAGGGTGGGATAAAGCCAGTTACCAGTCCGGTAAATTTCTCTGGCGACTAGAGCGTAAGTCCCTTCATCCCAGTCTCGTAAAGGGGAATTTCCCAAGAATATCAACCAGAGAACTAGAGATATTACCAGTAAGCTAAATAACCATTTTTTTGGTGCGAAAATTGTAGTTCTTTTTGTGAATAGCTTTACAATATTTGGGCGATACATTTAAGGCTGATTAGGGTAGTGAATAATATTGCTAATTATGTATCTAAAATACTTACGATGAATACTTTTTTGATGGCATGAGGAAAAAACTGAATCAGCTTGGTTATCTTGGTTGGATAATTGGCGTGAGTGCCTTAATTTTGTTTGGGTGCAGCAGCTTACGACACGAGTTGTTTCAATCAAACGCTTTTGACTTAGGAATTTTTGACCAAGCAGTTTATTTAATTAGTCAAGGGCAACCGCCTATTAGCTCTTTCATAGGTTTTCATATTCTCGGCGATCATGCTGCTTGGATATTCTATCCCTTGGCTTTACTCTATAAAATCTATCCTAGTGTTTACTGGTTATTTGCTGTGCAGGCAGCTGCCTTGGCATTAGGCGCTTTGCCGACTTGGTATCTAGCCCGCCAAGCTGGACTGAAAGAAAACCAAGCAATAGCGATCGCATTTGTATATCGGCTGTATCCAACTGTATAGCAGGTTGACAAAGCGTTACAAGGGTATCATCCTAGAGTGTTTAGAAGGTAAACCAGATGAGTAACCACATTAAGAGTCTATGCTAACAGCACAACCTATCACTATTGATTTGTTTGCTGGGGCTGGCGGCTTTGGTCTAGGTTTTGAGATGGCAGGTTTCTCTGTTCCTTTATCCGTTGAGATTGATACCTGGGCTTGTGATACACTGCGCCATAACCGCCCTAATATGACAGTTATTCAACAGGATATCCGTGATTTAAACACTGCAAGTAGCGTTAATGATATCTGTCACTTCAAGCCGGATATTGTTATTGGTGGGCCTCCATGTCAAGGTTTTAGTATTGCCGGCCCAGCACAAAAAGATCCTAAAGATCCTAGAAATAGTCTATTCATTAACTTTGCTGAGTGGATATGTTTTCTGGAACCTAAAGCTTTTGTAATGGAGAATGTTAAAGGTTTACTTTCGCGCAAAAATAATGAAGGTAAAAAGGTAACAGATATCATTAAAGAAACTTTTGAAAATCTAGGATATTTTGTAGAAGTATGGTCATTAAATTCTGCTGAATATGGTGTGCCACAAATTAGGGAGCGTATTTTTATTGTTGGAAATAAAACAGGAAAAAAATTAGGTATTCCTCCAAAAACACATTCTTTAGATTTATTACATATCAATAGCTCTCAATTATCAATATTTGCTTGCATGGGTTTACTTCCTGCCATAAGCTTGTGGGATGCTATATCAGATTTACCACCACTGAATGCACGTGAGGGTGAAGAGAAACAACCTTACATTTCAGAACCTCTCAATAACTATCAAAGCTGGATCAGGAATGGCAGTACAACACTTTACAATCATGTTGCAATGGATCATTCCCAGAGGCTTGTAGAACGCTTCAAACACATTAAATGGGGTGAATCAAGTTCAGACGCACCAAAAGAACATGGGGCTAGACGGCGTAGTGGAAATGGAGAGTTATCTGAGATAAATTATGACCAGAACAACCGACGTTTAAATCCATATAAACCATCACATACAATAGCCGCTTCATTTTACGCCAATTTTCTTCATCCTTTTCAGCATCGCAATTTGACAGCCCGTGAAGGGGCACGTGTTCAATCTTTTCCTGACACTTATCGTTTTCTAGGGAAGAAGACTGTTGTATCTCACAAATTATTACATCGAGAAGAGAGATTCGACGAGAAGTTTCTTTGCCAGTACAATCAGGTAGGTAATGCTGTACCACCTATTCTTGCTAAAGCGATCGCACTTCATCTTCAAGAGAAATTAGAGCTATGCCCAAAAGCGATAGGAACCCTTTAGTTCACGGCTCTAATCTTGAACAAAAGGAGAATCACCGCACAAAATACAGGGATGTTGGCAGTAAAAAATATCTCAGTGAGATTAGAGCTGAGTATGACAAGTGGCATTCAGCTAATCTCGAATTAGTTGGGCCGACATCAACACCTACTGCTCAAGATGAAGCAATTATTGCTACTAGGGTAGAACTTCTATCAAAATATAAGGACTTTTTAGACCAGCAGCACTATGCTGAGAAGTTTGATTCTCGATCGAACCTTCACTCTAGCGTACTAGAGGAATTTCTCTATTATCTGTTTAAAGATTTAGTCAGAGACTTTGGAGAAAATGCTCTCATCGGCAAATCACATACATTCAAAGATATTTTCTTTGTACCGCCAAAATACTCTGAGATGCTTAAGCGACCGTATGCACGTATTGAAAAGAAAGATCATGACTTTGTAATTGGAGCCACTATTCAAGTATCATTTGAAGCAGCAACCCCACCGGAGAAAGATGAAAATCCTAGGGAAGTACTGCCACTTCTTAAAGAGGAACCGGAAAACTACTCTGAAGTTACAGTTACAGGAAACACCGAAACGCACATTTTCGATATTCCAGTTGTTGCAATTGAATGTAAAACATATCTCGATAAAACTATGCTCGAAGGTTCATCACGAGCAGCAGAGGACTTAAAGGCAAGAAATCCAAATAGTTTATATGTTGTACTTATGGAGTGGATTAAGCTGACCAGTAATGTCAATCTTCGCAAGTACAAGGTTGACCAAATTTACGTACTACGTCAGCAGAAAAATACTGACCGAGAATTTAGATATGAAGAAAAATATGTTAAAAATTCAATTAATCTAGTTGTAGTTCAACATCTATTCCATAAAGTGCGGAAGCATCTGAAAATGGATTGGACTGGCGGAATTGAACACGGAATAGAGCGTGGGTGGCTAATTGACGAGTAGCTGCTGACTAACGATAAAGCTAAAATTTTAAATCCTATTCAACCCCTTGGGGTAATAATTTTCATTGCTGTTGATAGAAAGTCTATATATCCAGAAAGCAACTACAATTCATCAATTGTTACTAAACCGCCCTCGATAAACTGTATGACAAGTTCATACCCATCAAGTAAAGCAGTCCCTAATAAAGGTCGCTTTCCTGTCGCAAGTACATTAACTACCCTTTCTTCGCCATTCCAAATAATAACAGCTTCATGTACTGGTATATCTACCCAACTATTATCAGCTAAATTTGCAGGTAGCTCATAACGGAAAGATAAATTCAATAAAGCAACTGCTTCTGGTGGTAAACAAAGGTAATCTGTAAAACCTGTATCTATAACAAATTCAATCGTAAAATCTGGTAAATTTGGCAGTCGAAATTCTACATTAACAGTTGGGTGTGCATCCTTGACAATCCCAGAAATCACTGTGAATCACGCTCTAGAAAACCAGAGAAGGAAACAGCAACTTTATAACCAATGCGAATTCCATATAGTCGAGCAAATGGGTTTTTATTACGTAAATATCGTGCTGATTCTAAGCCTGTTTTATCAATTGCGTATTCACCTGTTTCTATATCGATAATCACCATTTTACCGATGTTTTCTTCTCGTTCCACTTGTTGACGAATGCTATTTTCATATAATTCTTTCGCACGTCGTCCAACTTCTTCGCGGCTTAAAAGTATGGCTTGCATGTTCTTGCTCCTTTGTTCATGTTGTATCCTAATTCTACTACCAAGCTATAATACAAGGCGGTTTAGTGAACGATATACTAACGCAGACCGAAAAAAAACGGTAGAGCAATAAATACTCTACCGTTTTCTAATTTTCTATTTGAGACTTAAATCCCAAACTCTAAATCTTACTCAACACCTTGGGGTAACAATTCCCGGCGTTGTTGAGAACTAACTTGGACAATGCCATTTTCATCCACATCAACGATGGCAGTATCGCCATCTTTGATACGACCAGACAGAATTTCTTCTGCTAGGCTATCTTCTAACAGGCGCATAATTGCCCGACGTAATGGCCTTGCGCCGTAGCTGGGACTGTAACCTTCTTGGATCAACCGATCCTTGAAGCGGTCTGTGACTTCTAAGGTGATACCCTTTTCCGTCAGACGACCAAATACTTCCTTGAGCATAATTTCGGCGATTTGGGTCACTTCCGGCTTGTTCAACTGACGGAAGACGATAATTTCATCGAGTCGGTTGAGGAACTCTGGACGGAAGTACTGCTTGAGTTCTTCGTTGACTAAAGAGCGAATCCGGTTGTAAGTTGACTCGCTGGCATCTTCGGAGAATTCAAAGCCGATACCGCTACCGCCTTTTTCAATTACCTTAGAACCAATATTGGAAGTTAAAATCAGCAAGGTGTTCTTAAAGTCCACCGTGCGACCTTTGGCATCAGTTAACCGACCGTCTTCCAAAATTTGCAACAGCATATTGAAGACATCGGGGTGCGCTTTTTCGATTTCGTCGAACAACACCACGGTGTAAGGTCGCCGCCGCACGGCTTCGGTCAGCTGACCACCTTCGTTATAGCCAACATAACCTGGAGGGGAACCAATCAGCTTGCTGACGGTGTGACGCTCCATGTATTCGGACATATCTAAGCGGATCATCGCTTCTTCGGAACCGAAGAAGTAAGCAGCTAAGGATTTCGCCAACTCGGTTTTACCTACACCAGTAGGCCCAGAGAAGACAAAGCTAGCTATGGGTCGATTGGGATTTTTCAAACCGACACGAGCGCGACGAATTGCCCGTGAAACTGCTTTCACAGCTTCATCCTGACCGATTAAACGCTGATGCAAGGTGTCTTCCATGTGCAGCAGCTTTTCAGATTCAGATTCGGTGAGTTTGTTCACCGGTACCCCAGTCCAGGAAGCGACAATGTGAGCAATGTCTTCTTCTGTAACTACAGGTTCTTCACCTTCTGTGCCAGTTGCATTGGTCTTGCTTTGAGCGATCGCCCGGATTTCAGCTTTGATTTCCATTTCGCGATCGCGCAGTTCTCCAGCTTTGTCAAAGTCTTGAGAGCGCACCGCGTCATCTTTTTCTTTTAATATCTGACGCAGTTCTTTGTCTAACTCTTTGGCTGCGGGTGGCAGTTGGGAGTTAATCAAGCGCACTCTAGAACCAGCTTCATCAACTAAGTCGATGGCTTTATCTGGGAGGAAGCGATCGCTAATGTAACGATCTGATAACTTCGCCGCCGCCACTAATGCTTCGTCGGAGATTTTCAGTTTATGGTGTTGCTCGTAGCGTTCGCGCAGACCATATAAAATTTCAATTGTTTCATCAACTGTAGGTTCACCAACCATTACTGGTTGGAAACGTCGCTCTAGCGCTGCATCTCGCTCGATGTGCTTCCGGTATTCATCTAGGGTTGTAGCACCGATGCACTGCAACTCACCTCTGGCCAAAGCTGGCTTGAGGATATTCGCTGCGTCAATAGCACCTTCTGCTGCACCTGCACCAATTAAGGTGTGTACCTCATCAATCACGAGAATGACATTACCCGCCGAGCGGATTTCATCCATGATTTTTTTCAAGCGTTCTTCAAATTCACCCCGGTACTTGGTTCCTGCTACGAGCAAACCAATATCCAACGTGACGACGCGTTTATCTTCCAGGATGTCAGGGACATCTTTGGTGGCAATGCGTGAAGCTAAACCTTCAGCGATCGCAGTTTTACCAACCCCTGGTTCCCCAATCAGCACTGGGTTATTTTTGGTTCGGCGACCCAATATCTGAATCACCCGCTCAATTTCCTTGGCGCGTCCCACCACTGGATCGAGCTTATTGTCTATCGCCATCTGGGTCAGGTTTGAGCCAAATTCATCCAGAGTCGGGGTTTTTGTGCGCCCGGATGAGCCACCTGGTGAAACTTCGGCAGTTTCTCCCAACATGCGGATGACTTGAGTTCTTACCTTAGATAGATCCACACCGAGGTTTTCTAGCACCCTGGCTGCGACACCTTCCCCTTCGCGGATTAGGCCCAACAGCAGATGCTCGGTGCCAATGTAGTTATGCCCCAGTTGGCGTGCTTCTTCCAAGGAGAGTTCTAGAACTCGCTTTGCCCGTGGCGTAAACGGAATTTCCACGGCAACAAAGCCTGATCCCCGTCCTATAATTTTTTCAACTTCAATTCGGGCATCTTTGAGATTGACGCCCATTGATTTCAGCACCTTGGCAGCCACTCCAGTGCCTTCGCCAATTAGACCCAGGAGGATCTGCTCGGTTCCGACAAAGTTGTGACCTAAACGGCGGGCCTCTTCTTGGGCCAGCATGATTACCTTAATGGCTTTTTCTGTGAAGCGTTCAAACATGGCATTTTTCCCATCACCTGCGGTCGTGCCGGTATGCTGATTTTAGCACAGGCAAAGCTTTTGGATGCCTGTATAACAGATTATAGACATCCTGAAGCTATGACTTTAGTTGATGGGCTAATTGTTAACTATTGACTACTTTTATTCGGCTAGTGTACTGAGGAGCTTTAGTTCACCAGCGTTTTTGGGACTTTTTGAGATTTATTACAAATAACTAACTGCTTATATTGAGAGTTTTTCACTTAATCCCAAACACCTACATATACCATATACACTGCTAAATATCAAGCATAATAAACTTATATAA
>NZ_JACKZS010000257.1 GCF_014222285.1 Nostoc sp. UCD121
CTTATAATAATTATATTTTTTACTGATTCCCCAAAAAATGATTGTATATAAATAATTAAAAGCTAAAAAACTATATGATAAATAAATTAATGGCGAAGTTAGGAAAACTCCGTCACAAGCTTAATCAGCAAATCAAAAAATTATCTAAACTTAGATATTTACAAAGGAGTAAAACCTTCAGTTTTTTACTCAGTTTGAGTGTTGGAGTCATTGTTACTACCCTTAGTATTACAACAGACTGGGCAACAACAGAAACACCCACGCTTACATACAAAACATCGTGGACAAATAATTCTATTGATAATACAAATCTGGTAGTACAAAACAATACTGAAACACCCACACTTAACTACAAAACATCGTGGATAGGTAACACTATTGGCAGTGGAAATCTACGGGTACAAAACAACATTGAGGCAATGTATGTTTCTCCTGATGGCACAGTTTATACCAACAGTCATTGGGATGAGGCGGGAATGGAGGCAGCCATATACAAAGATGGTAAGGTTATTGGTGCTATTGGCGATACTCACGGCTGGAGTCGTGGAGGTGGCATCGCTGTAACAGCAAATAGTAAATATATTTACCTTGCCATGACTCAGGGATCGAAGGGGAAAACTGATGAAGATTATCCCCCTGAAGGTACAAGTTGGCATTGTGTTAGACGCTATGATTTGTCGGGAAAACCTGCACCGTTTCCTGAAGGGCGTGGCTGGGATAAAAGTATGTTAATTACCAGCACTAAAAGTGAAGTGACTGGATTAGCAACAGTAGGAAGCGAGTTGTATGTGAGTGATTTTGCTGCTAACCGCATTCGTGTCTATGATACAGATACGATGAAGGAAGTACGCAGTTTTACCTTTGCCAATCCAGGAGCAATAACTGTTGATCCACAAAAAAATCTGTGGATTATTCAAAGCAAAAATGGTAGTAAACCTGCCAAAATTTTACATTATTCCCAAAGTGGAAAGCAATTGCCCGAACAGATTGCAGATATCGTTGAACCAACTGCGATCGCAATCGATCGTCAAGGTAAGCTGTTAGTGGCAGAAAATGGCCCGCGTCAGCAAATGTTGATTTATGACATCAAAGATCAGCCAGTACAGACGGGTAGTTTTGGCTCAAAGGGTGGTATCTATACAGGAGCTGCTGGCGAAGTTGGAGATTTGAAGCTTTACGGACTTACCGGAGTTGGTGCAGATGCTTCAGGTAATATCTATATAAATAGTAATGGTTTCAACAAATCGGGAACAGATTTACGGAAATTTTCGCCATCGGGAAAACTAATATGGCGATCGCTAGGATTGATATTCGTCGATAATGCAGATGCCGATCCTAAAACTGATGGTGTAGATTTATTCACCAAACAAGAACACTATCTCATGGATTACAGTAAGCCTGCTGGTAAACAATGGACTTACAAAGCTTACACCTTAAATCCTTTCAAATATCCTCAAGATCCCCGTCTGCATACATCACCCGATGGAACCTTTGTGCGCCGCATCCAAGGGAAGCCGTTTTTGTTCCTCACAGATATGTACAACAGCTTCCTGCAAATATATCGTTTTAATCCAGACAAAGACGGCAAAATTGCTATCCCAGCCGGAATGTTTGTCGGTAGCAATGGCGCAGACAAACCATTTATTAAGGGAAATTGGCCACCGAATCAACCACAAAAAGGCGAATGGATCTGGCGCGATCGCAACGGTAATGGCAAATTTGAAAAGAACGAATATGATACCAGCAAAGATTATCCCTATATCGGCGGATGGTGGGTAGACAGCAAAGGAGATGTTTGGAAAGCTTTGCGAACAGAAGATGGCATTCGCCACTATCCTTTACAGGGAATAGATGCTAAAGGCAACCCCATCTACAACTATGGTTCGATGGAAAAGCAAACTACTCCCAGTATATTTAACGACTTGCGGCGGCTCGAATATTTCCCTGAAACAGATAGTATGTATTTGTCAGGCTTTACAGTAGATCACCCCGCCTTCGGTGACGATACTGGAGTTGCGGGATCTGAAATTGCTCGTTTTGACAATTGGAGTAAAGGAAATCGTACCCCCAAGTGGCGAGTTGTGATTCCCTACGACACCACCGGCAAACGCGAAGTGTCTACAGCAGCCATGAGTGTGGCGGGCGATCGGGTATTTGCTGTGAAAGTCAAAACCGCAGAGGTATATGTCTATAATGCCAAGACGGGAGCGCAAGTACAACAGTTAAAACCAGGCCCAGAAGTTGGCAGCGAAAGTGGCTGGATTGATATACCTTATGGTATCCGCGCATTTCGTCGTTCAAATGGTGAGTATCTGGTATTTGTAGAAGAAAACTGGAAAGGAAAAGTGATTATGTATCGGCTGGCGGGGTAAGCTACAAAGATCGCATTCCGTTTTTTGGATTTGATTTAGGGTGTTCGCTATTTTTGAACACTCTTTTCCGATGCCACCACATCACAAATCCGGTGACGAACAAAATCACTGGAGCTAAACCGATAAAGACGTAGAGAATCTTGGTAGATAAGCCGCCAAACGTACCAAAGTGCAGCAAAGTAAACTGGTTCAAAATGGCTTCAGCACGAGACGGTTTGACTCCATTCTGAAGCTGAATCACTGCACCCGTAAATTGATCGAGATAGATTCTGGTATTACCATATTTGCCTACTTCCTGAGCCTGCTTTTTGGCAACCAGAAATGGAGCTTCCGGTTTGTTGGCGAAAGAAATGTAGGTAGTTTTAGCATTTGGAACTGCTGCGTTAGCTCGTTGCATTAAGTCCGCAATCGGCAACGATGACTTACCAGGAATCAGTTTTGAGACAGGATCGGCAGGTTTGCGCGTGAAGGTTAGGGCGTAGATACCTGCTTCAACACGGGCTTGGGGAACATTCCAGGCGAACCCTGTGAAGCTAATCAAAGCAAGAAAGATTGCCGTGACAATACCTGCCACTTTATGCAAATCAAAATTGACCCGCTTGATATGCCCATCCCATTTGATTTTGAAGCCCATAACAAGTTTGCGCCAACCGGGCCACAGCACAATCCCTGTGAGGCTGAGAATCAGAGTAAAGAGGGCGACGATACCCATGATCAGCAAGCCAGTGTCGCCTGCGAGGAGCTTGTAGTGGAGATCATAAACCCTGCCAATCCAACTGGTCTCCCACTGGCGATCGCCCATAATCTTCCCGGTGTAGGGATTAACGAACACTTCTATATAACGATCTGCTGCGTCTAAAAATGATGCCATGTAGGGTTGGTTGGCACGATCAGGGAAACTAAGACTACTAAGGGTTAAGCCTTTGCCAGTGTAGGCAGCTTTGACAGTTTTAGCGATCGCAGTCACCGACAAAGCCTCTCCAATCGGGATGACCTGACCGAACCGCCACACTAGCATCACCTGATCGATTTCATGCCAAAAGACTAAAATACTCCCAGTGACACCTGCGATACATAAAAGAATGCCAGCAGTTAATCCGATCCAGCGATGAGTATGAAAGGCGATCGCTCTCAGTTTAGGATAGGTAAACCAAGTTGGGATGTGGTCGGTAATCATAGGACGATCATTTAGTGACTAGATGAGTGATCTGAAATGAGCATTAAAAATGCCAGGAAACTGTTCCTTGCACTGTAAAAGGCTGTCCGTAGTAAACCCGATTACCTAGCGAACTTTCAAAATAGTCTATGTCAAATAGATTTTTGAAATTCAAGGCAACTCTGAATCGATCTCGGTTATAGAAAATAGCTGCATCAGTCCGAAGATAGCTAGGTACAGTATAAGTGTTGCCAAAATTAGCGCGATCGCCTACAAAAAACAAGCCTATTCCCGCCCCTAAACCTTGTAAGTTACCTTTTTGAATTTCGTAACTTGTCCACAAGTTGAAAGAATTATTTGCACTATTTGATAATCGGTTTCCAGGTGTCAAAGTATTATCTTTAGTAATGCGGGCATCGATATAAGCATAGCCAGCAAAAATATTCCATCCTGGTAAAATTTCGCCCGCCAGATTCAATTCAACCCCCCGGCTATTCTGCTCACCTACTTGAATAGAAAAGTTTGGTCTATTAGGGTCTTCTGTCGTGACATTGGTACGGGTTAAATCAAACAAAGCAAGGGTTGCGGAAAGGCGATCGTTCAAATCTGCTTTTACCCCAGCCTCATACTGATTACCGCGTTCTGGTTTGAAGGAAGAGTCAACACCAAAAAAGTATGAGCCGCCTGGTGGAGTAAATGAACTTGTGTAACTGGTATAGAGAGAGATAGCAGGGATGGGTTGATAGACAATGCCAAAGCGAGGACTGAATGCACTATCTGTCCCACTACTTTCTGTGTTACTAACTAAATCTTCATATTTTCGATCAATCACGTCAAACCGCCCACCCAATAAAACCTTCAAGTTATCCGTAAGTGCAACTTGGTCTTGCAGGTAAATGCCTAATGAGTTTGTTTGCTGTCGAAAACCCTCAGAAGAAATAATATTCGCTCCTCGCGGGTTTCCATATACAGGATTAAAGATATCAATTGATGCCGCCTCAAAACTAGGGATTACTGGATTAAAATTGTCAAACCGATTTAAATCGAATCCAAATAATAGCTGATGTTGAATTGAACCTGTGGCAAACTTACCAATCAGATTTGTTGACATCGCATAATTTCTATTTTCGGAAGAGCTTTCTGAAAACGATCGCAGCCAAGTTCGATTATCTGGCTCTAAACCCCTAGAATCTGTGCGTCGTTGATCGAGATCGCGAAATGCAAAGCTAAACGCATTGTTTAATGACCAATTTTCGTTAAACTTATGGTCTATCCGATATCCAAGCCTTGTAATTGTCTGCTCAATTTTATCAGAAGGTTCAATCAGGTTGAGGTTACGGGACACTTTACCATTTGGGTTAGGTAATAAACTACCAATCACAGGTACACCAGATGCATACCTATCGCTTGTTTTGATGTATTCTGCCTCCAAGCTCAGGTTAGTTTTCTCACCAATTGCCACACTGATTACAGGCGATATATTTAAGCTTTCACCATCAAAAAAATCGACAGAACTACCTGAATTTCTGTAAGCCAAATTGAGACGATATAAAACTGTTTTCGAGTCATTTAGCGCCCCCGATAAATCAACTGCACCTCGATAAAAACTATAGCTGCCAATAGTTGCATCAATAGTGTAAAAAGGTTCGCTCAAGGGACGTTTAGATATAAGGTTGATACTTCCCCCTGGATTACCCAAACCAAATAGCACTGATGCAGGGCCTTTGAGAACTTCGACTCGCTCAATACTGGAAAGTTCACTCACTTGTCCAGCCAATGTGTCAATCAGTCCATCTCTGAGAAGATTCGTCTCTGTTGCATCGAATCCGCGAATGCTATAGAAGGTAAATGGCCCAAAGTTAAAATTCTGATTAACACCAGGGACATTTCTGAGTGCATCATCTAAGCGAGTAACCTGTTGATCGCGTAATACTTGTTGTGGAACTACTTGAATTGATTGGGGAATGTCACGCAAAGGCGTATCGGTTTTTGTCCCCGTCGTTGTCTCTTGTACCCGATATCCATCTTCTTCCCCTGTCACCACTAACTCAATTTGGTCATCCTGCTGGGCTGCTGGTTGCTCTTGTGGTGTCTCACTAGCAGGCTTTTCTGGTTGTGGCTGCGCCGCAATTGCTGAGGATGTCACACCAAAAATCAAACCTTCGTTATCATCAAATAACTCAACTGCTGGTAAACTATTTTCACCTACAACCGTGATTCGAATTGTTTGAGCGTCAAAGTTAGTTACAGTTATTTCCGTAATTCCCACCACTGGTTTTTCTGAACGGAAGGTGAAACCATCACCATTAGGCAAACGCAACTGAGCATTAGGAATATCAGCAATAAAATTATTACCAGTACTGCTGTTGGTGATTTGTAACTGTTCCCCTTTGCTAGTTTGGAAAATTATCTCCACACCTTTTTCGGTAGGATTTGCCTTGACTCCCGTGACTGGGATGATCTCTGATGTGGATGTTGGTGACTGTACCAAAATTTGAGCGCTACGATTAGAATCAGCAGTCTCTGCCCATGTTGCTTGGATCTCCACAAGAAAAAATATACCTGTCAGAAATAGCGATGTCTGCCACAAATTCAACACTGCTCACACCAAAGTTGATAAGAATTCTCAAAAAGATTACTCAAATCTCTGGTGTGATGGGAAGGCTTTTTTATCGCTAGACGGATTTTTTTCTATCGCTAGACGGATTTTTTCTGTTGCATTTGATATTGCTTGGGACAAAGACCAAATTTTTTTCTATAGGCTGCGGTGAAATAACTGTGACTGACAAACCCCACGATGTTAGCAATTTCTGACACTTTCAAATCTCCATAATCTAGGAGTTGACGTGCTTGTTCCAAGCGATAGTGATGTAAATAATTAAAAGCTGTTGTGCCAAATACCTGACGAAATCCCTGTTTCAGCAAATAATCGTTTAAACCTACTGTCCTTGACAATTCCATAAACGAAGGCGGATTATTCAATCGTTTCAGCAAAATATCTCTGGCATGGTAGATTCTTTCTACGACATCCGGCTTCAAGGTGTGCAGGTGGTTATTAGCATCCTTGATTTCTGTTTCCTGTGCAACCAACATACCCATCAACTCTAAAACTTTGCCTTCCAAATACAGCCGCTTGGCAATTCCCTGATAAGGACACTGGATAATTTGCCGTGCAACAGTCCGCATTGCAGATGTTGCAGTTCCACAACGGCAGTAATATGTTTGATGAGATTGCCGAATCCACGGTTGCAACTCCTGGGGTAATTGTCCATCTTGATTGGCAGCAAAAGAATATAGTGATTCCGGCTGCATCAGGATATTCACCTCTAGAAAGGAGTTTTTATCCGAACAATCACTGGTTTGCTTGGGATCTAGTCCACTTCCTACGAAACTGTACTCGCCTCCACCAACAGTTCTGTATTCATCCCTATGTTCTCCAGAAAAATGAAAGTGATACTCTAACCAATCATGTTCTTGTTCTGGTTGTAGAATAATCATGCGATCGCGCATTTGCAAATTACCAATTATCAACTCCAACCCTTGGCGCAACTTAATTCTGCGCCAGTAACCTTGTCCCAGCCGTCGCGGGTATTTGTACACCACATCCAACACATCATCTGGATCTGGGTGTTGGGAACGTTCCACCGTTTCCTGAAATAGTTCATCAAAGCCTTGCTGGGAAAGGGTGATTGTCATAGCGATCGCTTGAGATCAAAACTTTTACTCTTAATAAGAAATTATCTCATTAAATATCTTGGTTAGAAGTGCGAATAAATTAAATTACCTCTTGCTGCTTTTGAGCTAGATACATTGCAATTCCTTTCTCGTAATAAGCTGCTTCATTAATAAAAATAGGATAAACAGTAGACGCTCCCTCATAGAAAATATCTTTTCCTTCAAAAGTCAGAAACATTGGATCGCCAGGATTCAGAGGTTCATAATCCCTAAATTGAAGCTGGGGGTGAATCATGGCTTGAATCTCCCCTCGTAGACTCAGCCCGTCGTAAGCATCGCTTCTAGGATAATCGACAGTTCCAATGTATTTATAAAGTGTAAGCTGACTGCTTGTCTGCGTAATATTACCTTGATTGCACCCTTCAAAATAATCTAAAACTGCATAAATAAGCTGCTCTGTTTGCTGAAATAATTCGGCATTTAAAATATTCTGAGCCACAGCACCAACTTCGATAACAAAACCCAATTCGCACAAAGAACGAAGAAAACCACCTTCTTTAGATTGCTGATTCACAAAAATCTTTACCATCGGATTGATAGAACTTAAATAAGCAGCTAACCGAAGTAAGAAAGGATTCAGATCGCAAAAAATCAGACTTAACCCCATGTTGGCAGTTGTGCTGTGCAAATCAACAATTACATCTACAAATGGCTGATTTTGCGGTTGCAGTACTTGTTGGATTGCTTTCGCGCGCGTATCTTCATAACTTGAGAGTTGAAAATTTTGTAAACCTTGATTAGTGAAACAACGGTTTAAATCCCTGTCAATGTATCGTTTACCTTCTTCAATAGCTTTAAGATTGCCAAGTAATGGCAGAGTTTCAAAAGTTGTCCTGTCGATTAAATTTGGATACTGCTGAAACTTTTTGACTAGATATACTCCTGTTAACTCATTACCGTGGTTTCCTCCAACGATCGCAACTCGTTTAATCTGACTCATAACAACCTCACTGTCTCCCCTACGGTTATCGAGAATAGTGCAAGATACAAGATAGAAGTATAACTGTTGCTGACTAAATCTTGTAAAAGACTGACGCGATTGCTCCATGTTCGAGCCAAAATGTGATAACTGTTAAGCTGTTAGCTTTAGCACAAAAGGGGTGAAAATTTATGGAGTATAATTTTCAAGCGCTCGCTGAACTTTACAAAAACGCCCTCCTCAACGACGTACTCCCATTTTGGGAAAAATATTCTCTCGATTGGCAACAAGGTGGCTATTTCACTTGCCTAGATCGCTACGGCAAAATTTATGATACAGACAAATTCATCTGGCTGCAAAACCGCCAAGTGTGGACTTTTTCGATGCTTTACAACCAGCTAGAAAAACGCGAAAACTGGCTAAAAATTGCCAGCAATGGTGCTAATTTTCTCGCCCAACATGGCAGAGATAGTGATGGTAACTGGTACTTTGCTCTCACCCGTGAAGGAAAACCACTGGTTGAGCCTTACAACATCTTTTCTGATTGCTTTGCAGCGATGGCATTTAGTAAATATGCACTCGCTGGGGGCGAAGAATGGGCAAAAGATGTGGCAATGCAGGCTTATAACAACGTTTTACGCCGCAAAGATAACCCGAAAGGCAAATATAATAAAACCTATCCCGGCACACGTCCGATGAAATCATTGGCTGTACCAATGATTTTAGCCAACTTGACTCTAGAAATGGAATGGCTGCTACCAAAAGAAACCCTAGAGAATGTCCTAGCTGAAACTCAGGGCGAAGTGATGACCGATTTTCTCGACCCAGAAAGGGGACTAATGTACGAAAATGTTGCCCCTGACGGTTCCCACATAGATTGTTTTGAGGGACGGCTGATTAACCCTGGTCACGGTATCGAAGCTATGTGGTTTATCATGGATATCGCCCACCGGAAAAACGATACCAAAACTATTAACCAAGCTGTTGATGTGGTGCTAAATATCCTAAATTTTGCTTGGGATAGCGAGTACGGCGGATTGTATTACTATATAGACGCAGACGGTCATTCTCCACAACAATTGGAATGGGATCAAAAGTTGTGGTGGGTTCACCTAGAGTCTTTGGTTGCATTAGCAATGGGCTATCGCCTAACGGGGCGTGAGGTATGTTGGGAATGGTATCAAAAAATGCACGATTATACCTGGTCACACTTTGCTGATTCCGAGTACGGTGAGTGGTTTGGCTATCTCAATCGACGAGGGGAAGTATTGTTAAACCTCAAAGGTGGCAAATGGAAAGGATGTTTTCACGTACCGCGTGCATTATATCTTTGCTGGCAGCAGTTTGAGTCATTAAAGTAAGTTTAGCTATCTTAGAAAGTAGATTTTTCTAGCTAACCACTTAGCTAGGATTTATTGAAATTGAAAGTTTATTTGAAGTAAACGCACTTCATAAAAATCTATATGACGAGATAAATAAACCTCATCTATGTTGAAACCTAGAGTTTTTAAAAGATATATTTATGTAGGTTGGGTGGAGTGAAACGCAACCCAACATTACCACCAAATTTTATGTTGGGTT
>NZ_JACKZS010000025.1 GCF_014222285.1 Nostoc sp. UCD121
CCGTATTACTGCTTTCTTTCTATCTGTAGGTTATTTATCAAGTTCTGATGCAGATTGTATATCTGTGAGACTAACCAATAAAAAGCCTGCCGTTTTTCTTAGGTTAAGAACAAACTGCGGTAGGTTTAGTTGGTCTAGAACTGTTTCAGTAGACTAACAGCTGATACTATAGGACTCATATTTGATTATTGAAAAAAATCAGTATAGCTTCAAAGAACCTTCTTGACTATTGCCTGCCTATCGCGCTTCGTTTCTCTGCGAGACGCTTCTCTAAGAGAGGCTTGCCTGCGACACGCTCCGCGAACGCGCACCACGCAAATAATTATAGCTACGCCACGCTGCGCGAACAGAAATCAAATTGGATTGCTATATTTCTTTTTGAAGATGCACCTATAAAACTTACACAAAATTAAATATAGAGGTAATTCATGAATTACCCCTATATGTAGTTTTTCCTATTTTTGAATTTTGTTGTCAACGATGGTTTGTCAAAATAAGTATTTTTGAATTAACTATTTTTACCCGCTTTTAATAGCACACCCAGTATGATGAACCGGGTATTTCGGCTGCGATAATAATAATGAACACAAACGCTACTTTATTTTTTGTTTAATAAAGGTAACAACTTGAGTTAGCTGTTTCTTCAAGCCATCGATTTCAGCTTGCATTTTGACAATTTTCTCGTTCAACGCATTAATTTCTGCCTCAGAGACTCCTCGGTCAGTAGGGGTTGCGTTGCTTGCCGCCGTAGGCATCGTAATATTGGCAGCAGTAGGAGTTGCTACGGTAGCAGTATTTGCAACGCTAGGGGCTGCTACCGTAGTAGTAGCAACACTAGAAGTAGCAACTGTGCTATTTTTAACAGCAACCCCTGCTCCTACTGCGACTAATTCTGGGCGCGGCTGTTTCGCCTTACTCATGGCTAACTTAATTGCGTTAATTAGTTGCTTCTGATCAAAAGGCTTGCCCAGAAATTCAAAGTATTCAAAGGGTTCTGTGATTTTCTCGGTTACTTCTTCCTTGCGACCAGACATGATCACCAAAGGAATTTTTCTTAATTCCGGATCGGCTTGAACTTTCTGGAAAACCTCCCAGCCACTCATTTTAGGCAACAGAAAATCCAGCATAATCAAGCTGAGTTTTTCCTGAAGAATGAAATTTAGTCCTTCCAAACCGTCTTTTGCTTCCAGTACCTCAAAATTGCCCGGAGGCAACATTTCTCGTACTTTTACCCTGACAACTGTAGTGTCATCGATAACTAAAATCTTGTTGCTTGCCACGACTGTTTGCTCTAACAGAAACTTTAAGTGTAAATAGCGGCTTTGCCGATTGTCCTTGAGAATCCTCCCACTATATACAAAATTTCTAGCAATTGGGGGATAGTATATTTCGGTATAAATGACATTGCTAGAGGTGTTTTGTAAAACTTTTGCTGGCGCTCTTTTCAATTTATGTCATGGTGATATTTAAGGCTTTAGCTTTGTTCTAAGGCATAAAGCATATAAGGACACGGAGACACGGAGATATTAAGACCGTCTTCTACGTCTATTCTTGTCCATTGAAAGACCACTACTTTATATCCGTATCTTGCTTGGATGTCTATGATTTCGTCACAACAAGCCGAACTAAAGTCTGAAATTGCGGCAATGCCTAGCTGGTTACGTCGCCCTATCGGTAAAGCCAGTGAAATCTCTACCGTACAACGCATTATTAAGCAGCGCCAAATTCACACAATTTGCGAAGAAGGCCGCTGTCCCAACCGGGGAGAGTGCTATGCCCAAAAAACTGCAACTTTCTTGCTAATGGGGCCTACCTGCACACGCTCTTGTGCTTTTTGCCAAGTAGATAAAGGTCATGCACCGATGCCTCTTGATTTAGAGGAACCCCAAAAGGTTGCACAGGCAGTACAGCTTTTGGGATTGCGTTATGTGGTGCTGACTTCTGTCGCCCGTGATGACTTGCCCGATCAGGGCGCAGGTCACTTTGTAAAGACGCTCGCTACTATCCGTCAGTTAAACCCAGAGACTCAAATTGAAGTGCTGACCCCAGATTTTTGGGGCGGTGCAGGTGTAGGAGAATCAGGTCAACGCCAACGCATAGCGATAATTGTAGAAGCCAAACCAGCTTGTTTCAATCACAATATCGAGACAGTGCGGCGGTTAACTGGGCCAGTGCGCCGGGGAGCCAAATACGATCGCTCGCTTTTGGTACTTGCTATGGTTAAAGAAATCGATTCGGCAATCCCTACCAAATCAGGTTTGATGCTGGGACATGGCGAAACTCTTGATGAAGTCGTCGAAGCAATGGCTGATTTAAGGGCTGTGGGGTGCGATCGCTTGACTATCGGGCAGTATATGCGTCCTTCTTTAGAACATCTCCCAGTCCAAAAATATTGGACTCCAGAGGAATTCGATCAACTCGGCAGATTAGCATGGAAAATGGGATTCAACCATGTCCGTTCTGGGCCTCTAGTTCGCAGTTCCTATCATGCTGGAGAGGAGTGAAGAAGGGAATAGGGTACAGATTATTCCCTGTCACCTGTCACCTGTCACCTCTCCCCCTAATCCAATTTCCCAAATTCACACAAATATTCTTAAAGAATTTGGGTATTTGGTACGCCAGTTTGGTATTTCTTAAAAAGTCATGACATTAGGAGAATCGCATTATGACTGCTAAAACAACGAAGAATCCTGCAAATTCCCCAGTTGCAGACAGTGGAGCAAAACCTCCCTACGCCTTTCGTACAGGCTGGGCACTGTTATTGTTAGCTATCAATTTTTTGGTGGCTGCCTACTATTTCCACATTATTGAGTAGTTAGAAGGGGAATGGTGCTGCTCAAATCGTTCCTTTGAATAAACCTTTGGGACGAATGAGCAGCACCAAAATCATGATTAATAGTGCTACACCCTGTTTATACTGTGAACCCAGCCAGGGGGTGCTAATTTCTTGGACGATGCCAATGATAAAAGCTGCTGCGATCGCACCATAAGGGTTGCCAATCCCCCCAAGAATAACTGAGGCAAATAACGGTAAAATTAAGAACCATCCCATATTTGGACGCACGGCTGTAATCAACCCATACATGCTGCCTCCCAATGAAGTCAGAGTGCCAGCAATTAGCCAAGTCCAGAAAATTACTCGGTCAACATTAATACCTGAAACCCTGGCTAAGTCCAGATCGTCAGCAACTGCTCGCATCGCCTTACCAATTTTGGTATTTTGCAGCAGGTAATGCAGTGCAAAAATTGCTAGTATCGCTAACCCCAATACCAATAATTGATTTTGCGGTACTTTTAAACCAAAAATATCTAAAGCTGTGGTGACAGGTAAATTATAGTTTTGGTTCTTGCCACCCCAGATAAAAATAATTCCATTACGAAGAAATAAGGCAAGCCCGATAGAAATAATAATCAGCGTAGTGGAAGTAGCACGGATAGAGCGCATCTTTGACCACAATAACTTTTCCGATAACAGCATTGCTGCTACTGTTCCCGCCGCCGCCAAGATCATTGACAGCCAAATATTAACTCCAATACTATTGATCAGCCAAGTGAGATAGGCTCCTAAAGTTAAAAAGTCACCATGAGCAAAGTTAGATAACCGTAAAATTCCATAAGTAAGAGTCAGTCCGACTGCGGCTAGAGCAATAATGCTCCCTACCGCAATCCCATTGACGATTAGTTGCGCGAATTGTGTATCCATAAGTCTTAAGTTGCTTTAACAAATTTTAGGTCAGTGGTTCAGATAATAATTTTTTTGGACTAGCTGCTAAATTCGACATCATAAGTTATGGTTTATAACAACATAAGTTATGGTTTATAAATAAAAAAGAATTGTCCGCTAATATACATAAAATCCTTTTCGGATTTTTATGTGAAGCTAAATTTGTTAAGCGGTCTAGTTGACCATGCAGCAGTACTCAAGCTTACCAGACCAAAACTCACAGATAGATGCAACGCCAAAACTTTTGACAACAATTCAGCAACTTCGCGCCAAGTTGTGGCTGGAGAGCAGCTTGAACCAGTTGCAAAGTCGCCTAAATCATTATCTGCTTTCTGCTTGTAACAATGTCCTACAGGCAGAATTCGCAGAATCAGAAGTTCTCCAAGCTGTGGTTAACGAGATTAACAGTGTAATGAACAGCACTAATCTGGCACTTACAGATTATGCCGTAGGCATTGCTATGTTTCAACCACAAGAAACTGTAGCCACAGTTTGCTATGTTTCTCGTTCTCCATCTCAAAACTCACAACCTTTATTTGTAGATGTGCTGACAGCAGAAAAAAAGCTGCTGTTGAGATTGCAAGAGGTTATAGAATTCAAAGATTTACAGCAACTTGAGAATCAACAGCCACCAAGCGCTTGGCGGTTAGCTGATGATTCTGGCAGCATTATGGGCTGGCTAATTATCGCCGCAGCGCCCCTAAGTTCCGATCGTGAGTCGCTCATAGAATCAAAAGCCCAACTCAGATCGCAATTGATGTCCAGGTTTGCCAACTACTGTACAACAGCTTTGGTACAACTGAGGCACATCTTATGTTGGCAGCAACAATATCAACAGTTAAGTAACTCCAATCAAGAATTGGAGCGCACCAATCAACTGAAAAACCAGTTTCTGGCAAACACCAGCCACGAAATTCGCACACCGCTTAGTTCTATTATTGGCTTTACCAATCTGCTTTTAGCTCCAGGGTACGAACCAACTATAGAACGTCAACGGGAGTATTTAAATATCATTCAGTCTAGCGGTAAGCACTTGCTAGCCCTGATTAATGATATTTTGGATCTTTCAAAAATTGAAGCAAACCAGCTAGAGGTGCAGTGGGAATGTGTAGATGTGCCACTGCTATGTAGCAATGTTTTAGCACTGGTGAAAGAGAAAGCCGCTAATAAGGATTTAAGACTTTGCCTAGAAATTGACCCTAATATCAGAACCCTAGTAGCCGACTCTTTGCGACTCAAGCAAATGCTGTTGAATTTACTCTTCAATGCCTTAAAGTTCACCAGCAAAGGAAGTGTTGGCTTACAGGTTGTTGCCAAAGGTATATCTGTACATTTTACAGTTTGGGATACTGGCAGTGGCATCTCTCAAGAAGACCAGACTCAATTATTTGAACCCTATTTCCAAATTGCTAAGGCTATTGCTGGTGGTGCTGAGGGGACTGGTTTGGGTTTAGCAGTGACTCGGAAACTCGCCCAAATTCACGGTGGTTCTGTGAAAGTGGAATCTGAAGTAGATAGCGGCTCCCGTTTTACCCTTATACTTCCCCTTCAGCAAGAGGCGGGAGCGGGAATCGATAAGAGAGATGAGGGAGATGAGGAAGCAAAATATTCCTCATCTCTTCTGCCTTTCCCCCCTAGTTCTTCTGTAGATGTTTTGCTGGTAGAAAATGACTTACCCAACGCTGATTTGATGCAAATTTATCTACGGAAATTAGGATATCAGGTGACTTGGGTTAAGAATGCTGCCGAGATGTGGGAAGCTCTAACACAGCTAGACCCAGCAGTGATTTTAATGGATGTTTATCTGCCAGATGGAAATGGTCTTAACTTGATACGACAACTGCGAGAACACGAGCAATATAAGACGATTCCGGTAATTGTTCAAACAGCAATGGCGATGAAAGGCGATCGCGAAACCTGTCTAAATGCTGGAGTAAATGACTATATTTCTAAACCGATTGATTTACCACTTTTAGCCAGTCTGGTAGCCAAGTACAGCAAACTGGCAATATAGAGAGGCAGGGAGCAGGGGGGCAGAGGGAGACAAGGGGGACAAGGAACAGGAAAATGATAAATAACCATACCCAATTCCCAATGCCCAATGCCCCATAACATAACAAATGACTACAATAAAAATGGTTGGGTGCTATAGGCTTTGAGTAGGATTGGGAAATGATGCTGACGGAAAAATTTGAGCAATTAAAAGCCTTATTTGAAGAGATGGATCAGGCATTGATTGCCTACTCTGGGGGCGTTGATAGCACTTTGGTTGCCAAAATTGCTTATGATGCGTTGGGCGATCGCGCTCTGGCTGTCACGGCTGTTTCTCCTTCGCTGTTGCCAGAAGAGTTGGAAGATGCCAAAATTCAAGCCGCAACTATTGGGATTGCTCATAAAATCGTCCAGACTCACGAGATGGAAAATCCCAATTACACTTCTAACCCGGTTAATCGCTGTTATTTTTGCAAAAGTGAGTTGCACGACACTCTCAAACCTTTAGCTTTGCAGTTGGGTTATCCCTACGTAGTGGATGGGGTAAATGCCGATGATTTGCATGATTATCGTCCAGGAATTCAAGCAGCAAAAGAAAGAGGGGCGCGATCGCCTTTAGCTGAAGTGGGTGTCACCAAAGTTGAAGTTCGCCAACTTTCGCAACAACTCGGTTTACCTTGGTGGGATAAACCGGCTCAACCTTGCCTAAGTTCTCGATTTCCTTATGGTGAAGAGATTACTGTTGCTAAGTTACAACGAGTTGGTAGAGCAGAAATTTTCTTAAGAAAGCTGGGTTGGCAAAATTTGCGTGTGCGATCGGAAGGGGATACAGCACGCATTGAATTATCACCAGAACAGATTAAAGAGTTTGTGTTAACGACAGATTTGCAAAAAGTAGTTTCTGTATTTCAGGATTTTGGATTTCTTTACGTAACTCTGGATTTGGAAGGTTATCGCAGTGGTAAGTTAAATCAGGTTTTGAATAATCGGGAAGCCTTAGGCGTTAAATTATAAAATTTTGGTTTTATAGAGATCCAGTTTATATTTCTTTACTTTCTACAGAAACTAGAAAGCAGCCGTTAATCCTCCAGGCATTATCCGGCTGTTTTTCCATGAGATATAAAGCTCTCAAGGGAACTCCATCAGGAGCAAGTAGTAGCACTGGCTGAGTTATGTTTTCCTGGATGGTTGTTATCTTCTCAAAAAAGACAGAGCGAGGACAGTATACAGATGGGTAACTTATCTTCACCATCTGCATAAAATTTTCTGGGGTACCAAATTGCGCCTGAATTCCTGGACTGGCGAAGGCAAAAGCGCCCTGGGCATCATCCTTTTTAAAGGCTGCCAATTGGTTTTCAATTAGAGAGCGTATGGTGATGGCATCGTTGTCGGTAATTTCCATAAATCTAAAATTGCGTAGGCGCAGCCCGTCATAGACATCGCTTCAAGGGTCGAGCGATCGCTCAATCTTCACGCTGAGTTACCTTGTACTCTATCTGCTGTAATGCCGAGCGCCATACATCATAACCCTCTTGTGACAGGTGCAAACCATCTGTGGTCAACTCTGGGCGCATATTGCCTTCCATATCGGTAAACCAGCTATAAATATTTAGATAATTAGCGCCTTCTTTTTTAGCAATTTGGGTTAGTTCGGTGTTGATGTGACGAATGCGGCTATTGGAAAGTTTTGCTAGGCGAGTAGGCAAAATTGATTGGACAATGATTTGAGCTTTTGGGTGAGAATCCCGTAAACGACGAACAATCCGGCGATAATTACGCAAAATTGTGTCATCACTAGCGCCTTTTCGTAAGTCGTTAATCCCAGCCATGACATAAATCACATCCGGTCGGGTTGCCGAAAATGCCCCTAACCTTTTTAAAACCCCACTGGAAGTATCTCCAGAGATGCCTTGATTGAGCCACAATTTCCCAGTAGGCAGTTTTTCTCTAGGAAACCACATGCTCAAAGAATCACCAACTAAGATGCTTAGATGATTTGCACCTTGACCTTGAGCGATCGCTCTAGCTTCTAAAGCTAATAAACTTTTCCAGTCATCATAAGTTAGTTGACGCTTTCTGATCGACTCCCACAAAGATTGCAAATTATCACTATCTACGCGCGTATAAATCTGACCTGTTTTCAGAGCCGCCAATCTTTGGTAGTAAAGTTGATTACCAGATGTCAAAGAAATACCAGTTGCTTGGGCACTGGGTTTGACTAATGATTCTGTTGAGGCTGGTAATCCTTCACTACTGAGTTCGGGTACGCTAGAGACGTTTTTCTCGTCTACCGTCGGCTGTGAATTTTTTAGGGGTTGGAACGCTTGCCCACTGAGTTCTGGTAAGGAGAGATCAACGCTGGGGATGATTTGTCTACTTACTATTGTCTGCGAGCCTTGTTTTAAATCCCACAGGAATCTAGAACTTTCTGGCAGGACAATCGACAAATGTGGAAGAGCCGATGCTGGTATTGCTAATCCTGTTAACAAGCCTGCTGCCAACAGATAAGGGTCCCTCATCGCTTTCTCTCTCCTCTACTCACTGCTTTTCCCTATCACATCATTAATTGCCTGTATTCAGGAAAATTTTACTTCGGTTAAGTTATTATTCTTATTTACACTGTATAGTTCTGTAAAGCGTGTTGAGTAGATTATCTTAGACAATTTACGATCTCTTTAAAGTACGGTTTTTTCGGTGGTATACAAGTCTGATTTGCAAAAATACTGGTACTTAAAGCATTTTTTTCATAAAACGGCCATTTTTTATAACTCAGTGTCTACAAATATTGTAAGTGTATATAAGTTTGCGATTAGTTGATATCATAGGATTATCTACTGTTTTTGAGCAAGAGAAAGGTTATCATTGTTGATGTTTAAGAACTTGCTCTAAAAAACTTAGGCGCTCAAACTGGTTTGGGATAATTCTAAAATCATCTATAGTGCAGTCAAAAATTATACAGATTACGTCGATATAACAAAAGTTAAATTTATTTTCATCCAAAAGTTAGCTCTTAGGTTTGATGGCATGATTTAGGCTTTGATACAGATTGCCCAGTATTAAAGCAATTCTCTGTACTTGTGTTGTAGTTATGTATATATAATTTTAAGTTGATCTTTGCCTGTAGAAGTATGAGTTGAAACACCTTTAAATTAAGTTTTAACTATAGAAAATAACTTCATAGGAAGTGCTAAGATTTAGGCTTAATCATTAGTTTTTGTTCTTCCGTGGCTAGAGCTAGTACAGCGATTGGTGTCAGTCCAATTATTAAGGAGATTGTGCAAAAACAGGTACATTCGACACGTTTAACACTGAAAGAAGTGATTCTTATGGGAATGTTAGCTATTGATAAACTAGACGATCAAGGTCGTCAAGAGCTAGCCGATCGAGTTCACCAAATGCAGGTGAATGGAGAAATTTAAGTGAGTAGTTATGAGTTAGGAGTTATAAATTTTAACTCCTCAGTCCTGACTCTTTACTTAATTTGATTATTGACTAAAACGTATAACGACTTCCCATTACATAATCTTCGTTAATTTCAAAACAAATCTATTGGTGTTGCAGAGTCTGTGCAACAAAACCAGTTGTGTTAGAACCTGCAAATGGATATAAAACCATATTCCCTTCATCAGTTAACAATTTGATGAAGAATTTAGCAAACCCTTGAGGAAAACGAGCTGATAGGGTCTAATTTTTGCTGCTTTGCAGTGTCGTAAATAAGTACTATTCGATTCAGTATTAGCAATTCTAGCAAATTTGGTGGGATTGCACCCTGATTATCCTTTTGGGATTTATGAGAAATATTATGTCTAACAAGACATAACACATTTAAGATTATGTCAGTTTCAGCGCTTGAAGAATCACTGTATTAAACTGCTGAATTTGACTTTCTCCTAATTTACCTATCCTTCTGGGGATTAGTCTACGCTCTATGGTAGTTATTCGAGTAACCCTAACTTTAGAAGCAACCCGTAATCCAGTACTAGTAAAATCTGGATCTAAAGGTTCTAAGATGAACTCTTCTGGACTCAAACTACTTATATTTTGAGATGAAATAAAACATAAAGTGACATCATCGCCTATAGTGCCTATCTATAAAACTAAACCAGTTTTCTATACTTTAGAGTTCCCAAAAAAGTATAAAAAGTAATCAAAAATGAAAAAATCCCCCACCTTGCAGCAGGGGATTTAAATTACTTATCTACAAAACTAGCAGCCGAATTAACCGAACTTACCAGCAGTAGAAGCAATCAAGAATGCAGCGTAAGTCAAGACATAGCCAACAGTGAAGTGAGCTAGACCAACTACACGACCTTGAACGATAGAGAGAGCAACGGGCTTGTCTTTCCAGCGAACTAGGTTAGCTAGAGGAGTGCGTTCGTGTGCCCAAACAAGGGTTTCAATCAACTCTTGCCAGTAACCTCTCCAGGAGATTAAGAACATGAAGCCAGTAGCCCAAACTAGGTGTCCAAACAAGAACATCCAAGCCCAGACAGACAGGTTATTCACGCCGTAAGGGTTGTAACCGTTAATCAACTGAGCAGAGTTAGCCCAGAGGTAATCGCGGAACCAGCCCATGAGATATGTAGAGTTCTCATTAAACTGAGCTACGTTGCCTTGCCAAATACCTAGATGTTTCCAATGCCAGTAGAACGTAACCCAACCAAGGGTGTTAAGCATCCAGAATGTAGCGAGGTAGAAGGAATCCCATGCTGAGATATCGCAAGTACCGCCACGACCGGGACCGTCACAAGGGAAGGCATAGCCGAAGTCCTTTTTATCGGGCATCAGCTTAGAACCACGGGCATCCAAAGCACCTTTGACCAAGATCAAGGTGGTGGTGTGCAGACCCAAAGCGATCGCATGGTGTACCAAGAAGTCGCCAGGGCCAATTGTCAAGAATAAGGAGTTAGTACCAGCATTGATGGCATCTAACCAGCCTGGTAACCAGACGTTAGCGTAGTTGGGCCATGCTGTATTGGCAATACTATCTGGGTTAGACAACAAAGTATCTAAGCCGTACAGTACTTTACCATGAGCAGCTTGGACGAACTGGGCAAACACTGGCTCAATCAGGATTTGCTTTTCAGGAGTACCGAAAGCAACGACTACGTCGTTGTGGACGTACAAGCTGAGGGTATGGAAGCCTAAGAAAAGAGATACCCAGCTAAGGTGGGAGATAATCGCTTCTTTGTGCTTCAATACGCGCTCAAGGACGTTGCCCTTGTTTTGTTCTGGATCGTAATCACGTACCCAGAATATAGCTCCGTGAGCAAAAGCACCAAGGATCAGGAAACCAGCAATGTATTGATGGTGCGTGTACAGCGCTGCCTGAGTTGTGTAGTCCTTAGCAATAAATGCATAAGGAGGCATGGCGTACATGTGCTGTGCCACCAAAGAGGTGATGGTTCCTAGAGCAGCTAGGTGAATACCTAACTGGAAGTGCAGTGAATTGTTATAGGTGTCGTACAACCCTTGGTGAGGCAGGTTGAACTGACCTTCGCTCTTGCTACCAGGTACTAAACCGGATTTGGAGTTCAGCATTTCTTTGATGCTGTGACCAATTCCGAAGTTAGTCCGGTACTGGTGTCCGGCAACTATAAAGATAACTGCGATCGCTAAGTGGTGATGAGCTATGTCAGTCAGCCACAAAGCTTCTGTCTGAGGATGGAAACCACCCAAGAAAGTCAGAATTGCAGTTCCTGCACCTTGAGATGTGCTGAATATATGCCCAGGAGTGTCAGGGTTTTGAGCGTAAACGCCCCAGTTACCGGTGAAGAATGGTGTCAAACCTGCTGGGTGGGGTGGTGTGTTGAGGAAGTTATCCCAACCTACGTGCTGCCCGCGAGCTTCGGGGATAGCAACGTGAATTAAGTGACCAGCCCAAGCCAAAGAACTAACACCAAACAAACCTGCTAAGTGGTGGTTTAGGCGATGTTCAGCACTCTTAAACCATGCCAAGCTAGGACGGTACTTGGGTTGCAAGTGCAGCCAGCCAGCAAATAAGAGGACAGCCGCGAACAATAACAGACCAACTGAACCGGTGTACAGTTCACTGTTTGTCCGCATACCGATGGTGTACCACCAGTGGTAAACACCAGAGTAAGCAATATTTACCGGATTACTAGCGCCAGCTTGGGTAAAAGCTTCGATCGCTGGTTTACCAAAGTGGGGATCCCAAATCGCATGGGCGATGGGACGGATATGAAGGGGATCTTTAATCCACTGTTCAAAGTTACCTTGCCAGGCTACGTGGAACAGGAGGCTGGATGCCCACAGGAAGATGATTGCCAAGTGACCGAAGTGAGTTGCGAAAATCTTTTGGTAAAGATTTTCTTCCGTCATGCCATCATGGGTTTCAAAATCGTTGCCTGTAGCGATCGCATACCATATCCGACGAGTCGTCGGGTCCTGTGCGAGATCCTGGCTAAATTTCGGAAATTTCGTCGCCATAGGTTTAATAAATCCTCTGACCTTTAGCCATCAAGTATCAGTTCAATTTTGGATTCTAGATTTTGGATTTTGGATTGAATCTAAAATCTAAAATCCAAAATCCAAAATTTTGCTGATTGCTACCCTACTGAAAGGATGTGTGCATGGAAGAACGCCCAAGTTGTGGCAATTCCTCCCAAGAGGTAGTGAGCTACCCCTACAGCCCGACCCTGAATAATACTCAGAGCGCGAGGCTGAATTGCTGGAGCTACCTTCAGTTTGTTATGCGCCCAAACAATGGACTCAATCAGTTCTTGCCAGTAGCCGCGACCACTGAACAGGAACATCAAGCTGAATGCCCAAACAAAGTGAGCGCCTAAGAAGAGTAGACCATAAGCAGATAGCGCGCTGCCATAGGAATTGATGACTTGTGTAGCTTGTGCCCACAAGAAGTCTCGCAACCAACCGTTAATGGTGATGGCGCTTTGGGCAAAGTTACCACCAGTGATGTGAGTCACAGCACCATCTGCATCTACGGTTCCCCAGACATCTGATTGCATCTTCCAGCTGAAGTGGAAAATTGCAATGGATATTGTGTTGTACATCCAGAAAAGTCCGAGGAACACATGATCCCAACCAGATACTTGACAAGTACCGCCACGACCAGGACCATCGCAGGGGAAGCGGAAGCCCAGGTTTGCTTTGTCTGGAATCAGACGAGAGCTACGGGCAAACAGCACACCTTTGAGCAGAATTAGGACAGTAACGTGGATTTGGAATGCGTGAATATGGTGGATTAAGAAGTCCGCCGTACCCAAAGCAATAGGCATCATCGCTACTTTACCGCCTACAGCCAAAATCCCACCACCGAAAGCATAGCTAACGGGTTCTAGAGCGTTGGGGGCAGTGCCACCAGGAGCTAGGGTGTGGATGTTTTGTACCCACTGGGCAAACACTGGCTGCAATTGAATTGCAGTATCAGAGAACATGTCTTGGGGACGGCCCAAGGCACGCATTGTATCGTTGTGGATGTAAAGTCCAAAGCTATGGAAGCCGAGGAAGATACACACCCAGTTAAGGTGAGAAATAATCGCATCTCGGTGACGAAGCACCCGATCCAGTAAGTTGTTTTGGTTCACAACCGGATCGTAATCCCGCACCATGAAGATGGCAGCGTGAGCCGCACCGCCGACTATACAGAATGCACCAATCCACATGTGGTGGGTGAAAATGCACAACTGTGTAGCATAATCAGTTGCCAAATATGGATAGGGAGGCATCGCGTACATGTGATGCGCGACGATGATGGTCAGCGAACCCAAGAAGGCTAGGTTAGTAGCCAACTGAGCGTGCCAAGATGTGGTCAGGTTTTCGTAGAGACCTTTGTGACCTTCACCAGTGAAAGGACCTTTATGGTTTTCCAGGATCTCTTTAATGCTGTGACCAATACCCCAGTTGGTACGGTACTGATGACCAGCAATGATAAAGACAACTGCGATCGCTAAGTGGTGATGAGCAATGTCAGTCATCCACAAGCCGCCTGTTACTGGGTTTAGACCGCCCTTGAAGGTCAGGAAGTCAGCATACTGACCCCAGTTCAAGGTGAAGAAAGGTGCTAAACCAGCAGCAAAGCTGGGATACAGCTCGGTCAACAAGTCTTTGTTCAAGATGAACTCGTGGGGCAAGGGTATGTCTTTAAGAGCAACGCCTGCATCCAAAAGCTTGTTGGTCGGTGCGGATACGTGGATTATGTGACCTGCCCATCCCAAGGAACCACAACCTAGCAATATTTGCAAGTGGTGATTCAGCATTGACTCCACATTCTGGAACCATTCCAGTTTAGGAGCGCGTTTGTGGTAATGGAACCAGCCGGCAAATAGTAATAAGCCTGCTAATACCAAGCCACCGATCGCAGTAACGTAAAGCTGGAAGGAGTTTGTGATCCCCCAACCACGCCATACTTGGAACAAACCGGAGGTGATTTGAATACCGTGGAAACCACCGCCAACATCACCGTTTAAAATGTCTTGCCCGACAATGGGCCAAACGACTTGAGCACTAGGCTTAACGTTTAACGGGTCACTTAGCCAAGCTTCGTAGTTAGAGAACTTCGCGCCGTGGAAAATCATCCCGCTCAACCAAACCATCACTACGGCTAGGTGGCCGAAGTGGGCTGAGAATATCTTGCGGGATATGTCTTCTAAATCGCTTGTATGTGTATCAAAATCATGGGCGAGTGCGTGCAGGTTCCAAATCCATGTGGTGGTTTTGGGACCTCTGGCTAAGGATCTGTCAAAGTGTCCAGGTTTCGCCCATTTCTCGAATGAGGTTGGAACTGGATCGTTATCGACGATGATTCTTGCCTTCTTTTCCTCTCGCTCCGGAGGACTTATTGTCATTTGACCTCCTCTCTTGATAAGGAATGAGGAATCATGAATACCACAAAGTGAACCATTACCGCATACTCAGAATTTTACTGAAGCCGCGATGAAGACCCTATGTGGAGAGTTGTTTCTCGTTGAATTATAGAGTCTTCACCTGCACTTTGTTGGAGATATTTTAACAATAATTCAAACTTGGTGGAATATTGCTGAAATTACCGTCTTATCTGCCTTTTAACTTCAAACTATTTGTCTAAAAGTCAATAGATTAACCATTTTAATTTACAAAGAATAACAATTCGTAAGTTTTATGATTTTGCTGTATACACTCGATTTCCAGCTTTTAATGCTATTGCTCATGAACATTTGTGTCATATTTCCATTGTTGTAAGTAAAAAGCTGTAAAAAGTATGACTCGTTTTAACATTTACTGAAATAGACACAGAAAAGCTTAGGGAATGGAAGGTAGATTTACCTTTTGGGCTATAGTGCCAGATGGACAGTTTGAGCGAAAATAATCTGTGCAATTGTCGAAGACTATCACTGGGTGCAACGCATGAACTCGTGGCAGAAAAGGGTGTTAGAGAAGCTCCTCCCTGAGAGGTTCCCGATTCTTAGGTGGATAATGACATTGGTACTGGTATTAAGCTTGACCAGTTGCGGCGAGAAGGCTGATAGCCAGGAAGTATCTACTGGTTATAGAGAAAACCCTCCACAGATTTCTCAAATTTCAAAGCAATTTTCGGAAGTTTCTCCGCCATCTGTTATCCAAGCACTGCGTCCAAGTTTGGAGGTGTATCAGCCACAAGTGGCAATTCTGACTCCAAGACCTGATGAAGTTTTCCAAAATAATAAAGTTACAGCCAGTTTTCAGGTTAAGGATCTACCAATATTTAAAGACCCACAATTACAACTGGGGCCACATCTCCACGTAATTCTGGATAATCAACCTTATATTCCTGTTTACGACCTGAATCAACCTTTGGTTTTACCAGAGTTGTCTCCAGGTACTCATACTCTGCGCGTCTTTGCCTCTCGTCCTTGGCATGAAAGCTTTAAGAATGAAGGGGCTTATGCCCAGACAACATTTCACGTTTTTACCAAAACAGACGACAATAACCCAGATTCCAAATTACCTCTGCTAACTTACAGCCGTCCTCAAAGTAGCTATGGGGCAGAGCCAATCTTACTGGACTTTTATCTCACTAACGCTCCCCTGCACCTCGTTGACAAGGAAAACACTAACGAAGGATTTAGTGATTGGCGCATCCGCGTCACAATTAATGGTGAAAGCTTTGTTTTCGATCGCTGGCAAGCAGTTTATCTTAAAGGCTTCCAAACTGGTAAAAACTGGATAAAGCTAGAATTTCTCGATAATCAGGGAAATCCTCTCAAAAATGTCTTCAACACCACAGTCAGAGTCATTGACTACCAGCCTAAGGGTAAAGATACTTTGTCGAAAATCGTGAGGGGAGAACTCACAGCAGATGAGGTACGTGGCATTGTAGACCCGAATTATAAACTTACACCTACGCCTTCTGTTGAAAAAACACCTCAAATCCAACCGAAGCTAGAAAAGCAGCCCCTTCCTGAAACTGAAGCTCCGAAAGAATCTGAAACACAGCCAGAAGAACCAAAATTGGAAGTTCCAACGGTTGTACCATCTCCTACCTTATCCCCGACACCATCAGAAGTACAGCCAACGGTAACGCCGACTCCAGAATCAACGCCGCTACCTGAAAAAGTTGCGCCTCAGCCAACTAAACCTAAAGTTGACGGATTTTTTAACCGTCGGGCGGGTAAGATACCTACTCCAGAAGTAACAGTTGAGCCATCTCCGAGTTTGCCACCTGCATTGCCAGAGATTATTGAGTCTCCAGCACCAGAAATAATTACGCCAACACCAGAACCACAGCCAGAGGTAACGCCAACTCCTGAATCAACGCCGTCACCCGAAAAAGTTGTGCCTCAGACAACAAAATCTAGATTTAGCGGATATTTTAAGCGTCGAACGAGCAAGACACCTACCCCAGAAGTAACAGTTACGCCATCTCCGAGTTTGCCACCCACGCTGCCAGAGATTATTGAGTCTCCTGTACCAGAACCACAGCCAGAGGTAATACCAACTCCTGAATCAACGCCGTTACCTAAAATAAGCGCTCCCGAAGCAGAAAAACCAGAATTAAGCAAAGACACTCAACTGTAAATCTTGCGCTAAACCCTCAACAAATGCGATCGCACCTACAGGATTTCCTATATCATCCAACCCAGGACTGTAGCAAGCGATCGCTCCCTCACCTGGGACTATTGCGACAAGTCCACCACCAATCCCTGATTTCATCGGTAAACCAATTCTGACTGCAAACTCGGCAGAAGCTTCATAAAGTCCACAACTTGACATCACAGCATTGACAGTTTGGCGATTTTGTGGATTAACTAACCCACTTTCACAAGCTAGAAGTTTTCCTAACAGGGCTAAATCTTCAACCTGCCCAGAGATACAGCATATTTGTTCGTAAGTGTCAAGTGCTGTTTCAAGATTTTCTAAATAACCTGTTTCGGTAAGATAGTTTGCGATCGCTTCATTGGCTGTTGCACGTGTTAATCGCACTGAAGCCAGCATGACTTCATCTAAACTGAGTTGGCAACCTGCTAATTGGTTGAGCCATTGACAAAATAAAAAAGTGCGTTGGGTAGCATCCTTTCCTGGTAACTTATCAGCGAGGGTGATTGCCCCACTATTAATCATCGGGTTACGGGGGCGGCCGCGATCGCTAACTAATTGTTCTAAAGAATTGAAGGGTGCATCCGATGGTTCCACCCCAACCCAGCCAAAAACTGTTTCTGCGCCAAAATGTTCCAGCAGATAAAGTAGAGAGAATGTCTTAATAACGCTCATTAGCGGGAAGACACAAGCGGTATCTCCGAAGCTGATATTTTTCCCCGATTCACAGCAGACGTGAACTGCAAACCAACCAGGATTAGCTTTTACTAATTGCGGAATGCGATCGATAACTCGTCCCTGTTTAGCCTGGATTTTAGCTTGTTCTACCCAAGCTGATAACTCCGTAGTAGTTAATTTTTCAAGTCCTTTCACAACAGATACACCCAGGTTCAATTACGAATTACGAATTACAAATTACGAATTACGAATTACGTTAGCGTAGCGTTAGCGACGTAGGAGCGTCATTACGAACTATTATGCTTCCCCGTGTTAGAGCGCCAGAATTACCACAAAATTACTCTTGGCTTAATACCGATAAACCTTTGTCTCTTAAACAACTCAAGGGTAGAGTCATAATTTTAGACTTTTGGACATACTGCTGTATAAATTGTCTGCATATTCTGCCAAACCTGAAATATTTAGAGCAGAAATATAAAGATATTCTTACCGTTATCGGTGTTCATTCTGCCAAATTTGACAACGAAAAAGAAACAGAAAATATTCGCCAAGCTATCCTGCGCTACGACGTTGAACACCCAGTTATAGTTGACAGCAATTTTCGACTTTGGGAAGAATATGCTGTACGTGCTTGGCCTACCTTAATAATTATTGATCCAGAAGGTTACGTGATTGCTCAGATTTCTGGCGAAGGGAACCGTGACACTTTAGACGAGTTGATTCACAAGTTAATTCAGCAACACCAGGATAAAGGCACGATTAATTTTCAAGAACTTAGTTTGATATTAGAAAAACAGCGCCAGCCATTAATTACTCCCCTAGCTTTTCCTGGTAAAGTTTTAGCTACCGAAGCGGGTTTGTTCATCGCTGATTCTGGACATCATCGCCTGATTATGAGTAGCTTCGACGGCGAAATTCTGCATTTAATTGGTACTGGAAAATCTGGCTTAACCGATGGTGCTTTTAACGAAGCGCAGTTTTTTGCACCACAAGGAATGGCTTATGATGCAGAAAATCAAATTCTTTATGTTGCTGATACAGAAAATCATACCCTTCGGCGAGTTGACTTGAAGCGTCAAGTTGTAAGTGCGATCGCAGGAACTGGTGAACAAAGCCGGAATATTCATCCTCATAGCGGTGCTGGTTTAGAAACCCCGCTAAATTCTCCTTGGGATTTAGTGAAAGTGGGAAATACCTTATTTATTGCAATGGCTGGGCCGCATCAAATCTGGGAAATGGATTTAGAAACTAGCATGATTAAAACTTATGCTGGTACTGGTGCAGAAGCTTGCGTTGATGGTTCACTTACCGAATCTGCCTTTGCTCAACCCAGTGGTATTAGCACCGATGGAAAAGAATTATATATCGCTGACAGTGAAGTTAGTTCAATTCGTGGTGTGGGAATTGTAGAACCTTATCAAGTGCGAACCGTTTGCGGTAGTGGGGGTTTATTTGGTTTTGGTGACGTTGATGGACAAGGTGAAGATGTCCGTTTACAACATTGTTTAGGAGTGGAATTTGCTCAAAATTTTTTGTGGGTAGCAGATACCTACAATCACAAAATTAAATTAGTTAGTCCTAGTGGCAATTGTCAAACAGTTTTGGGAGATGGTACTGCTGGTTTACAGGATGGACAAGGTAAAAATACTCGTTTTTTTGAACCTTCGGGATTGACTGCTAGCGGTTCATATCTATATATTGCTGATACTAATAACCACTCTATCCGCCACGTAGATTTGAATACCTTTGAGGTAACAACGTTAGAATTTATTGGGTTGTGCGCGCCAGATGTTTGTATTCCGTCAAATTTGTAGAATGATCATTTTACCCAAAAACGTAAAGAAAAACTTTGTATTTGCGTGTCTGGGTATGATATTTTAAACAATAATTTTTTAGAGCGATCGCTTATATGCAATTAGTAATTTTTGATGTTGATAGTACACTAACAAATACATACAAAATTGATGAAAATTGTTTTGTACGCGCTCTTGCATTAGAATTTGGTATTTTTGGTATAAATACAAATTGGACTGAATACAGATACACCACAGATTCTGGAATTACCCAGCAAATTTTCCAAGAAAAATTAGAACGTCTTCCTTTAAGTGAAGAGTTAGTAAGACTAAAGGCACGTTTTGTTAGTCTACTTCAGGAAGCTTTTATTAACAACCAAGATTTATTCAATGAAATTCCTGGTGCTGCAAATATATTAGCTAGTTTACAGCTAAACCCTGATTGGGGTGTTGCGATCGCAACTGGTGGGTGGCGTGAGTCTGCTAAACTAAAACTTCAAAAAGCTAACTTAGAAATAGAAGGTATCCCCTTGGCTTCAGCTAATGATGCACTTTCACGAGAAGATATTATTAAAACAGCTATTATCAAAGCAGAGAAGTTTTATCAAGTTGAAAAATTTCAGAAAGTCGTTTTTGTCGGTGATGGTGTTTGGGATGTAAAAGCAGCCTATGGCTTGAGTATTGCTTTTATTGGGATAGGTGATAAAAAATTAACAAGTGTAGGCGCTACAAGAGTAATTAAAGACTTTACAAATTTCGAGGATTTTCTGAAAATATTACAAGATGCAGCAATTCCTAGATTATCTATGAACACCATTCTCCACATTACCAAACGCCAACAATGGGAACAAGCAAAAAATCTCGGCACATATCGCGCTGATTCATTAGAGAGTGAAGGTTTTATACATTGTTCCAAATCAACGCAAATACTCAAAGTTGCAAAGAGATTTTTTAATAGTCAAAAAGATTTAGTACTACTTTTTATTGATTCTGAGAAAGCAGAAGCTGAAATTCGTTATGAAGAGGCTGAAATTGGCGAATTATTTCCTCACATTTATGGTGAGTTAAATATTGATGCTGTGTATCAGGTGGTTGATTTTGAAGCTGCGGAAGATGGTTTGTTTGAGTTGCCGCAAGAAGTTATAGATTTAGAAGAATAACGAACCGCAGAGGCGCGGAGAACACGGAGGAGAGATGGAGAGAATTTACCTCTGTACAAACAAAATTTCAGTCCAAATTAAGGTTTTAAAACCCACCTCTTTCGGTTTTGCTTGTGTAGACTAGGTTTCTAACCACCCAAATAAAGAGATTCCGCGCTTTACTTAAAGAACGGGGAATTAATAATCCAGAGCAATTGTGACCGAATTTAATTTACAAATCCAAGAAAATAGCAATGGCTGCGCCAACGCCAAGGGCGAATGCTTGTCTTCTCATATAGAGGATGCAGCACCTAGCTTACTTCCCTCCAGTAATACGATACACTGCACCGACACTAAAGGCGATCGCATTGACCGTTTCCTTTCCCAAGAATTACCAGATTTATCCCGTTCGCGCATCCAACAGTTAATCGAACAGGGTAACGTCCAACTTAATGACAAAGTTTGCACATCTAAGAAGATTAATATCAAGCTAGGCGATCGCATCACTCTAGAAATACCAGAAGCACAACCCCTAGAACTGCTAGCAGAAGATATCCCTTTAGATATCCTCTACGAAGATGACCAATTACTTATTCTCAACAAACCCGCAGGCTTAGTTGTCCATCCCGCACCCGGTCATCCAGATGGCACGCTGGTAAATGCTTTATTGGCTCACTGTCCCAATTTACCAGGGATTGGCGGAGTCCAACGTCCGGGAATTGTGCATCGATTGGATAAGGATACTACGGGAGCAATTGCGATCGCAAAAACAGAAGTTGCCCATCATCACCTACAAGCTCAACTCAAAGCTAAAACCGCACGCAGAGAATACTTAGGCGTGGTTTACGGTGCGCCAAAAGTTGAGAGTGGCACAATTGACTTACCCATTGGTCGCCATCCACAAGACCGCAAGAAAATGGCTATTATGCCTATTGAACAAGGCGGACGATCTGCCGTCACTCATTGGCAAGTATTAGAACGCCTCGGTAATTTCACTTTAATTCGTTTCCAACTAGAAACTGGACGCACCCATCAAATTCGTGTGCATAGCGCCAAAATGGGTAATCCCATTGTCGGCGACCCAGTTTATAGTTCTGGTCATTCAGTGGGCGTAAATTTGTCCGGTCAAGCACTACACGCTTGGCGGCTAAGATTACAGCATCCCCTATCCGGCGAGATGATTGAGGTGACAGCTACCCCTCCCCCCCAATTTACAAAACTTTTAGAGATGCTAAAAAGACGAACTACACTTTAGCTCATCCCAGGCATACAAAGCACACTATTTTACAAACATTGGGCATTAACAAAAAACCATACCCAATTCCCAATTCCCAATTCCCAATTCCCATTAACAACTAGCGTGCATTAGACATGGGATAGAGTCTGTTTCACTAGTTATACCTAAATGAAACTCCTACATAACCCAAGACTCATGCACGCTATAAAATGATCAAAGCGATGTACGAGACAGCCGCCGACCAAAAATCGTTACTTAATTCCAGCTAACTGGCGATAAGGTACAGACTTTTCGATATCGATGTTGAATGACGAGATTCTTTGTGGCGTGTTGCCAGTCGCATTGACACTTTGTGCCATAGTCAAGAATAGAGCTGGATCGCCAGCTTTTGGCTTTTGCTCTTGTGGAAGGAATCTGCGTACTTCGACCTGCCAAATGATTTGGGGGAAACCCAGTTTGGCACGGTGGTAATCTTCGTATCGCGGAGATTTGATGTTAAATGGTAACTCACCTGTAGATTGAGATGGTAGTATCCGACGGCGCTGATAGGGCACTGTGGAATATCCAAAATTGCTCAGGTACTCTTCAGTGTTGAGAACTTCATCAACAAAGCCTACAATACCCTTGGTAGCGACCACAATAGACCAAGCGATTTTTTCCCGCTCGTTATATGGGTCGCGTCCTAGAACGCGCTGAATTACTTGCTCAACAAAGCGGTAATTATTATTGAGGTCGTAGAAGCTTCTCTTAAAGGTATCGGAAAGCACCAATCCACGAACAAAGTCCCGTACTGTAATTTGTCCATTACGGAGTTGGGACTCTAAATATGTTTCGCGATCGGCAGCAAAAGCATAAAAGAAAAGTTGACGATATGCTGCTTCAATCAGATCGCCTAAATCTGATGGAGACAGGATATTGTCTGTAGTAAAAATCCTGGGCTGTTCATCACCCGGTACTTCATATCCAGCAACACGCTGGTTTTGACTTGAAGGTTGATATTCTAACAGAGGAATTGCCATTCTAAAGCCTCCATGTTCTTAATTAAAGTTAACAACTTTAAATCACATATTAAGGGAGTAGTTGTATCAGAACCTCAGATTCTGATAAATTTTCACGAAACTTAACTAAGGGTGATTTTAAGTATTGGTATGAAAAACGATTAGCACACTGGATTTAACTCATAGCTAATCAATAAAAAAAAGTAGTGCAACTTCCAGCTTAATAGTTACTGTAAATGACTAAAAAATTTTATTCGCATATTTCAGATTAGAAGATTGAGTTTCACTTTTTTTAATTGAAGCAATAAAATTTAACATTTTGCAAAAGAAATTAATCAAGGATTGGGAATTGGGAATTGGGCAATAGGCATTGATTATTCCCTATCCCCCTGCCCCCTGCCCCCTTCAACCACCTATCCAAAATTCCAGGGGATCTATGGTTGACTTACAGTAAGGCCAGCTACGCAAAGTTGTTTCCATTCCTTCCTCCCAGTAGGGTGGTTCTAATCCCAGTCCTAAACATAGATGAGATAGGATGCTAGCAAACTGCTGATTGTGACCAAAGTCTCCTAGATGGGCATGAGCATATTCGTGGACGACTACACCAAACCAGTCTTTAGGTGCAACTCGACCAACATCTACCAAAATAGTGATTGGATTTGTGAGAATATTGCACAGCCCGTCTATACCAAAAGATTGAGCTATGGGCACTGCAAAAATTTGGATATGGCGACGCTCTTGCGGATGAAAACACTCATGACAAACTTCTAAATAAGCGTTGATCTGAGCGTTTACGGTGTTAATATTTTCGCCAATCCAAGTACAAATGGGGATGCGATCGCGCAGGTTATCGAACACATCCACCATCCCCGGCTCTAGGGCAAGTCTCTGCACCCGATGCAGATAATCTTGCCCACGAATAAAAGCATCACTCTGCTTGAGATAATTCACCAGCCCAAAACTGAATAAAATTGTCTTTTTTCTACATCCTGTCCTTGTGCGGATGTCACCTGTTCTGTATTGGGAACCTCAATAGAACCTTCAATGCGGCTTTCGGTACAAAATGATGCCGTGCTGAAGCCACCAAAGCGTTTTACTGTACTGGTTCGCAGTCGCATATTTGGGCTGGCAAACCAGAATCTTTCAATGGAACTCATTGTTTCATATTCGGTTGTCAATACTAATCCATCTTCATCATCCATGTGAAAAAGACCAACTACAGGCACTATTTCGGCATAACCTCTTTCGCGCAGTAATTTGCCAGCCCTGGGGTTATCCTCATCAGGCACGATCGCAAATATAGTTTTCCCCTGATGGTTCTCTTCATTCTCTCTATCCCAAGCCATTGTGCCTAGCCAACGCACACGTGACCCTCCTACTGAAAGGCTGGGGTCAATTTCGTGATACTGGCACAGTTCAATGATTTCTGGATGATTGGCTTCCAGAGTTTCTACCTGTATATCCGATTCTCCCGTCTCTGAGCGCTTGAACGCCAGATGATGAGTTGCTCGTTGCGATCGCCACTTACCAGCACTTAGCTGAAAAAATTCCATTGCGTCTATCAATCTTCTGACTCCTACTTATGACTCCTGCGGATGATGTTATACGTGTTTTTTATTTTTACAGTTATTGGTATATAAACATTCTAAACATTACAGCGATTAGCGATCAGCTTCAACAAACTTCCTATGAAGGGTTAGATAGAGATGTTGTTACACTATTGTAAATTTTTATGGTGGTGATTACTTATAGCTTGACAATATAGACAGTTTAATATCTAAGTGCTAAAATATTTGAAAGCGATCGTCTTCACATTACTAGTAACAACCGATACCTTCGATTCAGTCAATCAGAGGAGTGTAATGATGGATTTTCCAGTCGAATTAACATTAGAGCAACAGTTTCGCTTACAAAACTTGAAAGACCAAGTAAAGAATTTGAGTCAACAAGAAGCTCAAGAATTTTTATTAGAAGTTTTACGGCAGATGATGGTAAAAGATAATTTGGTCAAACATCTTTTAAAACAAGCTTGATCGAATAAAAAAAGAATATTTTTTCCTTAAGACTTACGCAGTGGCAGAGTTCCGTTGAAATGCGTAAGTCTTAATTATTTGGGAATTGCGAAGAGGCACGTAGCAGTGAGCAGAAAAGAATAGGGAATAATCATTCCCCATTCCCAATTCCCAAATTAAATATTACAGATTATTACTTTGTCTCTCATAGTAAAGACTAGGGCACTATTGATCCCCTATGTTTTTGTTTGGCTACTCGCAGTTAATTCTGATCGAGAACACGCCAGAAATAATATCCGCCATTTGTGAATATTAAGGAGAACTCATGGTTCTTGATGCTTTTTCCAGAGCTGTAATTGCGGCTGATGCCAAAACCGCTCCTATTGGTGGTGCTGACTTAGCAGCGCTTAAGTCTTTCATTGCTGAAGGCAACAAGCGCCTTGATGCTGTGAATGCGATCGCCAGCAACGCTAGCTGTGCAGTTTCTGATGCCATTGCTGGCATTGCTTGTGAAAACACAGGTTTGCTTCAAGCTGGTGGTAACTTATACCCCACTCGTCGGATGGCTGCTTGCCTACGTGATGCTGAAATCGTTCTGCGCTATGTAACCTATGCGTTGTTAGCTGGCGATTCTTCTGTATTAGACGATCGCGCTTTGAACGGTCTGAAAGAAACCTACACAGCTTTGGGCGTACCTACTGGATCTTCTGTACGTGCTTTCCAAATCCTGAAGGCTATCAGCGTCGCTCACATCACCAACACCAACACTGAAGCTAACGCTGGCAAAAAATTCCGCAAGATTGACACTCCTCAAGGCGACTGCTCTGCTCTAGCTGCTGAAGCTGCTAGCTACTTCGATCGCGTTATTTCTGCTCTGAGCTAATTGCTAATCGCTAATGTCTTAAGCCTATTAGTCAAGCCAACTGAAATACAAAACCCGATCACATCTAATCTGGAGTATAAAAAGCAATGAAATCAGTTATCACTACGGTTATTGGATCTGCTGATGCAGCAGGTCGTTTTCCAACCACCTCTGATCTAGAATCCGTTCAAGGTAGTATTCAACGTGCTAGCGCTCGTTTAGAAGCTGCTGAAAAGTTGGCTGCTGGTATTGATGCAGTCGCTAAAGAAGCTTATGATGCTGCTTTTAAGAAATATCCTTACTTGACCCAAGAAGGTGAAGCTGGCGACACTCAAGTTAAGAAAGACAAGTGCTTCCGCGACATCAAGCACTACCTACGCTTGATCAACTACAGCTTAGTTGTGGGCGGTACTGGCCCTCTGGATGAGTGGGGTATTGCAGGCGCTCGTGAAGTTTACCGCTCTTTGGGTCTGCCTACTGCTCCCTACGTTACCGCATTGACCTACACTCGCGATCGCGCTTGTTCTCCTCGTGATATGTCTCCTCAAGCATTAGGTGAGTTCCGCGCTCTTCTCGACTACGTAATCAACTCCCTTTCATAGTAATAGGGATTGACTAGACGTAGACGAGCGATCGTTATACTCTAAAACTCAGGGACTCTCAGTCTGTTGCTTTGCCTCTATCTGGTTGAGTGATTGATCAAGAGTCCCTCAGTTGTAACTAATTCGTAATACTTCTCTACGAGAGGCTGCACCCTAAGCGTAGCTATGCCGCAGGCTTTACGGCTACGCTCAGTACAAGTTCGTAGTTTGTAATTCGTAATTCGTAATTAATGATTGAACTTGGGGGATTTCAACAGGAAAATTTTCTTTTATGACAATAGATTCATTATTTGAACAGTTGAAACACCCCAACCCTAATCTGCGGGAACGAGCCATGTGGGAACTGGCTGAGGTTCGGGATGAAAATACTATTTCTCGCCTGATGGGTATTTTGGATGAAGAAGATGTGACTTACCGTCGTGCTGCTGTTAAGGCACTGGGTGCTATTGGTACAGATGCTGTCCCATCATTGGTAGATTCATTAGTAAATAGCGAGAATGCAACCATTCGGGGCAGTTGTGCTAAGGCTCTGGCACAGGTTGCTGCGAACCATCCCGATGTTCCTTTCCCGGATGAGGGCTTACAGGGATTAAAAACAGCGCTCAACGATCCAAATGCGGTTGTCTATATTGCATCTGTAATGGCACTGGGTGAAATTGGTTCTCCTGCCTTTGAGATTTTGACTGAGGCTCTGAAAACAATAGATAATGTTGCGCTGGCTGTGGCAATTGTTAATGCACTGGGTTCGATGGGTGATATGCGGGCAGTGGAAGTGTTGACAGCATTAACTAATGATGAATCTGCCGATACGTATGTTCGTGAATCAGCAGTGAGTGCTTTGCCCCGATTAGATCAGGTGATTAATTATAAAAGAGGATAGCGATCGCACTCTTCTTCTGTCTAAATTATCTTGGGAGCAATTTCAGCCAGTAGACTGCTATAAGCAAATTGGTCAAAAGTACTGGTCATTACCAAGCATTTTCCTCTAACTGTCTCTCAATTTGAGAAATCGCCAACTCGATCACCACCTGAACTCCTGCTTCCTGTTCTTGGGTTAATGCAACTTGTAAGGGTTCTAAAGCAGTGCGATCGCCAATTTTCATTAATGCCAGAGCCGCCGCTTTTCGAGTTTCCCAATCGGGATGAAGCAGTAACTCAACTAGATTAGGAATCGCTGGTTGATAAGCCAGACTGCCCAAAGCAGATGCCGCTTCACACCGCACCATTAGGGATGAATCAGTGAGAGCGTTCACCAGAATGTGAAATGCTCCTTCTTCAGTACCTTCTTCAGCAATTTTAGCGATCGCACCCACCACCGCAGCGCGAACATCAGCCGAGTCTGAGTTAATTTCTCGATATAAATGCTCCTTCGCCTCTGCTCCAATAAATCCCAGCGCCCACACAGCATGTCCTTTAGCACTTTCTGGATACTCAGTTGACGCTAAAATTTTCAGCAATGCTGGCACAGCTGCCTCACCGATTTTGGCAAGTCCTCCTACCGCAGAGGTTTTGACCACTGTATCTTCATCATTTAGGAGAGCATTAACCAAAGTGGGAACTGCGATCGGATCGGCAATCAGTGTCAGGGTTTTGGCACTGGCTCTGCGTACAACTGGGTTGGGGTGATTTGCCACAGCTTCCATTAACAAAGGGGTCGCTGGTTTACCGACTTTACCCAACGCCTCTGCAAAACTCAACCTAACCATCCCCCGTGAGTCTCCCATACTCTCAATCATCTGCTTGAGTAGCTCTTGGTCATCAGGGTTGAAGGAGTTTAAGGCTAATTGCTCATTAACTGCTGCTAGTATTGCATCAGTTTCTGCCTGGGAAAGATGTAACGAATCTTCTCCGGATTGAGTTTTCGATTCGAGCATTATGACTTATAGCTAAATGGATTACTAGTTATTGACACTCAGAGCAGCTTGCTGATTACGGAGTTCTTGTAGGGCAGAATCAATTTTGGCAAGTTCAGGCTCTAGTTGTGCCATAACATTTACCCTCATCAACTTCGCCCGTTTTGCTGTTTCTGTAGTTTCTTGAACTAGACGTTCCCGATATAGCTCAAGTTCTGCAATCACTTCGGCGACATCTTGAGGGGTTATGTTATCAGTTGTTGTGAGTTCTGAGGTTTCATCCATAACTTTTGTTTCCTAAATGCGTGTTTATATAAATGATCTGTAGTCAGTGTTCAACTATCGTTTGTATTGGGTTACTCGCTAAAGATCAGCACTTAGCAGATACATAAAATTGCATAATTGGCAAGAGGTAACTAACAAGTCGCTGACAAACGCATATATTCCGATCTTCTCAGATTGCGTTACCACTGGTAAAGCTTTTTGATAGAAATCTTCAAAAGTCGGACTCAATTAGAGCTTTTGATCTAAGTTTCGCACAATTCCCAATTCTCCATTCTCAATACTTCGACTTCGCTCAGTACAAGTTCCCAATTTCCAATTATTTTAAGATGTTTCCTTGAGTGGGAAAATATCTCCTCGCAAGTAGGATTCAAAATTTTTCTTAAAGTATTGAATGCTCGTCACATTGGGCTCATCACTTTCTGTTGGCGTGAACTCATAAATTGGTACTTTTTTCCTTACCAACTCGACCAAGCTAGGATGAAGCTGCTCAAAAGAATCTACTCTAAATATTGTTGTTTCAAATCTTAATTTAGCTGGATGAGCATATCCTAACTTCATCCAGGGCAACCAAGGACAGTCTCTCGCCCATTTTGCCGGAGGGACTTCAGTGGCATCAGGTCGGCAAGTATTTGATATAAAGTACTCAACTCCCTTAAACTTTTCTCCAGGGCAATAATCTGAATATTTACTATCTCCTGCTAAAGGATGTGGGTATTCTAAAGGAATTTCCATAACCGAGGTAATATATCCCTTACCTTTGGGTATAACAGATTTCTTTGGTTTGACTGAGCCTTGGACAATGCGGTTAGCAATGTGAACTACTGGTACTGGTTGACTTGCTGTTGGTGACTGCCAAAAGTGCAGAATTTCTTGAGTATCTGGATCACAAAATAAACCCAACTCTCTATTGATGCGATACCCGACTTCGCCATGTTCAGGATCGGGTTTGAGAAATACTTTGGTAGCATTCATCCCAATAATAGAGAATAATTTTTCTTTTGCCTTGTCTGGTGTTTCTTGCCACCAAATTTCCCCAGACCAGTTGTAATAAAGCTGTAACCCATGATTTTTTCTGTAAAAATCGAGGTTATTAAATTCGTAATCATCTAAATAATCATTCATATATAGGTATCCGCTTTTATTGGGGATTTAGTTTAGCCTAAAAAGCAATAAGCAAGAGTAAAAAGTCAATAGGCAACGGTGAAGAAGACTTTTTTTGTCCCTAGTAGTCTGTCCCATTAATTCTGATAGGTGAATCAAATTTCAATTTCTCTTCTTTCCTTCTTCCTCTGCGCTCTTTGCGTCCTTTGCGGTTCGTTCTCTTATCCCTCAAATTTAAGGCGATAGAACACTAGCTTTGCAAAAATCAAATATGAGTATTATCGGACTTCTATCATTTTAAGATAGCTACGAAGACGGAAAGCGGCTTGTCGTTAGACATAGCAACTTTCATCTAACAGAGCTTACACAAAAAAATTTTGCAGTCCCCAGTCCCTAGTACGATAGTAAACGTGACCTCTGAGCAATTATCCACGAGCCATTTATAGATCAATGGATAAACGTTTTTTTAAAATGTTTGGGCTAACAGAAGAACAAGCGATCGCAATTATCGATACACCATTAGAACAACTCGAAGACGCTTCTGATAAGTATATTGCTGTTTCCCATCTGATTAATTATCCCACTGAACAGTCGATCGCGGCTTTGGTACGAGCGATTGAAACTAGTAACCCTGATGAGTTAGACCATCGCATTGTCCGACGCAAGGCTGTGGAAAGCTTGGGGCGATTGCAGGCGGAATCAGCTTTACCTGTAATTCGGCAATGTCTTAAAGATAATGATATTTATACTGTTGAAAATACCGTGTGGGCGATCGGGGAAATCGGGACTAAAGATCCAGATATTCTCGAAGAAGTGGCGCAATTGCTTGATAAACCAGGTCAAATTTATCGAGTTATTATTCACACTTTAGCTAATGCTGATTATCAGCCGTCTTTGGAACGTGTAAATAAATTTACTGAAGCTGAAGATGAACCTACGCGCAGTGCTGCGATCGCTACAGTTTGTCGTTTTAGCGGTGACTATTCCCAAATAACTGAGGTGATGGCGCTGCTGCAAAGTTCTAGCGTCAATGCACGGCGGGGTTGCATTCAAGACTTGATTGATGCACGCTACTACAAAGCCATCCCAGAAATTGCCCGTTGTCCTGTATCTTTGGTGTTTCGCTTGCGAGGATTGCGAATGCTTTTGGATGCAGGCGTTCCCAGTGGTAAAATTACCTTTACAGAAATTCAACCTTACTTAGAACAAGTACTTTCCGATCATCCTAACGACCTTGATTTAGTACATGAGTATGACGCTACCCCTGTATTAGATTTTGTCATTAATGAACTCTACGAAACCGATTTTGGACGCTGCTATTTAGCGACAAAAACTTTATTAGATATCTATCCCCAAGAAGCACCTCAAGCACTTTTAACAACTTATGGGGATAAAGCATATAACGATTATGGCGCTCATTATCATGTCATGAAACTTTTCGGCTGGCTGAAATATGCTCCCGCCTACAATTTGTTAATAGAAAACCTCCACAACCGCGAACCCCAATTTCAGAAATCTCGCGCGGCATGTGCGATCGCTCTTGGTGAATTGGGTGATTCACGAGCAATTCCTGAAATCAAAATTTGCCTCAATACGCCAATTTGGGATTTGAAATATGCTTGTTTATTGGCGCTAGACCGTTTAGGAGACTCATCTGGTCGAAAAATTTGCGCTAATGATGCTGATTGGTTAATTAGGGCAAAAGCGACGATTGACAATACGTGAATTTGAAGGTTCATATAGTGTCTGCCTAAGTAACTGCAAAAAAATCTTTCCCTGGCTTTACTACGTAAAAGCTGCTCTCTCGCAGTGGGCTACGAGGTAATGCACCTTTGATGCATCGACTTGCACCTTTGATGCATCGACTTGCACCTTTGATGCATCGACTTGTACTTTTGTTGCATTGACTTGTAAAAATTAATCTACTCTACGTTACGCAGTAATTCTAAAAGATTTGTGTGTACACGGTAGCTTTGAGTTGAAGAGAAACCAATATTGTTTGGTTAAGGCAATAGACGCGATAAATCGCCGTCTCTACAATAGTTTTGGCGGCGATTTATCACATTGTTGCGATCAAGATTTTTCATTAAAGAACCTGAACCGAACTTGTATTGGGAGGGGAACTTGAACTTTAGTTCAAGGCAGGGAGAGGTTCGCAGAACTCACTAGTCATAAACGCTAGGGACGTAGAAATGTACGCCCCTGACACTTTAGGATTTACTAGTGGTAACTGCTTCGTTTAACACTAACTCTGGTTGTGGTGTTTCCTCTTCTTCTGGCAAACCATAGATTGATTTGTACAACTTGACGTACTCTTTAGCAGATTTATACCAACTAAAATCTTCATTCATGCCCCGTTTTTGTAGTTCTTGCCATTGCGGTTTGAAACGGAAGCCTTCCCAAGCTCGGATCATACAAGTGAAAAGGTCTAGCGGTTCATAGCGGTCAAAGCAATAACCAGTGCCTGCGGCATTTTCAGGGTCATGATGGGTTACGGTGTCAACTAATCCACCTGTGCGGCGGACAATGGGCACAGAACCGTAGCGCAAAGACATCATTTGGCTAATACCGCATGGTTCAAAACGACTAGGCATTAAAAAGGCATCAGTACCAGCATAAATTCGGCGAGACAGAGCATCGTTATACAGTAAGTAAGTTGCCATCCGTCCGGGAAAACGAGATGCTAATTGCCACATCTGAGTTTCATAGTAGCGATCGCCTGTTCCCAACAAAACAAATTGTGCATCTGTATAAGATAGGAAGCGATCGAGGATTTGCAATATCAAATCAATGCCTTTTTGTTCCACTAATCGGGTAACAATCCCAATTAAAAAGGCTTTGGAGTTGACTTCTAATCCCACTTCTTCTTGCAAAGCAATTTTGTTAGCCTTGCGTTTATCTAAAGTCTCAGTAGTGAAGGTTTGAGCAATATATTTGTCATTTTCGGGATTATAAACTTCGGTATCAATACCGTTGATAATCCCAGATAACTTACCGCTAATAAAAGACAACAAACCTTCTAAGGTTTCACCATAAGCAGCTGTCTTTATTTGCTCGGCATAAGTGGGCGAAACTGTATTTACCTTATTGGCAAATTGTACTGCTGCGGCCATTGTGTTGTGTCCTTGCATATACCAAGGACACCAAGTAATTTTCTCTAAATACCAACGCCACGGCCCTTGATAAGCCAGGTTATGAATGGTAAACACTGTGGTGATATCAGGATCTTGGTGCATCCACACGGGAATCATCCCCGTATGCCAGTCATGACAATGGATAATGTCTGGTTTCCAGTAATTCCAGGCAAACTCGGCTGCACCATTGGAAAAGAAAGTGAACCGCCAGTCTTCATCATCTCCAGAATAAATGCGGCGAGGTAAGAAGACGGGATGTCCAAATAAGTACAAGGGAACATCAGTACCAGGCAGAACGCTTTCATAAACAGCAAATTCCTGGAACATGGCAGACCCCCGCCAAATGGGTTCTTTGGGAATTTCCATTTTGTCTGGCAGGAAGCCATAGTAAGGCAAGAATATCCGCACATCATGCCCCATTTCTCTCAGAAATTTGGGTAATGCCCCAACAACATCACCCATTCCTCCTACTTTGGCAATGGGTGCTGCTTCTGCTGCAACAAATAGAATCCGCATGGTAATTTTTGCTTCCCCGATTCTGTCTATAATTGTCAAATTAACTCGATGATCGCGACCAACGCAATTTGTCGCGTCTTTGGTACAACGACGATCAATTCTTATCTAATCACATCGGCTTGCCCAATTGCTTAGGAACCGCGTTGAATGACCGCAAAAATTTCTGATAAAATTTCTTGCGCTCCCTGTTGCCGTAATAATTCTGCTAGTTCTATGCCTAACGCTTCGGCATTGTTGGCAATCCCTGTGACACTATCTTTTACCAACTTTTGACCATCTATACTGGCAACTATGCCTGTTAAGGTCAAATTCTCACCAGAGATTTCTGTATTTACACCAATAGGTACTTGACATCCGCCCTCTAAAGAGCGTAAAAAAGAACGTTCGGCGAGACAGCGATCGCGTGTTGCAGGATGTTCGATTGCTTTGAGTAGAGTTAGCAATTCACTATCATCAGCACGGCATTCTATCCCTAAAGCACCTTGTCCAACTGCGTGGAGGGAGATTTCTTTGGGGATAATTTGATGAACGCGATCGCTCATTTCCAATCTTTCTAATCCTGCGGCTGCCAAAATTAAGGCATCGTATTCGCCTGCATCCAGTTTTGCCAATCGTGTAATCAAATTTCCCCGCACGTCTTTAAAAGTAAAGTGGGGGAAGTGGTGACGTAACTGTGCTAACCGCCGCAGCGAAGATGTCCCAATTACAGCACCTTCGGGTAATGTATCGATTTGTTTATCTTTGTGCTTTTCATGCACCACTAAGGCATCGGCTGGATTTTCCCGTTCCGTAATTGCTGCCAGTGTCAACCCTTCTGGTAAGTTAGTCGGCAAATCCTTGAGGGAATGAACCGCAAAGTCAATCTCTTGATTGAGCATTCCAACTTCAAGTTCTTTAGTAAAAAGTCCTTTATCGCCAATCTTAGCTAATGCTACATCAAGGATTTTATCGCCTTGAGTAGACATGGTGTGGACTTCAAAAGTGATATCAGGAAAGCTTTTCTGGAGTTGCGCTTGTACCCAATAGGTTTGAACCAGAGCCAGTTGGCTTTTGCGCGAACCGATGCGAATAGTGCGTGGGGGACTAGAAACAACTGAAGTCATAAAACTATATATCAAAGGAGGCGATAAATTCACTCTCATCTAGACTACCGTAGTCAGGGACTCATCAGAATTTTGGGGTTTGGATTTTGGATTTTGGATTACAATTCTTTACCAAAAACTGGTTTGAGGAATCTCGAACAATACTAATTAGACTTAATCTTTTAATGAGAGAGCGATCGCACAAGTTGTACCTATTCCTATTTCACTGGTGATGTTATATGACCCTAGTGTAAATCTATACACTTTTTCACCACTACCAAGCCTAGTGCAGTACCAGGAATGCTTTTGGTATTTTTGCCACGATAAAACGCCTCAAACAGCTGCTTTTGATCCGCTAACGGAATCCCAATACCCTTAAAAATATTATTTTTTCAACGCAGAGTAGCGCAGAGGCTCGCAGAGGTTTCACTTTTTTCGCTACTAATTTGTGAAATACTCTATTTAGACTACTTAAGGGTCAGATTTAAAATATTCTTGTAATTCTTGGGTACGCAGTTTGGTGATATTTTCTAGACACCCAGCATAAATGGTAGGGGCAATACTCCCTCCCTCATATTTGCTTCTTTCAAACTCACAATTGGTATCTCGGAACTTTACCCATGCAAGTTGTGCAGCAATTAATTTCTGTTTCCTAGATTTTTCTAAGGTAGGTAGCAATTGTTGATAAGCTCGATTCAATTTTTTATCTGCATTCTGATAAGATAACTTCGCGCATTCATTAATTGCTGCTTGAGTCTGAGGATTATTACAGTTAAATTTTTGAGCTAGGCGAATCTGGGGCAAATCAGGCGTTGTGCCTGCCATTGTCATCGAAGGGGTATCTAAACTGCTAAGAGTTAGCATACTTGCCAAAACTAGTAATAATTGACGCATGGCAAAAATTTTATTGTTTAGGCAAGTATAGACAAAAGATACCAAAATGTGCAGTATTAATATGTTTCAACGTCGAAGACTTATAAACTTGTTACAAAAGATAAACCAGCCATCAGATGGAAGGCAAAATCTCACAAGAATGCTAAAAATAATTTGGTATTTTAGTGATCTAAAGTTTAGCTTTTATATTTTATGAATCGTTCCGCCTGTCTTATTTTTAATCCAGTTGCGGGTCAGGGAGACCCAGATATAGAACTGGCAGAAATTCGAGCAATATTAGAGCCAGATATTGATCTAGATATTCATCTCACAACTCAAGAAATTGATGCAGATCAACTAGCTTATGCAGCCGTAGAGCGAGGGGTAGATACAATCATTGCTTCGGGGGGAGATGGGACTCTCTCAGCAGCTGCGGCGGCTTTAGTGGGTACTGATATTGCATTTGGCATCATTTCCAGAGGGACAGCAAACGCTTTTGCTACAGCTTTAGGGATTCCCGACACGATCGCAGGTGCGTGTGAAACAATTTTGCAGGGAGGAACCCGTAATGTAGACGTAGCCTATTGTAACGATCGCCCAATGGTACTCTTGGCAGGTATTGGCTTTGAAGCCGAAACTGTAGAATTGGCAGACCGAGATGCCAAAAATCGCTTTGGAATGATGGCCTACGTTTTCGCTGGAATTCAGCAACTGAGAAACTTACATAAATTTGATGTTGAAATTGAAACAGAAGACAGGATTATTAAAACTAGTGCCTGTGCAGTCACAGTTGCAAATGCTGCGCCTCCCACTTCCGTTTTAGCTCAGGGGCCAGCAGGTTTGGTTTATGATGATGGCTTACTAGATTTAACGATTGTAGCTCCAGCCAACAAAGCAGGAGCGATCGCAGCTACATTCCATTTATTCCAAACGGCTTCTACAGGTAACGCCGTAGATCGTGATGATATTGGCTTTCTGCGAGCCAAACAATTTAAAATTACAACTGAGCCACCGCAAAAAGTTGTTCTAGATGGTGAAATAGTCGGCACAACACCAGTAGAAATTAAGTGTATACCAGGTGGGTTGAAGATTTTTGTGCCATTAGTAGAAGAAGTTGAGCCTACCGAAAAACTAGAAGGACTCCCTAATTTGACTATTGAGATGAAAGATACGGTAGAAGAATAAGGGAATGGGGAATTGGGAATTGGGCAATAGGCAATAGGCAATGGGCAATAGGCGATAGGCATTGATTATTCTCTATTCTCTTCTGCCCCCTGCCCCCTTCCCCCTGCCCTGTCCCTGCAATTCAAGATTCAGGAGTATGTTGCATTGAAACTTGTATCAGATCCAGCGATCGCTAACAAAATTCGTAAAATGAATCAGCGAGTCAAATGGCAAGATCCGTTAATTGTGGAACGGAACATCGACCAAACTCGCCTGGTGTTGGAGGATGGTCAAGGAGATAATCCTGATTTTTCATTTTTAGTTGTGGGTGATAGTGGTTCTGGTAAGCATCGGGGACACAATCCCCAACGACAGATAGCTGAACTGATGTTGCCCCATCACGATGAATCCCGTTTTATGCTGCATACCGGGGATGTGATTTACTTAGTGGGTTCGAGTGAATACTACCAGCAAAACTTCATCGAGCCTTACCGAGAGTTTATCTTAGGCGGAGAGCATCCGAGACTGATTGCTTATGACCAGATGACTTTTAAGCTCCCCATTTTACCAGTACCGGGAAATCACGATTATTATAACTTGCCGATTTTATTGAGCTTGGCCTCTCTCACAACATTACCCATTCGTCGCTTGTTGCGATCGCGCTTAGACCTAGATGTGGGTTTGCATGGCTCAGGAACCGGTGAAGCTTACGCACACGCATTTATAGACTATCTGAAAGCGTTGCAACTTCCCGGAGAGTTAAGCAGCCATTTAGATCAGCACTACACAGGTAAGACAGATACAGGTCTTTGTCTTAAGTATGAACCTGGGCATTTTACCCGCCTTCCCAATCGTTACTACACTTTTCGCTATGGCGGAATTGATTTCTTCGCCTTGGATTCTAATACATTTAACGATCCACCACCTCTACCTAAAACAAAACAAGGTGATGCCGATCGCAAAATCTTAGAAAAGCGCCGTGAAGATTTAGAACAAGAAAAGCAGCAAATCATTGAAACCTCAGCCAAGCTTCGTCCTGAAAACCCCATTGAAGCCGACCAATTAGACGACTTTCACGCCAAGCTGTCACAAATTGAAGAAATTATTGTTGATATCGATAAACAACTAGCCGCTAATAAAACAACGCTGACTGATATTGAACAACTAGACTGGCTCAAAAAGAGATTAATTGAATCTTGGAATAATTCAGAAGTTCGGGGAAGAGTGATTTATTTCCATCATCCTCCTTATGTAACTGAGGCCACAAAGTGGCAACAAGCACAAACTTTGATCATTCGCGATCGCTTCCGTGGGGTGCTGGATGCAGTAGCGAAAGAAATAGGTTCTCTAAATCAGGGTCGTCCTTTGGTTGATTTGGTATTAAACGGTCACGCCCACTGCTTAGAACATCTTGAGACAATGGATACAGGACACGCTGATTCTCATATCCACTGGCTTGTTTGTGGTGGTAGCGGGTTTAGTTTACGTCGCCAAAGAATTGAGGGAGCAGATTTAATGGAGGAAAATAAATTAGTGGCGCGATCACATCTCTTTATTGGTCGCAACGGTCAAGGTTCTCAGAAGCGACGGCCTTATTCAGGTTTACGCATTGACGTTAAAGGCGATGGACAGCCTAAGTTTATTGTCCGTCCTTTGGTTGCCGAATGGCATCAGCGACAATGGCATAATCGTGAACTTGAGCCACTGATCATCTAAAGGTAAAATATCCTTGAGCGTAGGCGTTCGCGTAGCGTCTCGTAGAGAAGCCCGCCGCAGGCATCGCCATTCAACTTTCAAATCACGTTATCATCGGATATTGTGGAATTTCCGTGCGTAACTCGATAGCATCTATGACCGCCTCTCACTCTGAAACTCCATCTAGCAAACCCGATGCAAGTACTTTTATTTCTGACCATCAACAGGTGGATCGCAGTAAGCTAAGTCAAATGTACTTGCACTATGTCGAGACGAAGGATAAATATCCTCACGCGGTATTGTTGTATCGGGTAGGAGATTTCTTTGAATGCTATTTCCAAGATGCTGTAAAACTAGCGCAAGAATTAGAATTAGTCCTCACTAGCAAGCAAGCTGGCGAACAGGGAAGAGTGGCGATGTCTGGTGTTCCGCATCACGCTTGGGAACGCTACGCGACGATGCTAGTAGAAAAAGGTTATGCAGTCGTAATTTGCGACCAAGTAGAAGATGCCTCGGAAGCTGCTGGTAGATTGGTGCGGCGGGAAGTAACGCGCATTCTTACCCCAGGCACTTTGCTGGAAGAAGGAATGCTGAAATCAAGTCGCAATAATTACCTTGCAGCAGTAGTAATTGCCGCGAATCATTGGGGTTTAGCTTATGCAGACATCTCCACGGGGGAATTTCTGACAACTCAAGGTAGTGATTTAGAACATTTGACACAGGAATTAATGCGCTTGCAACCTTCAGAGGTGCTAGTTCCAACAAATGCGCCTGATTTGGGTAGCTTGCTACGTCCGGGAGAAACTTCGCCTCATCTACCGGAGTGTTTGCCACCATCATTTTGCTATAGTTTGCGATCGCAAGTTCCATTTTCTCAAGGCGAAGCTAGACCTAGATTATTGCAGAAATTTAAAGTGCGATCGCTCGAAGGACTCGGTTGCGATCATCTTCCCCTCGCTGTTCGTGCGGCTGGTGGCCTTTTAGAATACTTGGAAGATACTCAAAAAGAAAACCCAGTTCCCCTTCAGAGACTCCGCACCTACACTGTCACCGACTACTTAATTGTTGATAGTCAAACCCGCCGTAACCTAGAAATTACCCAAACCGTCCGGGATGGCACTTTTCACGGTTCCCTACTCTGGTCATTGGATAGAACTAGTACAGCGATGGGTGGGCGGGCTTTACGGCGGTGGTTATTGCAACCACTACTCGATATTAAAGGCATTCGGGCGCGGCAAGAGACCATCCAAGAATTGATGGAAAATACGCCTCTGCGTCAAGATTTGCGGCAGTTATTACGCCAAATTTATGACCTAGAACGCCTCACCGGAAGGGCGGGTTCTGGTACAGCTAACGCTAGAGATTTAGTAGCTTTGGCAGATTCTCTCTCGCGTTTACCAGAATTATCGCACTTAGTAACTGAATCGCATTCTCCATTCCTCAAAGCTTTGCAGAAAGTCCCAAGTGTGTTGGAAGAATTAGCACAAAAGTTACACGCGCATCTTGTGGAGTCGCCACCCATACTAATCAAAGAAGGTGGATTAATTCGCCCTAGCGTCAATCCTCTTTTAGATGAAAGAAAAGCGACTGTAGAAGCAGACCAGCAATGGATTGCCAACTTAGAAGTTGAGGAGAGGGCTAAGACGGGAATTTCGACCTTGAAGGTAGGATTTAATAAAACTTTTGGTTATTACATCAGTATTTCCCGCACCAAAGCTGACCAAGTACCTGCTAATTACATCCGCAAGCAAACCCTGACCAATGAGGAACGTTATATCACCCCAGATTTGAAAGAACGAGAAGCCCGGATTCTCTCGGCGCGGGATGATTTAAATCAGTTGGAATATGAGATTTTTACGGCGTTGCGGGAAGAGGTAGCAAAAGAGGCGGAGGTGATTCGCAATCTATCTCGTGCAGTCGCGGCGGCAGATGTATTGTGTGGTTTGGCTGAGTTGGCAGTGCATCAAGGTTATTGTCGTCCAGAAATGTTGTCGGGAAGGGAAATAAACATTGTTGATGGTCGTCATCCGGTGGTGGAACAGTCTTTACCTGCGGGTTTCTTTGTGCCGAATTCGACGCAATTGGGTCAAGAGTCATTAGTCATTAGTCATCTGTCATTAGCAGATGACCAAGGACAAATGACAAATGACAATCCCGATTTGATTATCCTCACCGGGCCAAATGCTAGCGGCAAAAGTTGTTATTTGCGTCAGGTGGGATTGATTCAGTTAATGGCGCAGATTGGTAGTTTTGTACCAGCTAGATTGGCCAAATTGGGAATATGCGATCGCATTTTCACCCGTGTAGGGGCAGTAGACGATCTTGCAACTGGTCAATCTACCTTCATGGTGGAAATGAATGAAACGGCGAATATTCTCAACCATGCCACATCTAGGTCGCTGGTATTATTGGATGAAATTGGCCGGGGAACAGCAACATTTGATGGTCTTTCTATCGCTTGGGCTGTGGCGGAATATATCGCAGTGGATATTCGGGCGCGAACAATTTTTGCGACTCATTACCATGAATTGAATGAGCTAGCTAGCATTGTACCGAATGTGGCTAATTATCAAGTGACGGTGAAAGAATTACCCGACCAAATTATCTTTTTGCACCAAGTCCAACCGGGAGGCGCAGATAAGTCTTACGGTATTGAGGCGGGAAGATTGGCGGGTTTACCAGCAGTGGTGATTCAACGAGCCAAACAAGTAATGGGGCAAATTGAGAAACATAGTAAGATTGCGATGGGGCTGCAAAATCTGGATTGATATCTTAACTGACTGCATTTACTTAACTTGGTAAGAAGAGTTGCCAACTAGTTGAAATCTTGTTGACCTTTATGCTTAAAATTGCACAAGAGGTTTTTTTAGCATCTACTAAAAGCTAAAGTTGACCCTTTGCAGGACTCCCATAAGCAATGCTGACTGAAATTTTGCCTTTTTCTTTTGAGTTAGACACGATCGCGATCGCCGGAGCGAGTTTGTGGTCATTGGCGCTATATCTAGGTTTTTCCCCTGTCAATCAATGGGTAATCGAACAACTCAACCGTTGGTTTAACTTTGCCGAGCGATCGCTTTATACCAGCCAAACAGAGTTTGAAAAGACTCGCAAAGGCAGAGAATCCCAAAATGCTTTCTACGCCTCATTATTTAGCATCACGCCTTTTTTGATAGTTGGTGCTTTATGTAACTGGGGTTTAGAAATTAGTTTAGGTGAGAGTTGGGGAATTAGTACAGGAATATTAGCTTGTATGGGTGCCGGCATTTATGAGCTTGGGCGCAGGGATGGAGAATCTTCCGATTAGCAACAGATCCAATGAAGTAAGCTGTAGTGTCTACAAAATAGGCTTTAGGTGAGGTCAAAGTTTGATGATGGCTTTGACCTCACCTAAATTTATCACCTTTTTTCGATTGCTTATTGACAAAAGTGCAATTGTATTAAGCTGTCACTAAATTATCCTTGTGAATTGCTAAAATATTTCCTGTTATGCCTTCAGGAGATTCAAAGTTGAGCAGTTCACCTGTATTTTTAACCTTGAAAAACTGATAACCAATTCCCTTAAGAAAATTGAAGGCTCCATCATATGACAAATTAAGTCTTCCGCTTGTTTTAGAGCTGATCTCAAATATTACTTTAGGTTTCATGTGGCTAAATAATGAAGTTGCACCCCGAAAGACAAGTTCCTCTGCTCCCTCTACATCTATTTTAATAAAATCTACTCGCTCAATCCCTTCATGAGCCAACACATGATCGATAGTGGTGGTAGGAACCTCTTCAAAACTTGTCTCCTCACTTTCCTCCGAACCCAAAGAATAACTAGTAGGAGCATTCTCAATATGATACAACTTAGCTGTACCTTCTTGTTCAGACAGTGCTACTTTGAATAACTTGACGTTAGTCACTGCGTTTATTTCTAGATTACGCTCAATATTTTTGATAGATTCAATTCCTGGTTCAAAAGAAAGAACTTTTCCAGAATCTCCTACTAATTTGCTAGCCAACAAGGTATAAATACCACAGTTGGCTCCTGCATCTATAAACACTTCGCCTGATGAGAGACTGCGCTTAATATAATCTAATTCAGGCTCATAACTTTCACGGAAAACAAAAAGACTAGTATTCCCTGTTCTATAAAAACCAGGCGGTACAAAAAAGCGAACATTCCACTTTTTAAATGAAATAGTTTGTGGAATAGAAAGTTGACAAACTATCCACCAATATATTAAACGGTAAGTAACTTTCAGAGGAGACTCTTTAAAAGCTTTATGATTTATGAAATAATGAAATTTATTTCGTAAACTTGCTATCATGGTAAATCTATCCTTCCTTATACATTCAAAAACTTTGTGTAAAAGCGGTGGTAAAATTTACTCCATTGTGGGCAACGAGAAAAGACCCACTGCCGCTTGGGGCATAGGTTATAGGCATTGGTAACATACTCCATGCCTTTTTACTGCATTCTGAGTTTCAGGAAATGGTGTGATTCAGAAAATTTAGCAAGTAAATGCTCAGTGATTAAAGTAACTTACTGCTAAATATTTTGATGCTAGTATACTACCTTTTGCACATTAGAACTCAACATTGCACTAGCACTTTTTATTTATTATTTTTATCGTGCTAATCACCACCACTTGTTTATTTCCAAACTAGGTCTTTTAAAAACGACACCTGTGAAGCCAGCCTTTAGTGCCCCTTCATCTTTCACCCTTTTCTTGTATTCAAACATCCGCACTTTCCAATCTCCTCGCAAACAATCTGTGCTATCTTCAGGGCTGCACCGCTTTCGCCACGAATATTACGGAGTTTAGCGCGGATATCATCCAATTTTTCTGGATGGGCTAATAAGTCTACAAGCATTTCCCCAATTTCTGCCGGTTGAATTTTACCCATAAGTTCTGGCACTATCTCTTCCTGTGCCCAGATATTTGGCCATGCTAATAAACCTTTGCGTCTTACGAATCTTAGGAATAACCAATTGATTACGTTAGCAAAGAGTGTACCTACGCCTGGCAGATTTGCTAGCAACCCAGGTAAACCATCCCAAGCACGCATGGCATCAAGTTGCTGGGTTGGTAGTAAAACAATCATTGGCACTGCTAAAGCACCGAGTTCGGCAGTGTTTGCTCCCACTGTAGTTAAGCAGATGCAACACTGAGATAATAAGTGATATGCGGGGTTTTCTTGCCACAGTTCCACAGTTACACCCGTTGCTGTTTTGAGCAATGGTTTGCCTTTATCGTCCTCTGGGACAATTAAGGAAGCACCACCAAAGCCAAAGATTTCAGCAATAGAGTTCCTTTGAGGATCGGCAAAACTAGCTAAAGTTTGTAAATCCAAAGTTGGGGCTACAGGAACTACAAATTTAGTTTGCGGTCTTTTCGCGTGAACATATTCGGCAATACTTAAAATTAATGGTACTCCTTGGGCTAATTTTGCTGCTTTTGATCCAGGAAGTAGACCAATCAATTCAGTCTTTTGTCCTACACTGTGGGAAGTCGCTGACGCGTCTATGTCATTAGTGATTTGTCCTTTGTCGTTGGACGAATGACTACTAGCTTCTACCATCAAATCACCTACAACGGTAAATTTGTGAGCATATTTTTGGGGGACGCGGGCAGCAACTTCAGGTTTCATCACACCAAAACGATTAATCCAGTTATGCCACCTGGCTGACCATTCAGCGTAAACTACTGTGCGATATCCGAGCTTTCTACCTATAACTACAGGGAAAATTTGATCGCCACCGAGAAAAACAACTACACCGCGACTTCTCCAGTCCCAATTGTCAATAGTTTTACCCCAGAGCAAAAATTGCCAAAAATGCTCTGCGGACTGTACTCTATCTACTTCTGGATAAGAAAGTGCGATCGCAGCTTCTTTACCACTAGCATTTGAGCAAGGTGATAAGATTACACTGATCCTCACTTGATTTCGGTCATCGCCGAATTGTTGCCGCAATGCCCTTACTACTGGGCGCACCCAGGTTGTTACCTCACCAGGGCCATTTGATAGGATGAGAATATCTACTTGATTCATTAGTTAATGGTCAAGAGTTAGGGGTCATTAGTCAAGAGGCAAATATTAATTAATTCGTTCCTAAGTTATGAGCGATACTCTCATTTCCCAGTAATATTTAATATTTGTATCTAAATTACAGTAAAAATAGAGCGTAGGCGTAGCTCGTTGTAGATATTGCCTGGCCCTTTTGAGATCAAAACTCAAAATTTGAGGTTAAAAGGCTCAATCTTCACTCTCAGAAGCTCAAGTGAAGATTCCTAACCATAAGCCACTGCTTTGAAATCTTTATATGCAAATAGGATTTCTACCCCCAAGAGAGGAGATTTCCAAATGCAGACGAAGTAGAATCTAAAATAAACTTGACAAAGTGTTTATGCAATGGGCTAATTTTCTAGCCAATGAAGCTGCTACCCATAGCTTATCCCTACAGCAAACAGCAGCTTTTGTAGAGTATTTTCAGACTGAACACTTAGATAAAAGTGAAGCGAAACTTGCTAGCGAATTAAACGTTGATATTGCTGTTTTCAAAAAGTTGCTAGATGAAATATATAACAAGTTTGTCCAAAATTATCCTGAGTTAACAATTTCCAACAGTCGGGACAAACTACAAAAGTTACAATTTTATCTGACAGCAAAATATAATAGCGAATTGAATATCCTCAATCCATTAGCGGCGATGAAATTATTAAAAACGCTAGTGGGTCGGGAAAGACTGCAAAAAGAACCTTGGATTGCGAGAAGAATTTGTAAATTTTTAGGATATTTACCTTTAGCGTTAGAGTTAGTAGGACAATATCTGGATAAGATGCCAGATTTGCCTCTTGAAACACTACTGAAGCGGCTAGAGAAAAAGCGAGTGGAACATGAAAATGTGGTCAATGAGAATTCATTGATGCCTGATAAAGACGGTATAGCGGAAGCTTTTGAGTTGAGTTGGGAACAGCTGGATGAAAATGCAAAAAGCTTTGGCTGTTTGCTTAGTTTGTGTGCCTTAGCTGACATTCCATTATCTATTGGGACGGTAGAAGATGACAAAAAACAAGAACTTTGGGAGAAAGCTATAGCCGACTTACTGGAATTACATTTACTACAACAGGAAAGTCAAGAAATTTATCGTCTAAATCCAATGATTCGGCAACTTTTCCAAATGAAGTTGGAGGAGTCAGGTGAGGCGGATGAAGCAAAAACTAAATTTGCAGCGATGATGTTAGAGGTAGCAAAGCTAATTCCGCAACAGCTTACCCCTGAAGATATTGTCAATTTCACTCCACATATCCCGCACATAACAGAAGTTGCAACCCACTTATCCCAGTATGTGAGCGATGAAAATCTCATTACTCTATTTACCAAATTAGCCTGGTTTTATCAAGGTCAAGGACTTTATCAGCAAGCAGAACCTTGGTTGCAGCAGTGTGTAGAACTAACTAAAAATCGTCTTGGTCTAGAACATCTCGATGTCGCCACTAGCCTGAACAATTTAGCTCAACTTTACGATTTTACAGGACGTTACAGCGAAGCTGAACCACTTTATCAGCAAGCTTTAGAGCTGAGAAAACGCCTGTTGGGAGAACATACCGATGTTGCCACTACCTTGAGCTATTTAGCATTACTCTATGAATCTACAGAACGCTACAAAGAAGCTGAACCTTTGTATCAGCAAGCTTTAAAACTGTGGAAACACTTAGTGGGAGAAGAACATCCCCATGTTGCCACTACCCTGAACAATTTAGCAGCATTGTACTGTTATACAGGACGCTATAGTAAAGCCGAACCCTTACTGAAGAAATCTTTAGAACTGAGAAAACGCCTCCTAGGAGACAACCATCTTGATGTCGCCACTAGCCTGAATAATTTAGCGCAACTCTATGAATCGACAAGACGCTACAGCAAAGCTGAACCTTTGTATCAGCAAGCTTTAGAACTGAGTAAACGCCTACTGGGAGAGGAACATCCCGATGTTGCAATTAGCCTGAACAATATCGCATCACTCTACCGTCAGACAAGACGCTATAAGAAAGCTAAACCCTTATTTGAGCAAGCTTTGAAAATTTGTGAACGAACTTTAGGTGTAGGTCATCCTACTACTATGACGATTCGGGCAAATTATGCCAGCTTTTTAAGAGAAGCATATCACTAGCGTAGACGCAAGGCGGCTTGTTGTTAGACATCGCTGTGCGTAATTCGTAATTCGTAATTCGTAATTAAAGACTGTTTCAGACTCTTAGTTAGACCACAATACTTTCTGAGTCTGTCGTACCCTATTAGTTAAAATAATATCCCCCTCTCCACCAGCAAAGAAGAGGGGTTATATTTTACTTACATCCTAAAGACTGGCGAGTATCTACACCAGTTTTAGAATTTACCCCACTTGCTTTAACACAAAGCTTTTTCACTTGCGTCCCATCTAAAATTGCATTCGTAAAATCAGCGCCTGTGACATTTACATCGTCAAAAGTAGAACGCAGCATCATTGCATCGGTCAACACCGCATCACTTAAATCAGCATCCTTAAACCTTGTTAGATAAGCTATGCCTTCACTAAAATCAACACCATGCAGATTTGCTCCATCCAATAGGGTACCGTTAAACACGCCACCACGTAAGTCAGCATTGCTAAAATTAGCATTCTCTAATTTGAGATTGGTAAACTCAGTACCAACTAAACTTTGTCCAGAGTAATCTTTACCCTTAAGTTCATCATTACCCACAGAACGGGTAATACTAGAAGAACTTGCAGCTTCCGCCGATAGAGGAAACAAAAAAAGAACCATAGCTAAGACAAAGCTAGCTAACAGCCGCCAATATTTCATAATCTCTTCTTAATAAATCTCAACACTTTTACTATTAACTATTAAACCTCACAGGAGGGGACAAGGAGACAAGGAGAATAACTCTTCAGTCAACAGTCAACGCTTCCAATGCCCAATGCCCCATTCCCAAATTCGATACACAAGACTGTAAAACCAGAAAGCATCTCGTAGGATGATATATGTTGAGGTGCGATGCCTAACGGCAAGTTGCTCCGCATCTACGCAATAATTACCTGTGGCTAATCAAGAAGACAACGCCCAATCTCTGGCGCGAACCCCATTATATGAACTGGGTGTAGGACTCAAAGCCCGCTTTACCAGCTTTGGTGGTTGGGAAATGCCCGTGCAATTTAGTGGCATTAGCCGCGAACACGAGGCTGTAAGAAATACAGCCGGAATGTTCGATATTTCCCACATGGGTAAATTTACTCTCCAAGGTAAAAATCTCATTTCCCAACTCCAGCCTCTAGTGCCTTCAGACTTGAGTCGATTGCAACCCGGTCAAGCACAATACACCGTATTGTTAAATCCCCAAGCGGGAATTATTGACGACATCATTGTTTATTACCAAGGTGAAGACACAACTGGTATACAAAAGGCATTTATGATCGTCAATGCAGCAACCTCTGGTAAAGATAAAGTATGGATTTTGCAACATCTTGACCTGGATAAAGTGCAATTCCAAGACCTTTCACCAGATAAAGTCTTAATTGCCGTGCAAGGGCCAAAAGCGATTAAATATCTCCAGCCTTTAGTGCAAGAAGACTTACAACCAATCAAAGCTTTCGGACATTTAGAAGCAACCCTATTAGGTAAACCTGCCTTCCTGGCCCGCACAGGTTACACCGGAGAAGATGGCTTTGAGGTGATGGTAGACCCAGATGTGGGAGTAGAATTGTGGCGAAGTCTCCATAAAAGTGGTGTTATCCCCTGTGGACTTGGTGCGAGAGACACTCTGCGCCTAGAAGCAGCGATGGCACTTTACGGACAAGATATAGATGACACCACCACACCCTTAGAAGCAGGTTTGGGGTGGCTAGTCCACTTAGATACCAAAGGTGATTTTATTGGGCGAGAAGTTTTAGCAGAGCAAAAATCCAAGGGAGTGAAGCGTCGATTGGTAGGTTTACAAACTCAAGGACGTAACATTGCCCGTCATGGCTACCAAGTGTTATCCACAGGTAAAGTTGTGGGAGAAGTTTCTAGTGGTACTCTGTCGCCTACACTGGGTTATCCCATTGCTTTAGCTTACGTTCCTACCCAATTAGCAACCGTTGGTCAGCAGCTAGAAGTCGAAATTCGCGGCAAAGCTTACCCAGCAGTTGTAGTTAAACGTCCCTTTTATCGGTCAAAAAATCGTGCTGCTAACTAACAAGCGCCAAGGTTTTTGAGGAATAATGTGTTGTGAGTTACTCAATCTACAGTAAGGTTCATTACCATATATGGCTTGGATGACTGTTGGGGCAATAATTTTTTTGATAAGGGAGAGGAAGTGATATGTCTTTTGAATATCCTCAAGATTTCAGATACTTGGATTCTCATGAATACGTGCGAATAGATGGCGAAATTGCCACCATTGGCATTACTGAGTTTGCCGTACATGAATTGGGTGATATCGTCTTTTTGGAACTACCAGAAATTGGCGACGCTCTTACCAGGGGAGAAAACTTTGGCACAATTGAATCAGTGAAAGCCGTTGAAGAGCTTAATTCACCAGTCACCGGTACTGTTATAGAACGCAATGAAGCCTTAATTAATTCTCCTGAAGAAGTGTCAGAAGACCCCTATGGAGAAGGGTGGTTTTTGAAAGTGCGCGTCAATGACCCTGGTGAAGTTGAAGATGCTTTAACAGCAGATGAGTATCGCGCCCAGGTGGAAGGGGAGTAGGAAAGAGGCGAAGAGGCAGAGGGGATAGGGGGTAGAGGGGAAAGACTTGCAGCAAATTCCCTTCTACTCACCTGCCCTTTTCCATTCCACTCGAAAATAAGTCATGAAATTTAGATAAATTGAAAAGTTACACCTACTTCTCATCAGTATTTATTGCAAAATATGAAATAGTACCATCTGGAGAGTAATTTGTGGTATTGAACGCCCCTATTCTCAAGTCTAATGAGCAGCAAGTGCTGGACGAAAAAAGTCAAAAGTTGAGTAGTTTTGCGCCAAGACATATTGGCCCTAACTCAGACGACATCCAGCTTATGCTTAAGGTTTTGGGATTTCCCAGCCTGGATGCCCTAATTGACCAAACAGTTCCTCAGACAATCAGGCTGAAGCAACCCCTAAAGTTACCAGAAGCCGAAAGTGAGTATGCAGCACTGACATCCTTAAAAAAAATTGCTGCCAAAAATCAGGTTTTCCGTTCATACATTGGTATGGGATATTACGACACTATTACCCCACCTGTAATTGGGCGTAATATCTTGGAAAACCCTGGTTGGTATACTGCTTACACTCCTTATCAGCCAGAAATTGCCCAAGGACGACTTGAAGCGCTGCTGAATTTTCAAACCTTGATTATCGACCTCACAGGTTTGGAAATTGCCAATGCTTCGTTGCTGGATGAAGCCACAGCCGCAGCTGAAGCAATGAGCCTAAGCTATGGTGTTTGTAAAAATCAGGCAAATGCTTATTTCGTCTCTGGTGACTGCCATCCCCAAACTATCGACGTGTTACAAACACGGGCTAAACCATTAGGAATTAAGATCATTATCGGCGATCATCAAACATTTGATTTTGATCAACCAATTTTTGGGGCTGTTTTGCAATACCCGGCAAGTGATGGCACCATTTACGACTACCGCGCTTTTATAGAAAAAGCCCATGCTAAGGGTGCATTGGTGACGGTAGCAGCAGATCCTTTAAGTTTAACTTTGCTCACCCCTCCTGGGGAATTTGGCGCTGATATTGCTGTTGGTAGCACCCAGCGCTTTGGTATTCCGTTGGGGTTTGGGGGGCCTCACGCGGCATATTTTGCAACGAAGGAAGAGTATAAGCGACTGGTTCCAGGGCGAATTGTAGGAGTATCAAAAGATGCTCAAGGTAAACCTGCATTACGTCTCGCTTTGCAAACCCGCGAACAGCATATCCGCCGTGAAAAAGCTACTAGTAATATCTGTACTGCACAGGTGCTACTGGCGGTAATGGCAAGTATGTACGCTGTCTATCATGGCCCTACTGGACTGAAGCAAATTGCTGAGAATATCCATCAGCTAACTTTAATGTTGGCAGCAGGACTAAAGCATCTAGGTTACAAAATTAGTTCTGAAAATTTCTTTGATACACTGCGGGTAGAATTGGGAACACGCAGCCTGGAACTAATTCTTGAAGCTTGTCAAGCAAGGAATATTAACCTGCGAATTTTTGATGACACTGCTGTTGGTATTTCTCTAGATGAAACAACTACAGTAGATGATTTGGTAGAGGTTTTGGAGATTTTTGCAGCGCCTGATAGTCTATTTCTCGGTTTTAAAGAAATTGGAGACTTAATTTCAGCACAGGGCAAATCACCTCTACAAAACTCAAGCCTTACCCGTACCAGCAACTATCTCACTCACCCAGTTTTTAACCGCTATCACTCAGAAACTGAGTTGTTGCGCTATTTGCACAAGCTAGAAGCTAAAGACTTGTCGCTAACGACATCGATGATTCCTTTGGGTTCTTGCACAATGAAGTTGAATGCAACTGCTGAGATGATTCCGGTAAGTTGGGAAGAATTTGGCAAGATTCATCCATTTGCCCCTGCGTCGCAAACGCAAGGTTATCAAATCTTGTTTGAACAACTTGAAGCATGGTTAGCTGAAATTACTGGGTTTGCGGGAATTTCTCTACAACCAAATGCCGGTTCTCAGGGCGAGTATGCAGGACTTTTAGTAATTCGTCAATATCACGAAAATCGGGGCGAAACACACCGCAATGTTTGTTTGATTCCTACCTCGGCACACGGGACAAATCCAGCTAGTGCGGTGATGTGTGGAATGAAGGTGGTGGCTGTTGCCTGTGACTCACAAGGTAATATTGATGTTGATGACCTGAAGGCAAAGGCAGAAAAACACAGCAATGAATTAGCCGCCTTAATGGTGACATATCCCTCAACTCATGGTGTATTTGAGGAACCAATTCAGGAAATCTGCGCTGTTGTCCATAGTCACGGTGGACAAGTTTACATGGATGGGGCAAATATGAACGCCCAAGTAGGGATTTGCCGTCCTGGAGATATTGGTGCAGATGTCTGTCACTTGAATCTGCACAAAACCTTCTGTATTCCTCATGGTGGTGGTGGCCCTGGTATGGGGCCCATTGGTGTTGCATCTCATCTTGTGCCTTTTCTCCCCGGACATCCTGTTGTTACTATCAACGACTCAACTCAGCACTCACATATTGGTGCTGTTGCGGCTGCGCCTTGGGGTAGTGCAAGTATCTTGGTGATTTCTTGGATGTACATTGCCATGATGGGTGCAGATGGTTTAACCCAAGCAACTAAGGTGGCGATTCTCAACGCTAACTACATTGCCAAGAAACTGGAATCGTACTATCCGGTTTTGTATCAGGGGAAAAATGGTTTAGTTGCCCATGAATGTATTTTAGATTTGCGATCGCTAAAAAAATCAGCTGCGATCGAAATCGATGATGTCGCCAAGCGTCTCATAGATTATGGTTTCCATGCGCCGACTGTCTCCTGGCCTGTAGGGGGTACAATCATGGTGGAACCTACAGAAAGTGAATCTAAGCAAGAGTTAGATCGTTTCTGTGATGCGTTGATTTCTATTCGTCAAGAAATTGCCCAAATAGAAGTTGGCAAGGTGGATATCCAAGATAATGTTTTGAAGAACGCACCCCACACCGCCGAAAGTCTAATTACTGGAGAATGGAATCATCCTTATTCTCGTGAACAAGCTGCTTATCCTGCGCCTTGGACTCGTGAATATAAATTCTGGCCTGCTGTTGGGCGCATTGATGCAGCCTTTGGCGACAGAAATTTTGTTTGTTCTTGTCTGCCAATGGATGCTTATTAACCTGAAGTAAGGAGTTAAGAGTTAGGAATTAAAACTCCTAACTCTTGCAATTCTTCCCTTACAGATAAAGGCTGATACCCCAATGCAAAAGCTTTAGAACTATCCAAAGAAACATCTGCTGGTCTAGGTGCTGCCATTTTCACATCTTGTTGTCGGCAGGATTTCAGACCAGTGGCAGGGAGTTGAAATATTTCCACTAATATTTGTCCAAAATCATAACGCGAAATCCGCTCTTTGCCACCTAAGTGAATGATGCCGTTAACTTTTTCTAATGCTAATAAAAGTCCTTTGGCGGCGGTTGTTCCACTTACTGGGGTGCGAAATTCATCTATAAATAAACTTAGTTCTTTTTCTGCTTGTAAAGTCTCAATAAATGGCTGAATAAAGCTTTTTGCCGTAGGCGTTTCTGCACCAAACATCAACGGCATCCGACACACTGCGGTCATGGGATACCTTTCTAGCATATCTGCTTCTGCGATCGCCTTTTGCTCACCGTAGAGATTGACGGGACACACAGCATCTGTTTCTTGATAGGGGGCATTTAAACCATCAAAAACCAAATCGGTTGAAGTAAAAGCACAAGGAATAGAATTATCTGCACACAGTCCGGCAATATTGCAGGATGCGATGACGTTAATTGCGTGGGATTCTTTGGGGTTGGTTTGACAAAAATTTGGTTGCGAATGTGCAGCAGTATGAATAACTGCTTCTGGTTTGACATCATTAAATATGCGCTTTAATTCCTGAAAATTTGTTAAGTTTGCTTTTAACATTTTCATGTCAGGAATTTCTAAAGGATGGGATAAATAAGTGCCATAAATCTCCCATTCTAGTTTAGCAAGCTGGCAAAGATGCCATCCTAAAAAACCACTTGCTCCAGTGATTAACAATTTTTTCATGTCTAACCGTAAACCGCTCAAGAAAAAATCCTTTCTACAGCAGGCTTATATTCTACACTGAGTGGTAGTGATAAAATACTATTGCACTAATTCCTGAAACTGCTTTTCACTACGCACTTTGCTAAAGTCTGGGTCAGTTTTTGCTAATTTTTTGTATTTATCAGGAACAAGCTTGATTGCTTTGTCTAGGTTCTCAATTGCTAATTCCAGATTGCTTTGTAAAGCATAAGAGCAAGCTTTATTGTAATATGCTTGGTGCAAATCTTGCTTGATGACGATCGCTCTATCGTAAGATGCAATGGCATCTTGGTAGCGGTGTAGCTTTGTCAGTGCAATGCCTCGGTTAATTAAGGCTTGATATTTGTTGGGTTGGATAGCGATCGCTTTGTCGTAAGATGCGATCGCGTCTTTATAGCGCTGCAACGATGTCAAAGCTATGCCACGATTATACCAGGCTTCATATTTATCGGGTTTGATAGCGATCGCTTTGTCGTAAGATGCGAGAGCATCTTTGTAGCGTTGCAACGATGTTAAAGCTATGCCACGGTTAATCCAAGCTTCAGGACTCTCAACTTTGATAGCGATCGCTTTGTCGTATACTTTTATTGCATCTTCATAACGTTGTCCATCTAATAAATTATTACCTTGATGAAAAAAGTCTTCTGCTTTTTGGGTAGCCTTCGCTTCTATGAAAAGCTGGGTTACATTACTTTCTTGAACAACTTGTGTAGTATTTTCTATGGATGAGTTTGCCCCACCACTACAACCAAATGCGAAGAAAGCTATCAAACCAGATGCAACGAAGCAGCGCTGAACAATCATGCTGTACCTACAAAACTTATGAGATGATGTTAAAATTCGTTCTTTTTTTGAGTATTATCAAAATACACTAATTTTTACCCATTAATTCACTTATCTTTTAGAAGAGCTTTGTTGACGACGCATACATAGATGTTTATTAAAATCAAGCGTAGGCTAGATTATCATATTAAATATACATAAAGCAATTACTTAGTACCTACTTCATTCAAAAAACAATTATTTGTGTTGTATATATTGTGTAAATGTCGCCTGTTGTACACATCGCAAGTGTTTAGTAATTTTCTAAGAGTGCAATGGTGTACCACCCGCCATAGGCGATTGTAATAGTTTTTCACTAGACAATGATGTTAGTTGCTTCACTTTTCTAGCACTTATCTAAGCTATAGCAATCCTAAATGAGTTGTGAAAATCGAGAGACTCAGATCCCCAACTTTTCAAAGAAGTCAGGGATCTTATTGTTCACGAATGGTTTAGGACTACTATACTCATCATTCAAATTACGTCTTTGCGTCTTTTTAGCGATTGAAACTATGCAACTTAAAACCGCTAATTAATTCCAAACACTGACTCGACAGTTGACTTAATCGAATCTCTTGCATCCTTCAAGGTTTGGCTAATAGGATGTTTTGCCTGTAAAAAGGCGCGGGCACAATTGCGTCCCGGCATTCCTGAAATAGAACCACCTGGATGAGTCCCAGCACCAGTCAAAAATAGATTATCAATTGGCGTTTTATAGTTGGCTATTTCTGGTAAGGGACGGAAAAATATCATCTGATCTAAAGTCATGTCAACATGGTAATAATTACCTTTGTAAGCACCTAATCTTTCTCCTAGTTCTGCTGGACTTTCAACACGACGGGCGATAGTTGCATTTTTGACATTTGGTGCATAGTCTGCCAACTTATCAACTACTCTATCTGCAACTTTATTTTTCAATTCATCTGTCCAGCCAGTACCTTTTAAACCAGTGCCTTCTGCACCGGCAATTTGATAAGGGGCAAAATACTCAATCCATACAGTGTGCTTACCTGGCGGTGCTAATGTAGGGTCTAAGTAGCTAGGCATCACCACATACATTGATGGGTCAGCATCAGGAATCTCTCCCAAGGTGCATTTACTATGAGCCTGTTCTACATGAGCCACGGAATCGGCAATCAAGATAGAGCCAACAAGATATTCATCTTTGTGAGCGTGGTGTGGAAAATGCAGTGGTTCATCTAAAGCCAAATCTATCTTGAGGATGGTTTCGTTGTTGTTAACGATGCGGCGTTCTAATCTTTCCCATAAATCAGGGTCGGCTCCATCAACATCGCTTTTATCAGTCATTTGTAAGAACAATCGCTTGGCATCAATATTAGAGATAACCCCGTATTTGGCGCGATATTCTTTACCACCAGCAACCCGCACACCAACAGCTTTGCCATCATCAATTAAAACTTTTTCAACATGTTGATCTGTGAGAATAACGCCACCTTTACTTTTGACTAAATTCACCAAAGCTTGCACTAATGCGCCAGTTCCGCCGCGAGGTCTGGCCATGCCAGGGTTATGACGCATCGCCATCATAATTGCACCAATGGCAAGGGTTTTTTGCGATGGTGGCGCACCAAGTTCTGATGCTAATCTGGCTAGTGGCGCTTTTAGAAATTCTTCATCAAACCATTCGTTAAGTAAATCCTCAGCGCTGGTTAACATAGTGCGAATAAAATCCAGCGTTTTGTTTGGCGAACCAATAACCGAAAATAAATCTTTTAATTTTTTGATATCGTAGTTACCAATGATATCTATAATTGACTTTGGCGGTGCATTAAACATAGGAACCATTGCGCCGATCGCTCGTTGCCAATAATCTACAAATTCTGCGTATTTTTTGGCATCACGTTCACTATAACGAGCAATTTCTGCACAAGTTTTTTCTAGCGACTTATGCCCTAAGAAATACTTGCCATCGGGATGAGGACAGAAAACAACTGGATCGCACTCCAAATAATGCAAGCCGTATTTTTCTAGTTCTAATTCTTCAACAACTGGCCCCAAGTGAATAAACTCATGGTCAATAGCACACAAGTTAAATTTAAATCCAGGAGCCTCTTGTGGTAGACATTCTTCAGTTGTTGCTGCACCACCTGGAACAGAACGCTTTTCCAATAACAGGACGCTATAACCAGCTTTCAACAAGTAAGCCGCACAAACTAACCCATTGTGTCCAGCACCGATCAGCACAACATCATACTCTTGCATAGTTGGAATTTAGAAATAAGTAGCTTTCTAAATAGTAGAAACCTTTTATTCGTTTTACATCATCCTTCAGTAACAAAAATTATCTTTAACTAAGATTAATTCTACTAAGTAGATGAGAAATTTGACGATGATGGTATTTGTCTCACTTGAGTTTCTACCATCAATATTAAACTACCAGTTTCCACTTTTATATCTTTAATATGAAACACCATATCTTCCCATTTAAAATATGGTATATTCATCAGTTCTTTTGTTTTCTGCATTAAAGCTGTAACTACTTCTATAGAAATTCCTCCTCCCTCAGTGCAGTTAAAACTCTCCAGAATTGCGGGTTGTGAACTAGTGCGTGGACGTGCGATCGCAGTGTAAGCCAAAGGGCGAGTATTTCCCCTCTCTTTTAACAGCACTCTTCCCTGACATTCTATTTTCCCATCACCAGGTAAAAATACCTCAATTCTTTGTGCCTCAAAACTCACAATTTTGCCATCTACATCCAAATCAAAATCTTGCATCTGGCTGCTAACAAAATCTGATGCCAAAGTGCGGTTAATATCGGTTTCTGTAAGTATAATGCGAGCTATGGTATTGACTGGTTCAGTAAGTTCTATTTGACCCAAAAGAGCGCTGAAAGGATTGATGGCAATACTATCTGTTTGCAGATGTATTTCTTGTACGCGAATATCTTCTTGGATTACTAATCCTTGTCCTACAACCGAAACTCCATCCGCTTGTCCCTGAACTATTTTCAAAAGATCGGTTTGTACATCTATTTCTATTTTTTCCGCGTCATCTAGCTTTTCAGATATTCTTCTTTCAGCTTCCTGGGATAAAAATTTTTCCTCCAACCGATGCTCATCAGGCATGAATTAGTAATCTCCTAAATATCCTCTTACTAGTTACTGTAAATGCTAGATGCTAAGGAGCGGATCTGTATTTAGGTATATGTAAATCGGAAGATTGAGTAATCAACTAGAAAGTATTGTTTGTCTTTTAAATTTAGCCTTTTTAGTAACAACCATTTTTACACCGCCGCTAGGGACAATTGTAATACCACGACGGACTGGATGCACTGGACGTTGATCAGTAAGGCTTAATTCAAAACGGGATAATATTATGGCTGTTACTAATTTTAGTTCATACATAGAAAATGCTGCACCAATGCAACCGCGATAACCTCCACCGAAAGGCAAATATTCGTAAGGTGAAAATTTTTGATTGAGGAATCTTTCTGGACGAAACTGTTCTGGTTCTGGGTAAGTGTCTGTTCGGCGATGTGCTAAATGAATACAGGGAACTAAAACTGTTTCTGATGTAAATTTATGCCCCATAATTTCCACTGGTTCTTTTACCATTCGTGGTGTGCAAATTAAAGCAATAGGATGAATTCGCAGTGTTTCTTGACAGACGGCGGTGAGATAAGGTAATTGTGTAATTGCTTCAGGATTTGTGAGATTCTCCAAGGTATTTAGTTCTTGCATTAGCCGATATTTCACCTTTGGGTGAGAGTGAATTAAATAAAATATCCAGGCTAATACACCAGATGTAGTTTCATAACCTAACAGCAATAATGAAACTAGTTGATCGCGTAATTCCTGATCTGTCATCTGTTGGCCATTTACATCATGTGCTGACATCAGCATACTGAGAATATCTGTACGTGTAGCATCATTTTGCCAACGTCTTTCAGAAATTTCTGCATAGATAAGTTTGTCAATTTGCTCTCGTCTTTTTAAGAAAATTCCCCAAGGACTCCATGCGCCTAAATCTTTTTGCAGCAAAGGAAAGAAAAACAAGCTGGAATACCAAGGTTTAGTTACGTCTTCTAATAAAGAACTCAATTGTTCTTTTAATTGTTGGTAGCGCACACCATGAGTAATCCCAAATACCACTTGTAAGATAATTTCTAAAGTGATATTTGACATTAATTTGTGTATACAAATCTCTGTACCTGATGTCCAAGTTTGTGTAAGTTCTTCAGTAATTTGGCAAATTGTTTGTCCATAAGATTTTAAATTATCGCCATGAAATGCTGGTAACAATAGCTGCCGTTGTTGTTGGTGCGATCGCGCTTCTTGAAATACAATAGAATTCTCTCCAAACAAGGGTTTAAACACATGGGTTGCTTTCTTAAAATCTAACTTGTGTGCAGGGATGGCAAAACAATCACTAATTGCTTGGGGATGGCTAAAAAATACTATTGGTGGCGACTTTAAACCCATTACCCGCGTTGTAAAAATATCACCGTACTTTGCAGCATACTTTTCTAAAGTTTTCGTAGGTTGAGCAATTAATTGCAGAGTTTGCAGCAAAGCTGGTGTGGTTAGACTATCAAGAGTTTTCATTATTTATTTGATACTTTTAGGGTTTAGTAAGCTGCAAATAATTCAACATGCTTGAGAGAAGCCTAGGGTTCATGTCATTATTTCTGAAAGGTTAAGGTGTTCAGATCCCCAAATTCTTGAAGAAGTTGGGGATCTTGCAACCCAGCAAAATTAATGAGACAGACCACTAGATCCTGCATAAGCTTAATTTTTAATTAGGGAATTAGAGCAAACCTTTTTAATACTTTGTCGATATGTTTGGGAGTGAATTATCGCTAAGTAAATCATGCTGACAAATCATTAACATGAATTTTTACAAAGACAATAATAATAT
>NZ_JACKZS010000258.1 GCF_014222285.1 Nostoc sp. UCD121
ACACCCCATCATTGTCCACTTCGTAATCGCAATGGTGCTTTTTTCTTTCGTGTGCGATGTTCTAGGCTATTTCACCCGTAACGTGCGTTTATTTGAGGTGAGTTTTTGGAATATGTTTGTTGCTGCGATCGCAATTTTCATCGCGATTATCTTTGGCCAATTTGAAGCCGGACTAGCACAAGCCCAGAAAGCAGCCCAGTCAACGCTGAATTATCATACCGTCTTGGGTTGGTCATTGGCGGCGATGGTTGCGGCGATCGCAGCTTGGCGTTTTGTGATTCGCAACCGCAGCCCCCGAAAAGTACCGCCTGCTTACCTTGGGGCTGCAACATTGTTAGTCTGCCTAGTGTTTTTGCAAGTGTATTTGGGGAGTAAACTGTTTTGGGTGTATGGATTGCACGTTGAGCCTGTAGTTCAAGCCTTGAAACAGGGAGTTTCACCATGAACTCGCAACTGATTGAGCAGTTGAGATTGCGTCTGGGTGCTAACGGATTACCTTACGAGATTCCTGTACATCCGCAGTTGGTGCATCTAACGCTGGGTTTGTTCATCATTGCCATCATTTTTGATATAGCAGGAGTGCTGTTTTCTTTAGAAAAACCAATTTTCAAATTTTTGGGATTGGCTGCCATCCGTTCTAGCTTTTTTGATGTCGGCTGGTACAACCTCATAGCAGCAGCAACTATCACCTTTTTCACAGTTCCTGCTGGTTTTTTTGAGCTACTTTTGGCAAATCCACCAGCCGATCAAAAGAGTGCTTGGGGATTGAGTGCTGGTTGGACGATGCTTTTACATGGTTTGGGTGGCCTTTTGCTGTTGGGGCTTATTGTAGCCATGACTGTATGGAGAGGTTTGCAACGCTATCGCTGGCGGAAGGATGCTTCCAGACAGGTGCAGTGGAGTTACTTGTTAGCAGGGATTGCAATGCTGGGGATATTATTCGTTCACGGAACATTGGGGGCGCATTTGGGAGAAGAATTTGGGATTCATGTTACTGCTGCTAATAGCATTGCCAAAAATGGTTACAACAAATAATTAAACGAGAATTTATTGAATTTTATGTTTAGTGTTTTTGAATATGTATTAATAGCGGTTTATGTAGCAGTGTTGCTCGTCGTCAGTCGGTGGATTGGGCAACAGGCGTTTGCTTGGATGCCTCCGCAAGCTACAGCAGAAGCACAACGGGTAGATGATTTGTTTAGCTTCTTAGTCTCAATTGGAGCATTTATCTTACTTGGGCTAATTGGCGTTATGATTTATGCGATCGCATTCCATCGCGCCCCTCCAGAAGACTACAGCGAGGGACACCCCTCTAGAGGTGATGCGAGGCTAGAAATATTGTGGACAGCAACCCCGACTTTATTAGTAGTGTGGATTGCTTTCCAAAGCTTCAATATTTATCAGCAATTAAATATTTTGGGTCTAAAGCAAATCGTGCATTTGCATACACCCCTTGAATCTGCACCTGCCTACGCCGAAACCATCAGCGATGTCCCCAAACCTGCATCTGAAACTATTGATGTTTTTGTTAAGCAGTGGGATTGGTCTTTTCGTTATCCAAATAATGTTACTAGCAATCAACTGCATCTGCCGATCAATCGCAGCACTCGCTTAAATCTGCAAGCGCAGGATGTAATCCACGGTTTCTACGTCCCTGAGTTTCGCTTAAAGCAGGATATTATTCCAGGGCGCGACATTGATATTGTACTAACACCGATTCGCCCAGGCAAATATCGGCTGAAAGATTCTCAATTTAGCGGTACTTACTTTGCCTTAATGGAAACGGATGTATACGTTGAATCCCTCGATCAATATAATCAGTGGCTCACGCAAACTGCTACTAGCGAACAAATTCCCATCAATCAGGCAGTTGCCGAAAATATCCAACCACCAAAAACATTGTTTAATAGCGGCTGGTACACCGTCATACCTGCTCAATCTGGCATTGCCAATAAAAGGAAGCTAAATAATGACACATGATTTAAGTCAAGAGATTACCGGGGATCGAGAATCGCAGAACCAGCAGAGTAATACTTGGCGGGAATACTTCAGCTTCAACACCGATCATAAGGTGATTGGAATTCAGTACATGGTGATGACCTTCATTTTCTTCCTGATTGGCGGATTGTTGGCGATGCTGATTCGGGCTGAGTTGCTCACTCCAGAATCGAATTTGGTCGATCGCCCGCTTTATAACGGTTTGTTCACCATGCACGGGACAATCATGATTTTCCTGTGGATTATTCCCTTCAATGCAGGTCTTTCTAACTACTTAGTGCCGCTAATGATTGGAGCGCGGGATATGTCTTTTCCCTTGCTCAATGCCATTTCGTTTTGGATTTTGCCACCAGCTGGTCTTTTACTACTGTCTAGCTTTTTCCTCCCAAACGGGACTGCACAAGCTGGGTGGTGGTCTTATCCGCCAGTTAGTCTGCAAGTTCCAGGGGATCAGTTTATTAACGGTGAATTTTTATGGATAGTCAGCCTAGTTTTAATAGGCATCTCTTCAATCATGGGGGCTGTTAACTTTGTGACCACCATCTTTTGGATGCGGGCCCCAGGGATGACGTTTTTTCGGATGCCTGTGTTTGTTTGGTCGGTTTTTAGCGCCCAGTTATTGCAACTGATTAATTTACCTGCCTTGACAGCTGTATTGATCCTGCTGTTGCTTGATCTCTCCTTGGGCACACAATTTTTTAAACCGGATGGGAATGGCGATCCGATTATTTATCAGCATCTATTTTGGTTTTACTCTCACCCAGCAGTTTATATCATGGCACTACCAGCCTTCGGTATTTTTGCTGAGGTTTTGCCTGCATTTTCTCGCAATCCCCTATTTGGTTATCGGTCAGTTGCGATCGCCACATTAGGTATTGCCTTGATCAGTATCTTCGTTTGGGTACATCACATGTTCACCAGTGCCACCCCTGGCTGGATGCGGATGACCTTCATGGCTACCTCAATGTTAGTTGCCATACCCACTGGGATTAAAGCCTTCGCTTGGACAGCCACCATCTGGAGGAGCAAACTACATCTAGAGACACCAATGCTGTTTGCAATGGGAGGTGCAGCCATGTTTATTTTTGGTGGTGTTACTGGTGTAATGCTTGCTGCCACGCCCTTTGATATCCACGTTAATAACACCTACTTTGTTGTGGGACACTTCCACTACATCGTTTTTAACACGATCACAATGGCAATCTTCGCGGCAATTTACTACTGGTTTCCCAAGATCACTGGAAGAATGTATGCTGAGGGTTGGGGCAAGTTACATTTCTGGCTGACCTTTATTCCTGCCAATATTACCTTTTTCTCCATGCATCCATTAGGTTTACAAGGGATGCTACGCCGAGTTTCTTCCTACGATCCACAATATCAAGGATGGAACGTCATCGCTAGCTTGGCTTCATTTTTACTAGGAGCATCCACACTGCCTTTTATTGCTAACATAGTAGGCTCTTGGCTTTACGGGCCGAGGGCAGCTGACAATCCTTGGCACGCTACTGGATTGGAATGGACAACCTCTTCACCACCTCCACGAGATAACTTTGAAGAGATTCCAACTGTAACCAGGCCTCCTTATGACTACGGCAATCCAAAATACTCAGTAATCGTAAATTCCGATAACAGTGAGTGAGTCAATTTTAGATTTTAGATTTTAGATTGAGGAACGAAACCCAACCTACATTTAATTCCCAATTCCCAATTCCCAATTCCCAATTCCTAATTCCTAATTCCCAATTCTTAATGCCCTAATTCAATTATGCAACGTCGTCATATAGATGAAAGTCCTATCCGTTTTGATTTGTGGCGGCGACGTTTGCCAAATTGGTTACAGCGCTTCCTACCAACTGGTGGCGGTAGTCATGAAGATCATCACGGTAAAGGAATGTTCGGATTTACCGTTTTCTTACTATCAGAAAGCATCATATTTCTAAGTTTTATCTTTACTTATGTTGCTTTGCGGCTGACTACTAAGAATTGGCTACCACCTGGTATTTCTGGGCCAGAATTATCTACACTTGTTGTTATTAATACGGTAGTATTACTTTCTAGCAGCTTTGTAATTCAACCAGCAGAAAATGCCCTCAAGCATAATCAACTTAATAAATTTCGCTGGCTATGGTTAATAACAATCGCAATGGGAAGTTATTTCTTAGTTGGTCTATTAATTGAGTGGAGAAATCTCGATTTTAAGATTACTACAGGGTTAGTTGGTTCGACATTTTACTTACTAACAGGCTTCCACGGTCTACACGTTCTGGCTGGTGTTGTGCTTCAGATAATTATGCTGATTCGCTCATTCATTCCAGGCAACTATAATAAGACTCACTTTGGGACAAGTGCGACTACTCTTTTTTGGCACTTTGTTGATGTAGTTTGGGTCTTTATTTTCTCGCTTCTCTATCTTTGGCGAACATAAAAAATTCAGAAATCCAAGTATTTTAAGGAGTAATGTGATGAATCTATTCTTACAAGAAATACCAGCCTCAGAACGTGCCCCAAAAACAATTCAAGAAACCCCAGCACCAGGTCAAGATCCACTAATTGCACACGGATTACAAAAAGAGCAATATGCTGGCATTATTGGGCTAGCGATCGCTCTAATTGCTGCTGTGGGATTTTTTAGCCGTAGAGTTGAATATGCTATTGCATTCGCTCTTTTTCTCAGCGTCATCTTAATTGCTTTGTTTTTATTGGTCTAACAAGTCTTTCATTATTCATTTCTTGTTTTTCCTCTCCTCCTCTATACCAAAAAATGAATCTCAACACCTAAAAATGTAGTAAATGAAGAGTTATTATGAACAGCCAAGTTTATCAAACCGTAATTATCGGCGGTGGTTTTACCGGGCTATTTACAGCCTTACATTTAGCTCACGAACATTATCCTCGTTCTGTTATCTTGATTGATAAAGATGAGCGATTTTGCTTTAAGCCGCTACTATATGAATATTTCGATGGCGAAATGGATAGCTTTCAGGTAGTCCCGCGTTTTTCGGAACTACTTAAAGGTAGTGGTGTCATCTTTGTGCAAGATACAGTACAATCAATAGACTTGCATCAAAAGGAAGTTAAATTAGCTTCTGGAAACTCCTATAATTACAGCAACTTAGTATTAGCTTTGGGCAGTGTTACTGGCTATCATCAAGTTGAAGGTGCTAGAGAAAATGCCTTTCCTTTCTGGACGCAAGCAGATGCGATCGCTCTTGACCATCATTTACGTGACTGTTTGCAAAAAGCTATCCAAACGGAAGATGTAGAACAACGCCGAAAACTATTAACAGTAGTCATAGTTGGTGGTGGTGCTTCTGGTGTAGAAATGGCAGCTACTCTAGGGGATCTTCTACCACATTGGTATAGTGCTTTAGGAGGCAATTCAAGTGAAATTCGCGTGGTATTGCTCAATCATGGTCAAAAAATCCTTGATGGTGATATTAACGATCCATTACGCCCAATTGCTGAGAAAGAATTACAAAAACGTACTATACCAATTGAAATTCTTACGGGAGCAGAAGCCACTGCTATTCACCCTAATACAATTGAATATAAGAGCAATAATCAAGTTAATACACTGTCAACATACACCACGATTTGGACTGCTGGTACTTCCACTCATCCACTAATTCAAGACTTACCAATTCCCAAAGAACATCGGGATCATCATAACCGTCCCCTAGTCACTCCCACCATGCAATTGCTCGACTTTCCAGAAGTTTTTGCCGGCGGTGATTGTGCAGCAGTTCAAGATAGTTCACTACCACCTACAGCCCAAGTTGCTTATCAACAAGGAGCAAATATTGCCCAGAATTTGAAAGCGATCGCTCTAGGAGAAGAACTCAAACCTGTTAAGGTTAGCATCCGAGGAACTCTCTTAAAATTGGGGTTAAATGATGCTGCTGCTAACCTTTTCAATGTTTTTGAAGTTGCAGGCGAATCTGGACATTTAATCCGTCAAGGTACTTATTTAACGCTATTGCCAACACCAATTCATGACTTTAAAGCAACAACGGAATGGGTGGATGAAGAGATTTTTCATCACCACCTTGATCCTCACAATGTAGGTAAAAAAGTTGTGCAAGCAGTGGAAGTAGTTGGTGCAGGAGTTGTAGGTGTTTTAGTTGCCAGAAAATTATTAAAAATGTTGGGAGACGAGGAGAAAAGTAAATGAGAATTGGGGAGTGCTAAAAAGCTTTTTCCCTTGAAATAATTTCCTTTAACAGAACCTTAATTATAAGTACAGAGGCTGTTGAATATGCCTAGTGAAACCGATGTACAAGCACAAAGAATTAGAGCTATTGGCTTAACAGTGACAAACTATAATCGCTCTTTGGAATTCTATACACAAGCACTTGCTTTTGAACTAGTTTCTGACATTACTGTTGAAGGACTGGATTATAGCGACTTAGAAGGTGTGACTGGGGCAAAAATTCGCATTGTCACTTTACGATTAGGTGATGAACTTATCGAGTTGATGGAGTATCTTAATGCTCAGGGTAAACCCATCCCCAGCTATTCACAAAGTCATGACCTGTGGTTTCAACATCTGGCGATTGTAGTCAGTGATATGGATCGTGCTTATGCTCACTTGCGTTCATTTCCCATTGAACCAATTTCATATGCTCCCCAGACAATACCACCTGAGAATGAAGCATCTGGTGGTGTCCGCGCTTTTAAGTTTAAAGACCCTGATGGTCATGATTTAGAGTTAATTTGGTTTCCTCCTGATAAAGGAAAAGATAAATGGCATCAAAATAGCCATCGCTTGTTTTTAGGAATTGATCATAGTGCAATCGCAATTTCCAATACCGAGCAGAGTCTACACTTTTACTGCAACCTCTTGGGAATGCAAATTGATAGCCGCAGTCTCAACTGGCGTGCAACCCAATCTCGCTTGGATAATTTACCAGGAGCCGAAGTCAAAATTACAGCACTGCGACCTGTTGAAGATGGTATGGGAATTGAACTGTTAGACTATATTGTGCCTGGAAAAGGCCGCCCAATGCCGAGTGACTGGAAAAGTTGCGATATTGCACATATCCAAATTGAGCTAGTTGTAAATAATCTTGAGCAGTTAGTGGATAAGCTACGGCGTAACGGAGTTCAGTTTCTATCGTCACGGATTGTACAATTTAGCGATCGCTCTTTTCCTTATCGGCAAGGTTGTCTAGTTAAAGACCCTGATGGACATTCTATTTTACTAATTGCGGAATAGCTAGATAAACGTCTCCAATATAGTCGAAGTCTAGACTATCTATCTAGTGAAATGTCTAACTCAAGGCGTATGTTCAACTGTATTTATCAGTTGAACACATAGAACATTTAGAACTTAAAAAACCTAATTGTGGTTTAAGTGATCTAAGTGTAAATCAAGTGGAACGAAACGATCACACGCATCCTTTAATTCTTGTGAGGCATGATTCCAAAAGAATACTTCAATGGTATATCTATCCTTACGTAGTGCTTCAATAGCTGGTACAAAATCACTATCCCCTGCCACTAAAGTAATTATATCTGCTTCCTTATTTATTTTTGTGTAGGCATCGCGCATCATCTCTGCCACAATACCTGTATCAATTTTTTTCTCCCTATTTGCAATATTCCGGTCAACAATAATTGTCTCAAAACCAACTTTTTCCGCAATTGTCCAAACTGAGTCATTTGCCGGAGGACGAGATCCGAATAGAACCGCTCTAGAAATCTTCGATGGGTCATTACCTGCTGTAAAACTATGTAGCTTACCAAAGTCAAGTCGATACGTGTTATCTAAGATACGATTATTCATTGCATCGAAAATGTTTAAAGCCCACCCTTGCTGAACAGCACTTACACGTTTTGCCTCGATAAAGACATTTGAGTTATCAACGTATATAAAGTTAGCCATGTAACGAGTCTTTCCTATACGATCAAATTACCCACATAGTCTTCCCATAAACTGAGGCATTTTAACGATTTCTTCGGTATAACCTTTACCGTCCAAAAATTAAAGCATCAAGCGAATAAGCACCAGGGCCTAAAACTGCGATCGCAATCAGCATAACGCAATACATAAAAGCCTTTTCCCAACTTGGGGGTTCACCTTGTCCTAAAGCACCCTGATACTGTTCTTGAGGAATTAAGTATGGATCTTGAGCTACAAAAGGCTTACTTCCAGAGATGTGCAAATATATCGCAAAAATCATTGAGCAGAGAATGGGCAAAGTTGCTAAAAGTGTGAGGAATCCAATTATCAGAAAAATTCCGCCACCTAACATCGATGCAGCTGATAAAAAGCAAAGAAAGATAGGCGTTTTTAGAGACTCAGCCCACTGTCGAAGATGCGTTATCTTGGGATAGCCGTGTAGTATAAACAACCAGCCAAGGCTAACTCTGAGAAGTAAAAGTGCCAATCCTGGGAATCCGTCAGGATACACAGGAGAAAGTGAACTTAACAAGTGTGGACTTAGCTGTGGGAAATTAAATGCAGCTAGGAAAAAAGCGATCGCTACACCCAGCCAAAATTGATAAATCATAGCTCTACACCACGGGTATTAAGGTCGATAACATATAACGAATGACCGGCTGTGATAAATAAGCGTTCACGTTCGCGTAGCGTGTCCGCAGGACTCAGTGTCCCTGAAAGGGAATCGCCTTCCTTACCACCGAAAGTCAGGTTAGTGGATGTCTCCGGTACAAAAATTTTTCCTAAGCGAGTTCCATCGGGGGCGTATATCTGCACGCTATCTTGAGAACTAGTAAAAACATTGCCATGTTCGTCAACCCGCAGTCCATCCGGTTGTCCTGGTTCAATGACTGCAAATACACGCCCATTCTTTACATAGCCATCGCCTACAACCTCATAGACACGAATATGATGAGGCCCCCCTGAAATATTAAACGCAGCTGTATCTGAAACATACAAAAGGCTTTCGTCTGGACTGAAAGCCAACCCATTAGGGCGCACCATATCTGTTACTACAGGATAAATCTCACCTATTGCCGGGTCAAAGCGATAGACGTAACTTCCGGGTTGTTCCTGTTCGCCGCCGTAACCTTGGTTTGGCTCGGTAATCCCATAAGGCGGATCGGTAAACCAAATCGTGCCGTCACTTTTGACTACTAAATCATTTGGACTGTTCAGGCGTTTGCCTTGGTAGCGATCAACTAAAACCTTCCATTCACCATCATGTTCGCGTCGGATGATAGCACGCAAACCAGATGAACAGGCAACTAGACGACCCTCTAAGTCACGGTAATTACCGCTTTGGTAATCAGATGGATCTCGTAGGACAGCCACATCGTCAGTAGGACTCCACCGCAACAGACGATTGCCGTGAGCATCGCTCCACACAACAGTGTCATCTTCATGGAAGTAAACAGGCCCCTCGCTATGGACTGCACCGTTGGCAAGCTTTTGAAGTGAGGCTCCTGGGCGTACAATAGCACGCAGGCGATCGTCATAAATCTCAATAGCTTCAGGCATAGAAATCTCCTGTTATTTAACTTGGCTACTGACGATAAATAGCAAGTCTAAAATAATACTAAAATACTGTAGATGTATATTTAATATCGTGTAACAAACTGAGTGTAAAATTTCTAGCTATTTTCATCAGTTACTAAATCCAACATTGGAAGTCAATTATTATAAAACTAATTCTTACTTTATTGATTTCCATTAACATTGAACCATAGATATAGATTGCACAGAAAGACTATTTTTTTTGAAAAATTAAATATTTTTTTACAC
>NZ_JACKZS010000259.1 GCF_014222285.1 Nostoc sp. UCD121
ACTCAATTTCTACAATTATTTATGTCATTTTGAAATCTTTCTTAGTTTTTATTAGTAAATAAGATGCGTTCGCCCTGAAATATATTGTGATTTTGGGCGATCCTGGTTCAGGTAAGTCTACATTGTTGCAATTTCTGGCTTTGAATTGGGCAGAGTCACCACTGGATAATGTTATCTCATTACCAATTCCGTTGCTAATTGAATTACGCACTTATATGCGACGACGGGAAGATAAAGAGTGCAATAATTTTCTAGAATTCTTTCATCAATGTAGTGGTGCTGTTCATCATCTCAATCAGCTTGAACTCGATAAACAATTAAAAGCTGGTAATGCGTTGGTGATGTTTGATGGTTTGGATGAGGTATTTGACCCTGGTAAGCGAGAGGATGTAATTACTGATATTCATCGCTTTACTAATGACTATCCTGATGTGCAGGTAATTGTTACTTCTCGGATTATTGGCTATAAACCGCAACGATTGCTTAATGCTGAGTTTCGCCACTTTATATTACAAGATTTAGACTCAGAACAAATTCAGGATTTTATCTACCGTTGGCATGAGTTAACTTTTACCGATGCCGTAGATAAAGTGAGAAAACGGGAACGCCTACAAAGAGGAATTGAAGCTTCCAAATCTATTGCAGAATTGGCGGGAAATCCTCTGCTGTTGACGATGATGGCAATTCTTAATCGGAATCAAGAGCTACCAAGAGATAGAGCCGAGCTTTATAATCAAGCTTCGCGGGTGTTGCTGCATCAATGGGATGTGGAACGTGTTTTGATAGAAGATAAGAGGTTAGATCCGAAGACGATTGATTATAAAGATAAGCAAGCGATGCTGCGTCAGGTTGCTTATCTTATGCAAACTGGTGAGAAAGGTTTGGCAGGTAATTTGATTAATGAAAATGATTTAGTCAAAGTTCTGACTGATTATCTGAAAACCATAGAATTTGATAAACCTAGAGAAGCTGCGCGGGTGATGATTCATCAACTGCGGACTCGCAACTTTATGTTATGTTTCCTGGGTGCAGATTATTATGCTTTTGTGCATCGGACATTTTTAGAATATTTCTGTGCTTGGGAGTTTGTCTGGCAGTTTAAAGAAACGCAAACGCTGACTATTGAGGAACTTAAGAATGAAGTTTTTGGCAAACACTGGCAAGATGAAAGTTGGCATGAAGTTTTGCTGCTAATTGCGGGAATGATTGAGGCTAAATTTGTTGGGGAAATTCTTGATTATTTAATGGTGCAAGATGGCGAAGAGGAAAAGTTTGTCAATCTTTTTTTAGCGGCTAAATGTCTTGTAGAGGTGAGAAATCGCTCGGCGATCGCGTCAACGGCTAATAAATTGCTTGACAAGCTCAAAGACTTAACTAAATATGACCTCTGTTACTATTACATCCCCTACGAAGATGAAAAAGAAACTAAGCTAGTTCAGGAAATTCGCACTCAAGTAGTCACGGCAATTGCAACGACCTGGCAAGAATCTGTGGAAACCAAAATTTGGCTCAAACAACGCGCTACCCAGGATGATGATGCAGATGTGCGACGTGCAGCAGTCCAAGAATTAGCGAAGAACTTCAAAGATGACCCCGATATCAAAACCTGGCTCAAACAACGTGCTACCCAGGATGATAATTGGAATGTGCGACGTGTAACAGTGCAAAAGTTAGCCAGAAATTTCAAAGATGATCCCAACACTAAAACATGGCTTAAAACTATCGTCATCCAAGATGATGATGCAGATGTGCGACGTGCAGCAGTCCAAGAATTAGCGAAGAACTTCAAAGATGATCCCGACACCAAAAGCTGGATCAAAACTTGTGCTACCGAGAATAAACATGAGGATATGCGAAATGCAGCAGTTCAAGAATTAGCTAAAAATTTTCTAGATGATCCGGATACCAAAACTATCCTCAAAACTTGTGCCACCCAGGACAATGGTAGGCATGTACGACGTGCAGCAGTACGAGAATTAGCCAAAAATTTTACAGATGACCCGGACACCAAAACTATCCTCAAAACTTTTGCCACTCAGGATATTAATTGGGATATGCGCCGTATAGCAGTGCGAGAATTAGCCAAAAATTTTCCAGATGACCTGGACACTAAAACTATCCTCAAAACTTGTGCCACCCAGGATAATAATTGGGATGTAAGAAGTGCAGCAGTGCAAGAATTAGCCAGAAATTTTAAAGATCACCTGGATATCAAAAGCTGGCTCAAAACTCTTGCTAGCCAAGATGACAATTGGGATGTGAGAAGCGCAGCAGTGCAAGAATTAGCCAGAAATTTTAAAGATGACTCAGACACTAAAACTATCCTCAAAACTCTTGTTACCCAGGATGATAGCTGGGATGTGAGAAGTGTAGCAGTGCAAGAATTAGCCAGAAATTTCAAAGATGACCCGGACACTAAAACTATCCTTAAAACTCTTGCTACCCAGGATGATAGTGCTATTGTGCGAAGTGCAGCAGGGCAAGAATTAGCTAAAGGCTTCACAGATGACCTGGACACTAAAACTATCCTCAAAACTCTTGCTACCCAGGATTATAGTTGGGATGTGCGGCTTGTAACAGTACAAGAATTAGCCCGAAGCTTCAAAGATGACCTCGACATTAAAAGCTTCCTTCAACAATGCGCTACCCAGGATGGTAATTGGAATGTGCGAAGTGCAGCAGTGGAAGAATTAGCTAAATACTTTAAATATCAGCCTGAGTTGTTTGAAATCTATTACAACTTTGCTGTCAATGATCCCTTTGAACGCAACGAAAACCGGGAAACTAACCCTCGGCGCATTGCACTAGAGATAATTATCAAGCAATTTCCTCAGCATCCCCAAACTTTACCACTGTTGCGCGACAGATCCAAGAATGACCCAGATGAGCAAGTGCGGGAATTTGCTCAGAAGAAGTTGGCACAATTAGAGAAGTAAAAGAGTTGCAAAAACATGAACAACACAGAAGTTCGTCAGCAAATCAACCAATATTTAGATGTATTATCTTCAGAACGCCTACAACTGGTTGCTGATTTTTTAGCGTATCTGGCAGATAAGGAGAGTGAAGACGCTACCCAAGAGTTACTTGATATCCCTGGATTTATTGAATCCTTTGAAAGAGGTAAAAAAGATATTGCTGAAGGTCGGGTAAAAAGCTGGAGAACAATTCGGTATTAACTACACAATGTCATTGCGAATGGAGCGAAGCGGAATGAAGCAATCGCAAGGACTGGGATTGCTTCGCTTCGCTCGCAATGACACTTTAGATTTAATTGCACCCGGCTTTTAGTAGCGATGCTAAACATTATTTAGAAAAGCAAGTCAATGAAGCACTAGAAGAACTAAATAAAATTAAAGAAGACGAGGAGACAGGAGAATGAAATATACAATCGTGATTCAATGGTCAGAAGAAGATCAATCTTATGTGGTTTTGCTACCTGAGTTTACGCATATAATGCAGCCTTGCACTCACGGAGAGACTTACGAAGAAGCTCTTAAAAATGCTCAAGAAGTTTTAGAAATGCTGATTGAATCATCTTTGGCTGATGGTGAACCTCTACCAGAGCCTAAAACGCTAGGAAAGTCTTTGGAAGTTGCATAAAATTTAAATTAAAAAGGTAGCTTATGAACACATCTATAAATACAGCCAAAGTCTACGACGAAATTATAGAGTTTATTGCTGCTGGAACCACTCCCCAAAGCGTTATCGATTTCAAACTCTCGGATGCAGCCAAAGACCGTTTAGATGATCTCGTTTACCGCACAAAAACTGAGGGTCTTACAGGAAGTGACCAGCGAGAGTTAAATCATTTCCTCACGCTAGAGCATATTATGCTACTAGCAAAAGCAAGAGCTCGTCAGTACATCAGCGAGGAGTAAGTATTCAAAGTGTCTCGTCCATATATTAATGCAGAATTGCGGCGTTTAGTTAGCGATCGCGCCGCCCATCTATGCGAGTATTGTTTATATCCAGAATTAAACGGCTTAGGTTTTCAAGTTGACCATATCATCAGCGTGAAACATGGCGGCGCTACAACAGCAGATAATCTCTGCTATGCCTGTATTTTCTGTAACCTGTAAAAAAGCACGGATTTGGGGTCAATTAATTGGCAAACTGGCGAACTTGTGCGGTTTTTTAACCCACGCAGAGACTTTTGGGGCGATCATTTTCGACTAGATGAGGCTGTAATTCAGCATCAAACAAATATCGGTGAAGTTACCGCACGCATCCTAGATTTTAACGGCGATGAAAGGATTGTAGAACGACAAGCTTTAATTGCATCTGGTCAGTATCCCTCAGCATCGGTGCTAAAACAGGTAAATAAATAGGTTATGATGTGCGATCGCATCCACCAATGGGAATTCTATACTTAGCAACTATTGCTACTTCACCATTAGAACTCCCAAGGTAAATATATAATGGCTTATCAGAATATTGCAGCCTCCCTTTCGCCACAAGATATCCAAGAAATTAGAGCCGCGTTACAAACAGTCCAAAGAAAGCTGCCCTTTCTGATTACTCTCAGCACTGAAGAACGGCGTAAGTTAGTAAAAATGGGCGATAAAAGCCTAGCCTTTGTGAACAATAGTATTACTGCTGCTCAGTCTAACCGTGAAATTCTTCCAGCTACTTTTGACGTTGAAGAACTTGTTCGGGATTATCAATTAGCCGCAGCGCTGACCGAACTTTTAACTTCAATGCAGCAGATCACCGAACAGGTAGATGATACCCTAATGGCTGTCGGTAGTGAAGCGATGACTAGCAGTTTGACTGTTTATGATTACGTGAAGACTGCATCGAAAAAGACTCCAGGCTTAAAAACTGTTGCTGAACAGTTAGGCGAACGCTTTAAAGCTATTGGTAAAGGGAAATCTGCTAAAACTCCCGTCTCTTGATAAATTAATACTCATCGGCAAGTCTCATATCATTTTCAAAAATCTTCGCAACAAATAAATTTGCGATAGGGGTGTACAAGTGTACGCCCCTATTTTGTTTATCCACCTCTGAACTCAATACGGTTCGGTTAAGATCCCCCCGCCTGCGGCGACCCCCTTAAAAAAGGGGGTAAAAGATGGTTAAAAGCCCACCTTTTTAAGGGGGGTTGGGGGGATCTTCAGACATATTAAAGCGTTAACCGAACCGTATTGCCTCTGAACTCCGTTAACGAGTGTTTGAACCGGATGAATCCACCTTTTATCCCCGTCGTCGAGTATTTGAACTGGATGAATCCACCTTTTATCTCCGTCGTCGAGTGTTTGAACCGGATGAATCCACCTTTTATCTCCGTTAACGAGTATTTGAACTGGATGAATCCACCTTTTATCCCCGTCGTCGAGTATTTGAACCGGATGAATCCACCTTTTATCTCCGTTAACGAGTATTTGAACCGGATGAATCCACCTTTTATCTCCGTCGTCGAGTATTTGAACTGGATGAATCCACCTCTACAGGTTGCTTGAGTGGTGGCGCTATGAGAACATTTACTTATTCTACTTTTCTAAGATTTTGCGATCGCTATTCCTAGACATCTATATAATAAGAAAACAGTCGCTACGAGCTATAACTATATTTTGAAACGTATATCTGCATACAGACAGCAAATCCTAAAAGAAAATAAAGAAACCTGTCTTTCGCTCAACCAAATAATAGGATACTAATAGTAGTAGCATATACAAAAAATGCATTTATAGCTTCATGTAAATCATATTTGAGTGCATCTGAGTACAACTTAATATATTGCAAAATATCTTGACGAAATCTTAGCAAAGGCTTACGGGTAAAGTTTCTTGTAGCGTGAACAGAAATTCTTAACCCCTGCCCCAAAAATACTAGTACCCCCATCGTTAAATACTAGCGCCCCTAACCCCAGACAAATTTTAACTTTATGTTAAGTCGGGGTTTTGGCGTTTGAGTACAACTGTAATCAATCCAATAAATCCAATCAGCATTGGGTTTGGTATCGAGTTGGAAGTCACCTGATATAAGCATAAAAATAGCAGATGAATCTTTTACCAGATAGACATTACCGATGCAACAGTCTTTAGACAGTATTAGCGATGTCTCCGACGGGCTTCGCCTACCCCCCAGTACCAAAACGCAGGATTCTGCACATACATCCATGCTGAAAAATTTACTCTCTGGCGGTTTTTTTGAGCCATTATTGAGTGATTTTCGCATTATCTTTGAGCGCGATCCCGCAGCACGGAATTGGCTAGAGGTGGTGTTTTGCTATCCAGGATTGCACGCACTCTGTTTGCATCGTCTTGCTCACTGGTTACATGGTCGAGGAGTCGGTTTTATCCCCCGTTTCATTTCCCACTTGGGGAGATTTTTAACGGGAATTGAAATTCACCCAGGTGCAGAGATTGGCCAGGGCGTGTTTATCGACCACGGAATGGGTGTTGTCATTGGCGAAACTGCGATCGTCGGCGACTATACACTAATTTACCAGGGCGTTACCCTTGGCGGAACTGGTAAAGAAACTGGTAAGCGTCATCCCACAGTGGGTAAACATGCAGTGATCGGGGCGGGTGCGAAAGTTTTGGGTAATCTGCAAATTGGCGATCGCGTCCGTATTGGCGCAGGTTCCGTTGTCTTGCGGGATATCCCCAATGATTGCACTGTTGTGGGAATTCCCGGTCGAATTATTTCTCGCAACGAGAGCGCCAGCCTTTCTCCTTTAGAACATGGAAAGCTACCCGATATGGAAGCAACCGTGATTCGTTCTTTGCTCTCGCGCATTGAGCAACTCGAAAAACAACTGCAAACTTTAAGACAAGAGTCATTAGTCATTGGTCATTTGTCATTAGCAAATGACATAGACACGCCAAAGGCGAACCCGCAGGGTAGAACAAAGGACAACTGACAAATGACAAATGACAAAGGACAAATGACAAATCACGTTTTGCAGATTCCTCGGAGCGATCGCTGGCGAATCTATCACCGATTGCAAGAGTTAAAAATTAATAGCTCTTGTCCTCCCGATGGTTCTTTACGAGTGCAAGTGAACAATTTGCTCGAAGTAATTCTAATTCGTAGTACAGTTATGCAACTTCTTGCTTCTCGTCACGAATTATTAGAATGGCTAGAGCGTTGCTGGCATTACAGTGATGAATCATGAATCTTCTAATTAATCTTGAATTCATGACGCAATCACTGAACTTTATCCTTTTTGTTCATGGATGCACAAAGCTCAAATAGCTTTAGAGTTTGAAGCTACTGTATGCTTGCAGAATTTATTGCAGACTGAGATGGATTAGATGGAGTTTAGATTTTGTTTCTTCTGCTAAATCTAAAATTTTCCTGACATATAGCAACAATTAAAAATGCGAAATTCCCAAATAAAAATTGGAATTTCTGATTTTTAAGTTTTTCCCAAATTAAGAAATTGAAAGTTCAATCAATTATGGCGACTCGGAACAGAGATATAAAACTCCTCAATTATTTGCACAACGAACTTGAACTTTCAAATGCCGATATTGCTGTAGCTCTGCGACACCGTGAATTAGAAAATGGGCCACTACCGATGCTCCTCTGGCAGTATGGTTTAGTTGATTTGGAGCAGCTAGGAAAGATTTTTGATTGGCTAGCAGAACATAGTTAGCAAATTTGTACCTTGTAGCTCTGAGTCCCATTACCTGCTTAAAGTACACACCAATGCTCTAGAAAATCTGAGGTTACTAAGATGATTACATCCTTAATTGCTGGATTCTGTGTTTTACTTTGTTCAGGGTTTGCTAATAGTTATATTAGTTCATTGCTACTCGAACAGAATTCAACTGACATCGGTAAAAACGATTAGTAAATTATACATTGTTTTAGTTCCCTGTCATACAGATGTGATGCTGCTAATAGGTCAATAATTAAGGATCATGTATCCTACATTATGAATTGTGATATTTTTAGCATTTGCCATCGCTGGGGATTGTAGAGAGAAAGGATATTAAGAATACTTCCAAGAGAGGGATATTTGCAATGAATCAAATCATAATTAATGACACTACACTACGTGATGGCGAACAAGCGGCAGGTGTTGCTTTTACCCTAGAAGAAAAAGTTGCGATCGCTAAATTTCTCGATTCTATTGGTATTCCCGAATTAGAAGTCGGTATACCAGCAATGGGTGATGAAGAAACACGTGCGATCGCCGCAATTTCTGATTTGGGTTTACAAGCAAAACTCCTCGGCTGGAACCGCGCCGTCATCTCAGATATTAAGGCTTCTATTGCTTGCGGACTTAACCGGGTGCATATCGCTATTCCCGTCTCTGGTATTCAAATCGCCGCTAAATTCCACGGTCAATGGCGAGTTAGCTTGCAAAAACTCAAAGACTGTATCAGCTTCGCCGTCGATCAAGGCCTTTGGGTAGCAGTTGGCGGAGAAGATTCTTCCAGGGCTGACGAAAACTTCCTTTTAGATGTAGCGCTTTATGCCCAAGAATGGGGTGCATCCCGGTTCCGCTTCTGCGACACCGTAGGAGTTCTCGATCCTTTCACCACCTACACCAAGGTTAAACGGCTAGTTTCAGCTTTGATGATTCCCCTAGAAATCCATACCCACAATGATTTTGGTCTGGCAACAGCCAACGCCCTTGCGGGTATCAAAGCTGGAGCTTTATCAGTGAATACCACAGTCAACGGATTGGGTGAAAGAGCGGGAAATGCAGCTTTAGAAGAAGTTGTCATGGCAATCAAACGCATCTACGGCGTTGATTTGGGCATCAACACACCCGGTTTGCTGGAACTGTCTCAACTAGTTGCAGCCGCATCAGGTGCTAGCGTACCACCTTGGAAAGCGATCGTTGGCGAAAATACCTTTGCTCACGAATCTGGCATCCATGCTCACGGGGTATTGCAAAATCCCATTACCTACGAACCATTTGCACCAGAAGAGGTGGGTTGGGAACGGCGTTTAGTATTAGGTAAACATTCTGGACGGCATTTGGTTTCAAACTTGCTAGAACAGCATGGAATTTTCTTGAACCCCCAAGAAACCCAATCTGTTTTAGACGCAGTGCGCCATCAATCGGTACAGAAAAAACGCAGCCTGACGACAGAAGAACTTTTGAATTTGGTCAGAGAACAGAGGTACTCTCATGCAACGCGATGAATTAGAGCTAAACTTGCCACCTGCTTTTGAAATTGGTGAAAAAGTCAGAGTTCGGAAACTGCTTAAGAACGATGGTACTTTCCCTGGTAAAGAAGTCGGGCAAGTTTTAGTGAACAAAGGAGATATCGGCTACATAGCCAGTATAGGAACATATTTGCAGACTTCCTATATATATGCTGTGCATTTCTTGGAAACAGGATTCGTCGTCGGCTGTAAGAAAAAAGAACTAGAATCTGTTGAGGAATCTCATGAAAGTAATGCTACGCATGAATGATGCCGGTACTTTAGTAGTTTACGTTGCTAAAAAAGACCTTGAAGAAGAAGTCGTCAAACAAACCGATGGAAATGATGGCAAAATTCTCACCCTAGCAAATGGTTGGGAATTAGAATTTCGTGATTTGCCAGACACAGCAAACTTACCTCAAACAGTAGAAGCTAAACGCCTCGCGTAAAAAATGGGGAGTAAAGAAGAGAATAGGTTATAGGTTACAGGGTACAGATTATTCCCTATAACCTGTTACCTGTCACCTCTCCCCTCTCCCCCAATCCC
>NZ_JACKZS010000260.1 GCF_014222285.1 Nostoc sp. UCD121
AAGCCTTGAATCACTCCCAGGCTAAATTTGATACTGCACAATCGTGCGCTACCCCCACAACGACGGAGATACTGTAGACACAGTGAGGAATGGTCAGTAGAGGTGGGGTAAGTAGATTTCCTCGGCATAATCTTGACTATGACTCTATGATTTGTAGATGATGTGAATTGAAAAAAAATCCTTGACCAGGCGGCATATCTGGGAAATGAACGCAAATCATGCCGTGTGCTGAATACTGAATTACTGTACCTGTTTGCCCCAATCTGGGGTCTTGTTATGCAACTGTTTTAATGACTTTGACAACTGAATTAATTGGTGGAAAATTAGCCATTTCTAATCCTTTAATGAACAGCCTATTATTGATTAGTAATTGGAGTTTTCACCGATACCATACTGCCATCTTAGAAAACTGACGGGAGTACAAATTTCTTGCCAATCACAAGATCCTATTGGTGCATTCCAGTCATATCGGTATTCCTCTCCAAAATACCCCAGTCCCCAATGCCAGCCATCATATTCCGGCTGTGACTCCCATCCAAACCAGAGAGCAACATTTACTTTAATCAGATAGAAGAACTTAATCATCCATCCGCCATCGTAATCAGAAATAAAATCATAATACTCTCCTAAAAAGCGCTCATTTGTTAATGCAATTAAATCCATTCTTGACCAAAGATTCATTTTTACTCTACCTCCTAGTTTGAAGTATGATTTTTCTTCTCAATTCAGTTCTGGTAATTGTGCAAGCGCTCCTTCCATCCAGTCGTTGATTGCTCTTGTTTCATCTACTCCTCGTGCCACAGCATCAATTACGTGTCTCTGATAAGAATTAACAGCATGATCAGGATGTCCAAACTTATTACCAGCCCAAGCCAAACACATAGTTTTCACTAGCTCATCAATTTGGAGAGAATCAAGCTCACTCGGACTGGTAACATTTCGAGAATGCAGCCACTCTTTGACTAAATCGAGTGGATAATTTAAAAGTGTGCGAACTTCTTTAACTCGCAAATCTTTTGGGTTGATTGATGGTGCAGTTACAGCTTGTTTTGGTGGCTGGACTCTATACTGTTGATTGTCTTTGCGGGGTCTAATATTATTTTGTACTTGTTCAGGCTTTTGAGGAGTAGTTGCACCTTCAGCATCATTATCTTCATCTGCCGTCACTGATAAAATTGCACAAACCGCATATCGTCGTGCATAAGTTAATGCTGCACCAAACTTTTGAGAATCACTGATTTCGGGTAAAGGATAAGTGCTGGTGATATTCTCTCCAGATTCATGAAAAATATGAGTCCGTAGTACGGTTTTACCTTCAAATATTTCGGTGGTTTGAATTATTACTAATCCATGTTTACTAAGCCCGGGAGTGACAGCATCTAATACAGCATCAAGTGTTGCATATTTGCGCTTGTAGTGAGGATTAGTACCATCTTTTTGAATCGGATTAAACTCTGCCTTTGCCTTGATTAAAGCTTTGATTAATTCTTGCATTAGTCAATTCCAAACTCTTACCAATCGTTTTCGTTGACATCACCAGACACTTTTTTGCTAGATTTAGCCTTAGCTATCTGAAACTCTGAGGCTTTCAGCACAGGCATTACCGCTTGTTTTACCGAAGCTTTGGCTTGTTGATAGAGAAATTGGGTTATCCCATCTGCGTCTTCTCCATCTTCGACTTGTGCCCAGAGAGAACAGCCTAGTTCTAGAGATTCATAGTCGCCTAGATTAAATTTTCTGGAGTAGCTAACAGATACAGTTGTAAATTTCATTTTGATTATCAATTTTCTTCGTTACTATCAACCATTTCAATGCTGAGTATTTGACATAAATCGCTAGCTTTTACACCAATAACTCCTGGTTGGATTTCAGTAGATAATTCCTCAATCATTGAATGAAAGCCAGGGTCTTGATCATTTATTTCTACTTCAATCAAACCTGCATCATTCGATATAACAGTTGCCCAAATTGGCAAAGCTTGAGGAATACTAGTTGCGTAGAGTTTCATACTTCTATATCCTGATTAAACTTGACCTCAACTATTTCTTCAACACAACCCATTGCCTCGCTCAAATAGTGCAGGACATCACCTAAGTGAGTCGCTGCTTCTGGGTCAATCTTCTTGTCTGCAATTAACAAAAGCCAGTTTTCATCTTGGGCGATTGCCTGAATCTTCAAATAGCACGAATTGAACTGATTCAGTATTTCTGTGGTTTCCATTGGTATTATTTATGAAGCTAAATAGTTTTATTGAGGAGGTGGGCCGTCAAGACCCACCTTTTTCCTTACGCTGCAACTAAATCTCTAGTTTTTGGAACGTATCTTTTTAGTCGCTCCCACTCGTCATTCGTCAGCGAATCAAATTGTTTATCTAGCAATTCCTCTTCCGTGGGTGGTTCTCCCGTATCTGTTGTTGATACCCTTGCCACCTTTATAAATTGGTCTAGTCCAACTGCTGCATCAATCGGCTCGGCGTATCGAATCTTATCTACAGCATTCGACCAGTGCGTAATATGTTGAAATATCACCCCAATCATGGAATCATCTGTGTATACTCGATAAGTTTTGGGGCAAGCTCCATTGACGTACACAAGTTTGTATCCTGTGACTTCGATAATCTCTGCATAGGGGTCGGTTGGAGGAAGGAGTATTTTCTCTGTTGGCTCATCTAACTGGGCTTCTTGAAGAGAAAATGTGGTAATCATATTCTGTGCCATGATTTGAATTGTCATAAATTTCGTTGTAGAGGCGATTGCATTACTCTTGGGCTGCAATCGCTTTTCTTACTTCCAGTACTAGGGATTTTCATGACCTCTGCATTCGCATCTGTAACAGGTAGGAGAATTCTCTCTTGATAGTTACCTACTTGAAGCAAGAAGTTACTTGCTGCACTTTGTGTCATGATTCACTTCATTAACGATTTAGCTTGAAGGCGATTGCATTTCTCTTGGGGAAGCAATCGCCCTTTCTCCTTCAGCAACTTACGCCGCTACTGCCGCTCGGACTCCCAGCAGCGCAATCACTTGTTCTGCACTCGGAGCCACACGATTGACTCCGTACTGTCTTGGTCTTGCGTACCACTCTTGTTGATTGCACCCGACGAAGCCGACAAAACGCCCGTCTTGGTAGAGTTTAGTGCTGAATGAGAGCCAGTCAACTTCACCGTGATATAGACCAAAAACAGCGCAGGCTTTTTCTAGTTCCTCGCTTAAACGTTCGTTGCGCTCCAATGGGGTTTCCGGTAGAGTCGCCTTGACCTCTGCAACTCTTGTAGCGAACCAGTCACGCTCGAATGGTAGCCGTCCGCCTTCCACAAGCTGCACCCATACTGTGATTCCGCCTTCGATCCAAATGGTGCGAACTGATTCGGGTTCTACTTCGATAATCTCGCCAATGATGCGACGATCTCTGCTGGTGAGAGGATCTTGGGTGGGGGCTACAGCTTCGGCTTGGGTTTCGAGGTGGGTGTACAGTTCTGCTTGGGCGAGGGTTTGTTCATCAACAGAAGAACTAGGAATTGCTTGCTGTGTATGTGTTGTATAAGGCATAATATTGATCTCCATTCAGTTGGATAAAAGGCGATCGCTTACTTCTTGGTCGGAGGGGCGATTGCCTTTGTTATGTGTGCAAAGAACGTTGTGGTTTAGCACAACGCTCTCAAAATGATTTGGCGTAGCCATCAAAGCTAGTTGCTTCAAGAGCAAGACAGCAGACAGCAGCATCAGGAGATGTATAAGGAAGTGCTGTGTTCGGAAGAGGACACTCTACTAAATTCAGCTTTGCTGTAAAATCTTTAATTTCTAGACGAATGGCACTAAATAACCAGTTTTTTAAGACTTGGTAGGTCATCGAGATCATCTTCGTTGGCTTGAGCATTACAAGTTTGGCTTCCGGCTGCTAGTCCCGGTGGCACTTGGTTTTGTGGTTAATTGAATGAGTGAATGTTTGGTAATTTGGCTTGCGAACCCTTGATTGCGTTCGGGTGCAGACGGTTCGTTTTTCTTACCCTCATGCACATAATATTAGTACACCTATTAGTAGTAGTCAATAGAGTAGTAGTTACTTTTAGATAGAGATTTGTAATACTACTATTGGTTGCACATAAGCAACTCTAATACCAATAGATGTAAGTCCTATATGTTTACATCCAATAGTAGTACCACTATAATAGGAGTATTATTTGGAGAGGATGATTGTGTTTATCGCATTAAAAAAATTGAGAGAGGCTGCGGGTCTTTCTCAGAATGACCTAGCTAGAAAGACTGGTTATAGTCCTCAGTTCATCCAAAAAATTGAACAAAATAAGGTTAAATCACTCACATTAGATGCAGCAGCAAGATTCTGTGAAGCCCTTAATTGTAAGCCTGGAGACTTGCTTGAGGAAGGTGAGCCACCCAAAAGACTAAGAATAGAAAAAGGTGTCACGCTCAATTCTCAAGCAGAAACAGAGACTTTAGCGAATAAAAGGAAAATTCTGGGCGAAAGTGCAGAAGTTGATCTCCTAAAAGCAGCGTAAAAGCTAAAAGCGACCGCCCGCCGACCAAAGCAATGCGATCGCCTGCTCAATCCGTTGATCACAAAGTGAGCTTATTATAATGCTGACACATTTTTGTGCAAACACCCTTCAGTATCTCCTCAGTTCACTTTGGTTAAACTGCAACATCCCAACTTTCAAGCATTTACCATACATAGTGAGCAAGAGATATGCTGACACTAGACACAGAAGAGACAACAGCACTCGATTACAGTGTTGTCAACGCCAGCATCCAGGAAACCTTCACTGCCATTGACAAATTTGAGTGGCAAGCAATAGATGAACTGAGCCTTATGCGAGACAAAGGCTATTACTTTGATGGTGGACACGAAAGCTTTGAAGACTATTGCGAGAACGAGTTAACCAAACACGGGGGATATCGCCGCGTCAGGGATTTACTGTCTGCAAAGAAAGTAGTGGATACTCTGCCAGAGGAACTGAGGGTAAAAATCACTAAACCCTCTCAAACTCGCCCTCTACTCCGTTTGGTCAAAACTCCTGATAAGTTAGAGCAAGCTGTTGCGATCGCAGCCAAAGAAAAACCCTTCCCCACTGCTGCCGATTTTGCTCTTGCAGTACAGAAGGTCGTTCCAAAAAATACGTCACCCACTAGAACCAGTAGCACAAAACAAGAAAAAGTCAAAACGCAATTGTGTAATTTTGCCACTGTTTCTTCCCTTTCACACCCTCGTTATGGTGAATCAGGAGTGATTGAAGCAGATGCACCAAATAACTATCAGCAGATTGTCACCTTTAGCGATGGTGAGAGGCTGCTAGTAAACAATAGTGATTTGGCTGATTTAAATGACGCAATTGTGTCCGAATCGAGTGGGCGGACTTACCCAAAAGAATATTCTGAAGCGATCGCTGCTATTGAAGAACGCCATAAACAGGAGTTAGAGCGACTCTCCCAAGAAATGAGGATTGGTTTGCAAACAGAGGCCACAGCCAAAGCCGAAGAACAAGTGCAAGAGCAAATCCAATCTCTGCAACAACTATTCAAGCAACAGAAAGAAGAAAATATCCAGTTGCAGCAACGGCTTTCGGAAATGGAAGGGTTGAGAAAGCTGGAGGCTGAGAACCAACAGCTTAGGCAGCGTATTCAGGATTTGGAAAATGCTGTAGAGCAACGTCCCTCGCAACAGTGGGGGAATACCATGACCCAGCAAGCGACCAAAGCGTTGAACAAGCAGGTGAAACAGGCGTTAGAAAAGACAATTGATTTGCGATCGCTAGCCCAAGAACCACCCAAGGAGAATGCACAAGAATGTTTGCGGCTGATGGGCATGGCTTTGAAAAACTTAGCCAGTGCGATGAACAATACTCAAGCGCTCGAAGCGGCAGCGATAATTCTGGGGAGTGAACCTACACCAACTGCGATCGCGTATCGAGCCGAACAATTGGAAATGCTACCCCAGGCAGTTAGCGACATTAGGGCAGTGTTAGCTAAACCTGGGTGTAGTTCGCAGGAGTTTTGGGCAGTGGCGCAAGAATACGAGGTGATTAAGTCGGATTATTGGGCAGAACTTACCACCCAGGAAACAGAATTAATTTCCACACTCCAGAACGCATCCCTTCAACCGCGCACTATTGGCATCGGTTCTATTGTTGCCCATGCTGACCCGTACCGGACTCTGTATTTGGAGAGAGGCGAAGTTGTAGACGAGGTAGGGGGCAAAGTAGTTGTCGCCTGGGATCACTGGCGCAATGAGTTGAAAAAGACTCAAAGCTATTCCAGGGAAGAGTTGCGATTCTGGCAGGGCGAAAACCAGTAGATAAAGACTCGCTAAGAGAATAGCCAAAAAACTTAAACGCGGCATGGGTGCAATGTCGCCCACATTGTCATGGAAAAATTTAGGAGATAAATATGACTACAGCATTAAAAGCAATCAACGGTGGCAGCAAACAGCGTAATGAGCGCAAACAAACGGACGCAGACAAATCGATTAGACCACATTGCAAAGTATCAATTGAGGATATCAACTGGGTTCGTCAGCAACCTCCATCTGTGCAACAGCTTTGGTTAGACTCTGTAGCGGCTGAACAATTTGGAGGTTCTGCTCATAAACTCGATACTAACCTCACCTACAAATCTTTCCAAAAAGCAGGGGCAGCGTTAACGGCTCAAGGATTATTTCAGTTTGAGGAAGTGTTTGGTCGCTTGCCTTCCGGTAGACCAGGATTGATTAGCTATCGTGTTCGTAACCTTCACGGTTATTACAATCGCTTTTACTGGGAATCGTCCACGTCTGCGGAAACCAGTTCTTGTGACGAGAAAGCCGTCCACGCCGGGGAGAAAGTAAACCAGTCCAGACGGAATGAAAACCACCCCGAAGTGGAACGAATCCAGCCTGATTTGGAATCATTCCAAAAGAATGGTCAAAAAAGTGAGGATTTGCAAGGGTTCCAAAAACCTAACAACGTTTCTAACTACCTGTTAACTACCTACCAACAACCAACTAAGGTTGTTGGTATGGTAGTTGGTTCTGACGCGCCAACTGAAAATCTGCGTGTTGAAGAAACGGCTCATGCGCCCTTGAGGGGCGCGTCGCCTTCACGTACTGAAAGCGCGTCAGAACTTGAAGACTTGCCTGTGGCAATAGACTGCACGACGCTAGCGCTTGTGGATGATGCACAGAGTAATCCCGCTTCGTTGTTGGTTGAAAACCAGGATTGTGGCGTTGAGGCGGCAGTCTCTCATGAAGGTACTTGTTCCGTCGCACCCGTCGTTGTAAATGAATTTTCTTCAACTTTAGCGATCGCTAATCAAACACAGGGGCAAGCAGAACAAAATAATTCCGCTCCGTTGTTGGCTGAAAACCAAGATTGTAGTGTTGAGGTGAGGGACTGTCATGAGGGTATTTGTTCCGCCGCGCCCGTGTCATTAAATCAAAGTGAGATATTTGAATGGTTGGATAGAGCAAACCTTGGAGAATGCCCCCCATTGTGTGTAATTCAATATTTACTAGACAGCAAGTATTACGCCAGTATGAGGGCAACAATCACCAAGTTTGAGAAGCAGTGGAATATATCTGTAGTCAATTATCAGGTGCAAAAATCTAGTGATACCATTTCATGAAAAATCTGATACAGATGTAAGGCGTGAAAACTTTGCTGCGTCTAAGTTTTTTAATTGCGAATTGCGAATTGCGAATTGGTATGAGGCGTTGTTTACCACTGAAGACATCGCCATGAGATCCAAAGTTAGACTATTGCGAATGGAGAAACTGAAGATGGCTTCTCTGGTTGGGGAAAATCCTGGTTTTGACTCCCTCCAACAATGCTGGAATGATGATCCTGCTTTGCAGATTGTGATCAAATTTTCTTAGAGGAAAAAGGCGATGCCGAAGGCGGGCTGCGCCTACGCGGTTTGGGGGTGCGATCGCCTTTTTGTTTAAGTTTTGGAGGGGCGATGCAGGAGGCGGGCTGCGCCTACGCACCTCAGATTACCTTTTATGTGAACTCTGCCAAATGTCGCCAGAGCATCAGCCAGAGTAAGCGAGATTGTCGAGGATCAATTAAGTTGTTGCGATCGCAACTGCACTCAACTGACAATTTTGATTTACGGCTCTTAACTTGGCCGATGATTCAACAATCCATGCCCTTTTTGCCCCATAGTTGATTATTGTCCACATCTATCTTGTTAAGAAACATAAATAAATTGACAAAAAATATTGCATTTTAGGCTCAATTGTCTAATTTCTTATCAGAAAACCTATCCTTTTTAATTTACTATCAGAAAATCTATCCTTGTTAAATGATTTATGCTTAAATTTACTAAAGCAATTATAATTGCTTCTTTTCTTGCTTTATTCTGTGATGATTTTGCTAAAGCACAGTATCTTACTATTCCTGAGAATTTACCAAAGAATATTACAAACAATGTTCCACAAGACGTTGCTAATATAGCTGATTATGTACATTATCTAAAGTTTGGTCGTTTGGCAGTACGTTATCCGTCTAGTTGGAATGGTGGTTTAAGACCTCAAGACGACAGATACCAAATCTCAAACGTAGATAGATTTACTGGAGGATTAAATGAGGTATATGTCGGAATTTTTGCTCCTGTAAAGATACTAGAACAAGCAGGGGTTGTTGGTTACACACCAGAAAGAGCTTTAGAAACCTATCTAAGATTTCTATCTGGTCGTTACAAGATAAATGTAACGCAGTCTCAAATCCAGCAGGTTACGTTATATGGAAAAACTTTGTGGTTATGGAGACAACCAAACAATGTTGAAGATGGAAAAAAATACGATGCTCTTTGGATTGGTTATATCAATGAATACGGTGTATTAAACGTCATCACGGCAACTACTGCCCCTGGTGAACTTAAAAAATTTCAACAGTCAGTTTTGGCGATAGCACTTTCAACGACATATATACCACCACAAAGAAACCTAGACAGCCCAGAAGCTGACTTAAGGGATTTTCACCAGAAAGTAGGAAGCGGGAATGTAGATAATATTGAGCAAAACTTCTGTCAATCTGACAGATTGATGATAGCTGCTTCTGATGTATTGTTCGGAAGACAGATGAGAGAGTTACTTGAGACGTACATAAAAATCGGATCTGCTTTCACAAACGTAGATATGTCCGACGTTTACTATGATACGAGGTTCTATGATCCTCAAAAAGGCAGAGCCATTGTTAAAGTTTCAGGTAATGTTACTTATTCTGATAACGGAAATACAAGAGTTGTTTCAATTCCTAACTACCTAAAAAAAGAGGCATTTCGTTTAATTAAAGAAAACGGAAAATGGAAGCTATGTGATACTGCTAGATAGTTTCATAAGGACGCAATAAGCTTTAGGTATTTTCTCTTCTTCAAACTTCCTTTAACTTGTCCGTATTTTACTTGATCAATATAAAGCTTTAGTAAAAAAATCTACAATTAAGTGTGAATACTGGACTTTAATGATATTTTTTAGATAAGGAAGTACGAAACTGGCAAAGGGAGATAGCGAATCAGTAGTAC
>NZ_JACKZS010000577.1 GCF_014222285.1 Nostoc sp. UCD121
GGGTGGGCACTCGAAGATACGGATTCTTAACGTCGCAAGACGAAAAATGAATACCAAGTCTCAAGAGTGAACACGTAATTCATTACGAAGTTTAATTCTTTGAGCATCAAACTTTTAAATTGAAGAGTTTGATCATGGCTCAGATTGAACGCTGGCGGCAGGCCTAACACATGCAAGTCGAATGGTAACAGGAAACAGCTTGCTGTTTCGCTGACGAGTGGCGGACGGGTGAGTAATGTCTGGGAAACTGCCTGATGGAGGGGGATAACTAC
>NZ_JACKZS010000261.1 GCF_014222285.1 Nostoc sp. UCD121
ATCTACGTGGGCGGGGAGTGGGGAGTAGGGAGTAGGGAATAACTAATGACTAATAATCAATTTCTTTCCATCCATGCATAGCTGCTATACCTTTAGTAACCCATTCGATCAAAATTGGGGGAGCTTCTGATATCAAGATGCTAGGATAAACTGCTGTACCCCATTCGGGATGCACTAGTACACGGCATTGATTTTTAATCACTGGATAGTTGAGTAAAGCTTTGACAACTGCTGTGTCATCGTGAGGAATTGCTCCGGGATGAGACAGTAAAGGATAGCCTGTACGAGGGTCGATCAGGTCTGTTAAATAGCCGAGATCGCGCAGATTAAATGCTAAATCACAGCCAAATCGCATAAACTTTTCTCGTAAGCGTTCTTTCTCTGACTCTACTTCTGCCGTCTTTTTGACTAATTGATAACGCGATTGCTGCAAGACAATCACTACTCTTAAAAATGGCTGCCGTTTCCAATCTGGTAATATCCGTTCGCAGTTGGCACAGATATATTGACTGGGAGCATGAATTGAAATTTGAACCGCTTGTCCAGTTTCGCCAACTAAATTAATAGGACAGGCTTGCTCCGAAGTGTAAACTTTGGGATAGTTCACTAAATTGATTCGGCTTATACAAGTTTTTAAATTCAATCTACGGTATAGATGATAGCTCTTAAAAGTTCAAAAAAATCATCTTTTTCCTCTCTTATGTTACTTTTTTTAGAAGCATAAGATAATAATTTGAGAATTTTAATCCGAATTTTATCCTTTATTAACCTGTGTTTATGGGATTTGTTGCGATCGCTGTAGGCATTAGCAAAGATGTAGAGTCTCCAAGAGAAGCGATGCCTACGCCTACGCTCCTGAAATATGTTCGATCAAAACCTTAAAAAAGGAACTCCATCTCACCCATTAATTGAGTTTTAAAGAATTCACTGGCACTTCATCCCAAGAATCAACTGTCCGCAATTGCGCTACCCAACCCGCTGCCTTTTGCTTCTCGGTCAAATTATTCTGAAAGGAATCATGACACTCTTTAGCTTGAGATTCATTACAAGTAGCAATACAGGCATGAATCATCCCAGACGGATCAATTTGCTCATTTACCCAAATAATCATGGAATATTCCCTCGAAAAGTGTAGCGAAAAAGCTATTTGTTATTTTAGAACACTATTAGAGTCAAAAATTGCAGAGCAAAATCGATAACAAGTAGTGAACTAATATTAGCGATTACTAATTTACAATTATTCAGTTCCGCTTCATCTGTTAGGTACATAAGATTTATCGCCTCTTTCATAGCGACGGCGGTAGAGTAATTCTAACTGTCCACCATATTCTTGAATCCAAGCTATCTGACGCTGATAGAGTCCTCGGAAGGTATTAGCAAATAATAGTGTAAAGATTGCTACTACTAATCCTGATGCTGTGGATACTAAAGCTTCACTAATTCCAGATGTTACACCTGTTGTTTTAGTACCTCCCACATCTCCGATATTTAGAGAAGCAAAGGAGTTAATTAATCCTAAGACAGTTCCTAGAAGTCCCAACAACGGCGCAAGACCAATAATTGTCTCAAAAATATTTTGCGATCGCTTAAGTAAGGGAATTTCGGCTTGTGCTTCGCTTTCTAATGCCAAACGAAATTCTTCTGGTGTCGGCTCTTCCAATTCTAAAGCTGCTAAAAAAATTCGGGCGATAGGTAAATCAGCATTTTTTTGCAACTTATCTAAAGCACTAACTACATTATCAAGGCGATAAAGCTGTAGCACCTCTCGCACTACCTTGTTTTGCCGATTATTTATTCTTACCCAAAAGATGATCCGCTCGATAATCAGCGCTACTCCTAACAAAGAGAACGCCAGCAGAGGCCACATGACCACGCCACCTGCTGTAAACAGATTACTAATTTCCATTTATTATTTTTTAACTCACCAACAACGCTAGATTAACAGATTGTTGTTTTAGGGAATTGGGAATTGGGAATTGGAGAGAATGAGAAAACTACCTCTTTACGCTCTGCTCTCTGCTCCCCTAACTTTTTATTCGCTCATCCCCTTATTCAATATTCAGAACTCTCTCGGCTACCCTGAGTTTGGCCGATCGCGATCGCGGATTCTTACTAATTTCCTCTTCTTGGGCAATAATTGGCTTTTTTGTCAATACTTTTAACAAAGGTGAATTTCTTAACCCATGCTTCACCGGGCGGTCTTCCAGACTGTGAAAACTGATAATCGCAATTCTGCCACCAGGGACAAGGGCATTTGGGGCTTTATCCAAAAAGGTTTCTAGAGATTTTAACTCGTCGTTGACCACAATTCGCAAAGCTTGAAAAACACGAGTTGCCGGGTGAATTCTGCCATAACGGTATTTTGGGGGAACAGAAGAAGCGATCGCATCAGCTAATTCTGTAGTCGTGTGTAACGGTCGCCGTTCTACAATACGACGAGCAATGCGCCGCGATAATCTCTCTTCACCGTACTTAAAGAAAATATCTGCTAATTCTGCCTCATCCCAATTATTAATCACATCAGCAGCAGTTAGCGATCGCCCTCTATCCATTCGCATATCTAAATTGGCAGCTTGGCGAAAGCTGAAACCCCTTTCTGCTTGGTCTAAATGGTAAGAACTTACCCCTAAATCGGCTAAAATACCGTTGAAAGTATTAGGGGGAAATTCGTAGTCAGCAAAATTGCTATAAATAAATTGTATGCGATCGCCAAACTCAGCTAATTCTTTCCTCGCTGCTGCTAAAGCATCTTCATCTTGGTCAACTGCCGTTACTCGCACATCTTCAGCAGCTTCTAATATTAGGCGACTGTGACCACCACCGCCTACCGTCACATCTAAATAATGCCCGCCTGGACGCACCGCCAAACCCTCAACTACCTCCCGTCCCAACACGGAAATATGAGAAAAAGCCAGTTCTTCTAAATCTAGCGGTGTTTGTAAATCTGATTTCATCTTTAATTTTATTTTTGTTTATATTTGGTAAGACTTACACCAAAAACCTCTTAAACTCTTATTCCTCTGTGTCCTCTGTGGTTCAAATTTCCGTTACTTATACGTAAGTCTTATTTAAGACCCATTCCCAATTCCCAATCCTTAACATCAGGATTTTCAATGCAACAAGAGATTAGATGAAAAAAAACCTGTGCCTAAATCCCTTGCATATCAAGCTTCCCTATAATAATTGAAGAGGTGCAACGAAATGAAACAATTACAACTCCTGCGCTGCTATCCTCTCTCCAACATAACCCTGTAGAGTCAAAATTATATAGATTGCCCCTACAAACCTCATTTTGGCAGACTAGATAAATCGGCTGTGGTTGGCATCTAGGCGGTTCAATTCAAAATTTTCACGAACGGAGAACACGAAATCTATGACCAGACTAGAAACCCGCACTGAACCAATGGTGCTAAACATGGGGCCACACCACCCCTCAATGCACGGGGTTCTGCGGCTAATCATGACTCTGGATGGCGAGGATGTCGTTGACTGTGAACCAGTTATCGGCTATTTGCACCGGGGAATGGAAAAAATCGCTGAGAACCGTACTAATGTAATGTACGTTCCTTACGTTAGTCGGTGGGACTATGCTGCGGGAATGTTCAACGAAGCCGTTACTGTTAACGCCCCAGAAAAACTTGCAGGTGTTGCTGTCCCCAAGCGTGCTAGCTACATCCGCGTCATTATGCTGGAGTTGAACCGCATCGCCAACCACTTGCTATGGTTTGGCCCATTCCTTGCTGACGTAGGCGCACAAACTCCCTTCTTCTACCAGTTCCGGGAACGGGAGATGATTTATGATTTGTGGGAAGCCGCTACAGGTTATCGGATGGTGAATAATAACTACTTCCGCGTTGGTGGAGTAGCAGCCGATTTACCTTATGGTTGGGTAGATAAGTGTATAGAATTCTGCGACTACCTATTGCCTAAAGTTGATGAGTATGAACGCTTAGTAACTGATAATCCCATCTTCCGGCGACGTGTTGAGGGTATTGGTACTATCACCCGTGAAGAAGCAATTAACTGGGGACTTTCTGGCCCAATGTTACGCGCTTCTGGGGTGCAATGGGATTTGCGGAAAGTTGACCATTACGAATGCTACGACGATTTCGACTGGGATGTGCAGTGGGAAACCGCCGGTGATTGCTTTGCCCGTTACGTGGTGCGGATGCGGGAAATGCGCGAATCTGTGAAAATTATTCGCCAAGCAGTTAAAGGACTTCCTGGCGGCCCTTACGAAAATCTGGAAGCGAAGCGTTTAGCCGCAGGTAAAAAATCTGAGTGGGACGCATTTGATTACCAATTCATCGGCAAAAAAGTTTCCCCCACTTTCAAGATACCCAAGGGTGAAATCTATGCCCGTGTAGAAAGTGGCAAAGGTGAATTAGGAATTTATTTGGTTGGCGATGATAACGTCTTCCCTGCACGTTGGAAGATTCGCGCCGCAGATTTCAACAACCTTCAGATTGTTCCACATTTACTGCGCGGAATGAAGGTTGCAGATATTGTGGTGATTCTCGGTAGTGTTGATGTAATTATGGGGTCTGTGGATAGGTAAAAAATATCTATTTAAGTAGTTTTTAGAGCAGTTGTATTATGCAACTGCTCTTTTTTTATGGCATTGGGTAAAACTAGTTCAGTTAAAAATTTATTCCTTTTCTTCCTTAGCGTTCTTGGCAGCTTGGCGGTTCGTTCTTTATCGAACCGCCAAGTCGCCAAGAACGCCAAGAAGAATGCACTCTTCACTAATCTGGCTGGAAAAATTTTTTACTCATATAACAGATGTACGAAATATTGATGAGTTTTAAATAATGCCCCGCATCTTTGACAACATAGATTTACAACTGCTACCGATTTTAAGAGAAACCCTCAAAGTCTCTTATCGGGCAGACTTTTGTGTTGGCTACTTTAACCTCAGAGGTTGGCGAAGAATTGATGATTTAATCGAACAATATGTTGGTAGTGAAAATGCTTGTTGTCGTTTGCTAATTGGGATGCAAAGCTTACCCAGTGATGAGGTTCATGCAGCATTTAGCCTTGTTAGTGGTGATGGACGGATTGATAACAGTAGCATTGTGCGGTTTAAAAAACGCATGGCGGCGGAATTCCGCCAGCAGTTGACTATCGGTGCGCCGACTAATCAGGATGAAGCGGGGTTACGGCGGTTAAGTCATCAGCTAAAAAGTCAGAAGGTAATTATTAAATTGTTTCTGCGTCATTCTCTCCATGCCAAGTTATATCTTATGCATCGCAATGACCCGAATAGCCCAATTGTGGGATTTTTGGGTAGTAGTAATTTAACCCTTCCCGGATTGGCTAAACAAGGGGAGTTGAATGTTGATATTTTAGACCATGATGCTTGTAATAAACTACAAAAGTGGTTTAGCGATCGCTGGCAAGATTACGGTTGTGTAGATATTTTCCAAGAATTGGCGGAAATTATCGATCAGAGTTGGGCTAGGCAAGAACTAGTTTCGCCTTACTACACCTGAAGATAGCTTACCACTTATCCCACGAAGCGATCGCAGGACTTTCAGAATTCCGCATCCCCCGCGAATTTAACAACTTATTTGACTTTCAAAAAGCTGCCGTACAGCTAGCAGCACGTCATGTAACAAGGCGTGGCGGCGTATTAGTGGGTGATGTGGTCGGTTTGGGTAAAACTTTAGTTGGAACCGCTTTGGCAAAGATATTACAAGAAGATTGTTTTTTAGAAACATTAATTATATGCCCAAAAAACTTGGTGTCAATGTGGCAAGAATATGTAAATAACTATCGGTTACTCGCCGAAGTTATGCCGATTAGTCAAGTACAAAATAAGTTACCAAAACTTCGCCGCTACCGAGTTGTGTTAATTGATGAGAGTCACAATTTACGAAACCGCGAAGGCAAACGTTATCGAGCAATTACAGAATATATTGCTACTAACGAAAGTAAATGTATTTTATTATCTGCTACTCCATACAATAAAAGTTATCTTGACCTTTCCGCCCAGTTGCGGCTATTTGTGCCAGAAGACCAAGATTTAGGATTAAGACCAGAAGCTTTAATTAATGAACTTGGTGGCAGTTCCATAGGAGAATTAGAGTTTATTAGAAAGCATCAATGTTCTGTCCGTTCTTTAGCTGCTTTTGAAAAAAGCGAACACCCTGATGACTGGCGAGAATTGATGAAGCGTTACATGGTGAGACGCACTCGCTCTTTTATTAAAGATAATTATGCTCACACAGATGAAACCGGACGGAAATATTTAGAATTTGCTGATGGGACACGTTCTTATTTTCCCCAGCGTCTACCTCGGAGTCTCAAGTTTCCTCTCGAAGGTTCTGACACTGACTTTTATTCTCGGCTTTACTCTGAGTTAGTAGTAGAAGTAATTAATCAACTTAATTTACCTCGTTATGGGCTAGGGAATTACGTTATTGCTAAACACAAACAGCCGCCTACAGACACCGAACAACGCTTTCTTAATAGCTTATTCCGTGGCGGTAGGAGGTTAATGGGTTTTTCACGCACTAATTTATTTAAGCGTTTAGAAAGTAGTGGTGTTGCTTTTATTCAATCAATTGAACGCCACATTTTACGGAATTTCATTTATTTATATGCCCTAGAAAATGGGCTTGATATTCCCATTGGAACTCAGGAAGCTGAGTTATTAGATACAAGTAATAATGATGAAGATGCTGATTCTGTAGCAGCAGCTTTGTTTGATACTGAAATAGAAGAAGATGATTCTGACCTAACTCCCCAACCCCCTTCCCCACTAGATAAGGGGGAGAATTCAAAGCCTCTCTCCTTGCAGGAGAGAGGTTTGGAGAGAGGTTTTCCAGATTATGTAAAAAGTCAAGAAAAAGTTTTTCGTCAAAGAGCAGAAACAATTTATCAAGAATACATCACGCGATATCAAAGGCGATTTAAGTGGTTGCGTTCTACACTTTTTGATATTAAAAAACTCAAACGATATTTATTAGAAGATGCCAAAGCATTAATTAATGTGCTGCAACAGTGTGGCGAGTGGAATCCTCAAAAGGATGAAAAGCTGGCTGCTTTAATCAAACTGCTAACAAAAACTCACCCCAAAGATAAAGTACTAATTTTCACCCAATTTGCCGATACAGTCCGCTACCTTACAGAGAATTTGCAGTCGAGTTGTATTACTAATGTCGCTGGAGTAACAGGTCAATCTAAAGACCCAACAGTAATGACGGGAAGGTTTAGCCCTGTGAGTAATGGAAAACGTGAACAAATTTCATCATCAGATGAGTTGCGGATTTTAATCGCCACCGATGTTTTAAGTGAAGGTCATAATTTGCAAGACTGTGCAATTATCGTCAATTGGGATTTACCTTGGGCGATTATTCGTTTAATTCAACGCGCGGGAAGAGTAGACCGCATTGGCCAAAATGCTGATAAAATTCTCTGTTATTCTTTTTTACCAGCCGAGGGAGTAGAACGCATTATTAATTTGCGGGGACGACTCCGTAAACGACTGCAAGAAAATGCGGAAGTGGTGGGAACTGATGAAGCTTTTTTTGAAGATGATGATGCACGAGTAATTCTCGACCTCTACAATGAAAAATCTGGAGTTTTAGATGGCGAAGAAGATACAGAAGTTGATTTGACATCAGAAGCATTTCAAATTTGGAAAAAAGCCACAGATGATAATCCGGGTTTGAAAAAGACGATTGAAGAAATGGAAAATGTAGTTTATTCTACTCGCGCCCATACTCCGCAACCTGTACAACCAGAGGGAGTATTGCTTTATATGAAAACCACAGAAGGGAATGATTCTTTAATTTATGTTGACCGCGATGGAAATAGCGTTACTCAATCACAATTAGCGGTTTTGCGAGTAGCGGCGTGTGAAGAATCTACCCCAGCGATACCCAGAGATAAACAGCATCACAAGTTAGTAAACAAGGGTGCTGAATTGATTGCTGAAGAAGAGAAAAATGCAGGCGGTCAATTAGGACGGCCATCAGGTGCAAGGTTCCGCACTTATGAACGGCTGAAAAGTTATGTTCAAGAAATGAAAGGAACACTATTTGTTAGCGAAGAACTTTTAAAAGCAATTGATGAAATTTACCGTTATCCTTTGCGACAGTCAGCTATTGATACTCTGAATCGTCAACTGAAAAGTGGTATTAATAATCAGGTGTTGGCTAATTTAGTTGTGTCGTTACGCATGGATGACCGTTTGTGTATTGTGACAGAAGAACTGGAGAAACGAGAGCCTCAGATTATTTGTTCATTAGGATTATTTTCTAATTCGTAATTCGTAGTTCGTAATTGAAGCAATAGACGCGATAAATCGCGTCTTTCTTATATTACATAAAACACCGAAATTAGAAAGTTACAAAAAATTGTAGGTTGGGTGGAGGCTTTGCGTAACCAACATCCTGATATTTGTTGGGTTGCGCTCCGCTCCACCCAACCTACGTTTAATGCACTGCTTGATTTGCTTCCAACCAGTTAAATAAATCCTCAATGGCTGTAAAAGCCAATAAAGCCTCGCCAAGTGCTTCTAATTGTTCTAAAGAAAGAGTTTGAATGCGCCCTTGAACCTCTTGTCGTAACTCTCCCACCCGTTTTTGTAGTTGCCGTAACACGAGGGTTTGTCCTTGTTCTTGTTTTCCCCGCTCGTAACCAATGCGCTCGCCTGTGGTAATGTAGCTCATAGTCCGCTCCTGCTCAAATTGCTTAGAAGATGTTTGAAAAGTGGTTGGCTGTGATTTTAAGTACTTATTGAATCCCCCTAACCCCCTTAAAAAAGGGGGGAACCGGAATCGAATCAAAGTCCCCCTTTTTAAGGGGGATTTAGGGGGATCTATAACTTTTCACTACCGAGAAGAAGATTTTTCAGACATCCTCTAAGAGGATGTTTGAAAAGTAGTTAGCTGTGATTTTAAGTACTTATTTATCCCCCCTAACCCCCCTTAAAAAAGGGGGGAACCGGAATCGAATCAAAGTCCCCCTTTTTAAGGGGGATTTAGGGGGATCTAGAACTTTTCACTACCGAGAAGAGGACTTTTCAAACATCCTCTAAGGCTTTTGGTAAAATCATAACCCAATCAATAAATCGATAAAAGGCAAGAGAGACGCGATGAATCGCCGTCTCTACAATAATTAGCCCTTTGTAGAGACGGCGATTTATCGCGTCTTTTCTTTGTTTTATTATGTAGGGCTTGCTGGTTAAGACTGAAACCCTTGTATAAATAGTGATTGAAGTCTATAAATCGAACAAAAGTGCAAGGC
>NZ_JACKZS010000262.1 GCF_014222285.1 Nostoc sp. UCD121
ATTCCCAATTCCCAATTCCCTCAACCTTTTGACCTAACTCGTCAACCATTGACCTTTCCTGCTGGGCGGGATGCGAGACTACAAAATCTGGCACGTGCAGACGAGGGGTTTTTGCTATCTTTGGCATATTCTACACAGCGAGGCTATGGCAGAAACCATCCTTTTGCCGGAGAGATTCGTATGGGGGAAGTAGAGGTGGTAATTTGCCCAGAAGAATTGGGATTTGAAATAGCGATCGCAGATATTACTGTCACCGAGGTGCAAATGGTAAATCAGTTTAAAGGTACTAAAGAATTACCTGCTCAGTTTACCCGTGGCTATGGACTCACCTTTGGTTACAACGAACGTAAAGCTATGTCGATGGCGCTGGTAGATAGGGCGATGCGAGCAGAGGAATTAGGAGAAACAATTCAAGGCCCAGCCCAAAATGTCGAGTTTGTACTTTCCCATTCCGATAACGTTGAAGCACAAGGTTTTGTCCAACACCTTAAACTTCCACACTACATTGACTTTCAAGCTGAGTTAAATCTGGTGCGGAAAATCCGAGAGCAGCAGCTAAATAATCAATCGTCATTAACGGGTACTGCGGAAGAATCTGAGCCTTTAGAAAATAGTGATTTGGTTTTGGAAGAAGCGAAATGATTACAGGAATTAACCATATTACTTTGTCTGTCTGTGACTTGGAAAAATCTTTTAATCTTTATACCGAAATTCTAGGTTGTCAAGCGATCGCTAAGTGGCAAACAGGCGCTTATCTACTGGCAGGTGACTTGTGGTTGTGTCTATCTTTAGATTCCAACACACGCACAAATCCTATGGATGAGTACACTCATATTGCTTTTAGTATCTCTGAAGAAAGGTTTCTAGAATATAGCGATCGTCTCAAATTTTTAGGAGTCAAACAGTGGAAACAAAATACAAGTGAAGGCGAATCTATATATATTCTCGACCCCGATCACCACAAACTGGAACTGCATATAGGTGATTTATCTTCCAGAATTGCCGCTACTCAAAAAGCTCCATATAAAGGCATAAAATTTTTTACTGAGGTAAGTCAGTGACAACACCTAAAAATATTCAAATATTATCAAAACCAACCAACACAAAAATTGCTATCCAAGGAGTAAATGCACTAACTCCCGATGGTTGGCTGGAAGATGCCACAGTTTTAATTGAAGATGGGCAATTTACCAGCATTGATCAGGCCAGTAGTCCTAATGGATTTCATCTGGTAAATGCTCAAGGACTCCAGATGTTGCCAGGAATTATTGACTTACACGGCGATGCTTTTGAAAGGATGATTTGCCCTCGCCCTGGAGTTAACTTTCCTCTACCAATAGCGATCGCAGATAATGACCGCAACCTCTTGGCATCGGGTATTACAACCTTTTACTGCTCAATTACCGACTCTTACGAACCAGGTTTACGCAGCCGAGATTCTGCTCGTGCTTTAATTGACTTCATCTTAGGGACAGGAAAACAAGTTTTAAATTGCAATCATCGCATTCATATCAGGCATGAAGAGGCAAATATCGCCGGACATCAAGAATTGTGTGATTGGATGGTATCCGGTCGTGTGCATATTTTGTCTATCAACGATCACCTACCACCCCCTGGAAATCAAAAGAGATTGAGCCGATATCTCAACAGTGTGAGGCAAAGATCATCGATGTCATTAGAAGAAATCGAAGAATTAGTCAACCAAGTAACAGAACGACGACATGAAGGAGACGTGCAAATAAAACAACTGGTGGATTTAGCTCATACCTACGGTATTCCTCTCGCTTCTCACGATGATGATAGCCCAGAGAAAGTAATACTAAGTCAACAACGCCGAGTAGCGATCGCAGAATTTCCCGCTACTGTGGACTTAGCTGCTAAATCTCGTGAATATGGTATAGCCGTCCTCATGGGTGCGCCTAACTTAGTGCGCGGTGGTTCTCACTTAGGTTTAATGAGTGTCACTGAGGCGGTAAAAAATAACGTTATCGATTGTCTTTGCTCAGACTATCATTATCCTTCCTTGTTCTATGCACCCTTCAAGCTTCAAGAATTAGGCTTGATGTCTTTTGAACAAGCATGGTCATTAGTTTCCAGCCAACCAGCAGAGGCGGCGGGAATTAGCGATCAAAAAGGTAAAATCGCTTCTGGTTTAGATGCTGATTTCCTGTTGATATCTCCTGATAATTCTTTATTCTCTGCAATTACTGCGATTCGCTCTGTATATGTAGCAGGAAAAGAAGTTGCTCGATATCAAATTCAATAAATATCCAGTCAACAGTCATCAGTTACCTATTATGAAACCTACTATCGAAAGCATTATTGACCTGTTCACCGAGAAGGGTTCTCAATCCTATGGTGCGGAAGCCGTCAGCCAGCTAGAACACGCTTTGCAATGCGCTACCCTCGCTGAAATATCAGGTCAAAACCATGAATTGATTACTGCTTGCCTACTCCATGATTTAGGGCATTTAATCCATGACTTGGGAGATAATCCAGCCAGCAAAGGCATAGACGATCAACATGAACATCAAGCCATTCCCTTACTACGTCAGATTTTCAGTCCAGCAGTTACACAACCAATTAGGCTTCATGTCGTCGCCAAACGCTATCTTTGCTCAGTTGTTCCTGAATATTGGGAAAGTCTCTCAGCCGCATCTAAACGCAGCTTAGAACTGCAAGGAGGCATATTTTCCCCAGAACAGGCAGAGAAATTTATTCAGCAACCCTATGCTCAAGATGCTGTGCAGTTAAGGATTTATGACGACAAAGCCAAAATTACAAATCTGCCAACACCTGATTTAAACCATTTCACCCAATTTATAACCGCCTCTTTGATCTCGCCAATAAAATGAATATTTCTCCCAATTGCCATTACCCCTTATCCCCAGAGGGGGCCCCAAGTTCCCCAGAAACAGGCTTTAACTTTGCTTATTTAGACGAGCAAACAAAACGTTCCATTCGTCGCGCCTTGCTGAAAGCCGTAGCGATTCCAGGACATCAAATTCCCTTTTCTTCCAGAGAAATGCCCATGTCTTACGGCTGGGGTACTGGTGGAATTCAGGTAACAGCTGCTGTGATTGGTCAAACTGATGTCTTGAAAGTCATTGACCAAGGAGCAGACGACACCACTAATGCTGTTAATATTCGTCGCTTTTTTCAAAAAGTTTGTGGTGTAAAGACAACAGAACGCACACAAGAAGCAACTTTAATTCAGACTCGCCACCGCATACCCGAAACACCACTACGGGACGGACAGACTTTAGTTTACCAAGTACCAATACCCGAACCTTTACGCTGGCTAGAACCTTCATCTGTAGAGACAGGCAAAATGCACGCTCTAGAAGAATACGGAGCTATGTATGTCAAGCTTTACGAAGACATTACTACACATGGACATATTGCTACATCATACGACTATCCGGTAATGGTGCATAACCGCTATTTGATGAGTCCTAGCCCGATCCCACGTTTTGATAATCCCAAAATGCAGATGAGTCCGGCATTGCAATTATTTGGTGCAGGGAGAGAAAAACGCATATATGCAATTCCACCTTACACCAAAGTCAAAAGCCTCGACTTTGAAGACCATCCCTTTACTGTAGAAAAATGGGATAAAGCCTGTGAATTATGCGGTTCTACAGAAAGCTATTTAGATGAGGTAGTGATTGACGACCAAGGTGGGCGAATGTGGATCTGTTCAGATACAGACTACTGTAACAATTCAAAAGTAAAAATTTAAAACCGATGAAACCTCTTTTACAGGTTCACCAAATAAGTAAATCTTACGGTGCAATTAAAGCCTGCGATCGCATTTCTTTTAATCTCTTTCCTGGGCAAGTTCTCGGTATTGTCGGAGAATCAGGTTCAGGTAAGTCTACTTTGCTGAGTGCAGTTGCCAATCACATTGCTGTTGACAAAGGTAATGTTACTTATACTAGCCATAGCGGTGAAGACTTAGAAATTTTTCAACTTGCGGAAGCTAAACGGCGGTTATTAATGCGAACTGAGTGGGGCTTTGTGCAGCAAAATCCCCGTGATGGTCTGCGAATGAAGGTCAGTGCTGGAGCAAATATCGGCGAACGCCTACTAGATATTGGGGTACGGCACTATGGCAATATTCGGGATGAGGCTAGGCACTGGCTACAACAAGTAGAAATTGACCCCACAAGGATAGATGATCTGCCAGTTCGCTTTTCTGGGGGGATGCAACAAAGATTACAACTTGCCCGTGTATTGGTGACACGCCCTCGGTTGATATTGATGGACGAACCGACGGGAGGGTTGGATGTGTCGGTGCAAGCGCGATTATTAGATTTGTTACGATCGCTTGTCCGCAATTTTCACCTTAGCGTGATTATAGTTACTCACGATATCGGCGTAGTCAGGCTTTTAGCACACAGATTATTAGTTATGCAACAAGGACAGGTAGTGGAATCAGGTTTAACTGACCAAGTACTTGATGATCCACAACATCCATACACCCAACTCTTAGTCAGTGCTGCTTTAACACCCTGATATTTGTTGATTGTTGACGGTTAACAGTCAACAGTCAACAAATATCAGGGTGTTGCGCGGATTTCCAAGGCACTCTGTTGGGCGGCTTTGCCGACTTGAAAGAAATACCACCGCGTTGAAGCAACTGGCGTTCAACAGTCATCTATTTTCTTAACCATGCAATCATTAACTGTTAATCATCGTCCAGTAAGCTCTTCTGGCAAAGCACTTTTACAAGTTGAGAATTTGCGAAAAAGTTTTACTCTGCATCAGCAAGGAGGCATTAATCTATCGGTGCTAGAAGGTGTTTCTTTGAGCGTTAATGCTGGGGAATGTGTCGCCCTTTCTGGAGCATCTGGCAGTGGTAAATCTACATTTATGCGCTGTTTATATGCTAACTATCGCGTTGATAGTGGTTCAGTCTGGATAAAACATCAGGAAGATTGGGTTGATTTATGTCAACTCGCTCCCCATGAGATTTTAGCAGTCCGGCAGAAAACCATTGGATATGTCAGTCAGTTTTTAAGAGTAATTCCCAGAGTACCAGCCTTAGAAGTTGCCGCAGAACCACTATTAGAATTAGGGGTAGATATAGATGTCGCATATAACAAAGTTAAAGACTTATTTTGTCGCCTCAATCTCTCAGAACGACTGTGGCATCTTTCCCCTACTACCTTTTCTGGAGGCGAAAAGCAACGGGTAAATATTACTCGTGCTTTAGCAGTTGATTATCCTATTTTACTACTGGATGAACCAACTTCAGCCCTAGACGCTACCAATCGCCAAGTAGTCATTGAACTGTTGCAAGAGAAAAAAGCTAAAAGCTGTGGCTTAATTGGCATTTTTCACGATGAAGAAGTGCGATCGCAACTTTGTAACCGCGAATTAATTTTTGGTAAGGATAATTGAACCATGAATGAACAGATTTACACTAACTATCGTCTGCAACTACCAGATCAAGAACTGCTAGGTACTTTAGTAGTGCGAAATGGATTGATTGCTGAGATTCAACCAGGGATTGTGAGTCATGGTCAAGATGGTCAGGGAGATTATCTATTACCAGGATTGATTGAGTTACACACCGATAATCTCGAACGCTGTATGTCTCCCCGTCCCGGTATTCGTTGGCCTTTAGAAGCCGCAGCAGTTTATCATGACCGAGATTTAGCCAGTGCAGGAGTAACAACAGTATGTGATGCGATCGCAATTGGTGATGTGGCGGCTGGCTCTCCTCGCTTAACTAACTATGCGCCAATGATTGATGTCATTTCCCAAGCACAAGTCGCCGGACGCTTCTGTGTGGAACATCGCATTCATCTACGCTGTGAACTGGCTTTTGAAAAGGTTTATGAGATTACAGCACAATACTCAGATCATCCTCTTTTATCAATGATTTCGCTGATGGATCATACTCCAGGTCAACGGCAGTTTACCCGGTTGGACAAGTTTAAAGAGTATTACATGGGAAAGCACGGTGTTACTCCTGACAAAATTGACGAGTTCATCATCATTCGTCAGCAACAGCAACAACTATATGCACAAAAAAATCGTATGGCTTTAGTAGAACTTACCAAAGCCAAAGGTATTTCCTTAGCAAGTCACGATGATGCTACCGTGGAACACGTCCAAGAAGCGGTTCAAGATGGAGTAGTGCTAGCTGAGTTCCCAACTACATTAGTAGCTGCCAAAGCAGCGCATAACTTAGGATTACAAGTTTTGATGGGTGCGCCTAATTTAGTGTTAGGTGGTTCTCACTCTGGTAACGTTTCAGCTATGGAACTTGTTTTGCACGATTTAGTTGATGTGATCTCTTCTGATTATGTTCCTCAAAGCTTATTGCAATCCATCTGGATAATTGCCCATAAGACTGGCAAGCCTATTTACCAAGCTATGCAATTATTTACCAGTAATCCAGCCAAAGCCATTAATCTATTTTGCGATCGTGGTAGTTTGGAGGTCGGAAAAAGAGCTGATGCCATCGCTGTTCATGATGATGGTATTATACCCCGTTTGAGTGCAACTATCTGTCGAGGTGATCGTATTTCTTAAGTTAAAAATATTATATGTAAATGCTGAGAGAGGGAGAGGACATGAAAGCTAAAACTTAGACATAATAAGCTCTATAGCCCTCAAACCTCGTAAATAATATTCAATGTTATTACAATTTAATTTCATTAATTTTGAACACTACACCAACAATTATCCATGAAACTTACTTAGGTTTGACTATATAAATCGGCATAAAAACTACTATGTCTCCTGATCAATCGTCCATATTTTTTAACTTTAGCAATATATTTTTTTGTACACCAATACGGATTGCTCCTCAATATTACTATTTACCATTTTGGATTAAAATTTTCAATATATTGAAATGACCCTTTTCTCATCAATACTATATATTTAATATAATAAATATTCAACACGAAGTTAAAAAGTTTTCGATTGGTGGTAGCATATTTAGGTTCATCGGCTCTACATTTACATTATGCAGCTTAAATGCCGATTAGCTTAGTTCAATTATCTCTTAGAGCTTGTCAAGAAACAACTTTTACAAGTCTCAGAGAATATTGAGGTTTGGTGAGATAGTGTAATTCCATTCGCCATGAAATTCATGTGGCGTAATTTGCACAGTTGCTAGTTCTTCATCTGAGACTTTCACTTTTGTCGGATACAGCCCTGTATCTAGTTGTGCTTGTACATTTAATCCAGTTTTTGTTTTGGTCGCACTAATTAACTGAACAATGACCTCGTGACTCGTTAACGGACAGCCTCGCCAATTCATGCTGATATGTGAAAATAACCGATGCTCAATCTTATTCCACTTGCTAGTTCCAGGAGGCAAATGACAGACAGTGATATCTAACCCTGTAAGGGTAGCAAATTTTTGCAGTTCGAGTTTCCATAATCGAACACGATAGCCATTGCTGCCACCACAATCAGCATTGATAAGCAACTGTTTAGCATTAGCATAAGTTACACTACCGATAGTTTCCCACCAACGTCGTAAGGTAGTAACAGCAAAACTAGCAGTATCATGATCTTGTCCAACTGATACCCAGGCATTATTTTGTCCAATATCATAGATTCCATAGGGGATAGCTTTACCTAACTCTGGGTCAGGAAAATCATGAACATTCACTTCAATGGGTTGCTTTTGGGGCTGCCATTCTTGACCTGGATTTTTAAAATTTCCGACTAATTCCTTCTTTTTGGCATCCATTGAAACGACAGGTAATTGCTGTGCTAAGAAGGTTTTAGTCTGCTCATTAACATACTGAAACTGAGCATCTCTGTCTGGATGCTGGTTGCCTTCACGGGTTTTGACATTTGCTTGGAGGCTGTAGTGTTGGGCGTGAAGCAACTGAGACACAACTTGATGACTGACTGGGTAACCTTGTTGCTTCAAAGCAGTTGCTAACTGACGAGTACTTTTACAAGTCCATCTCAAAGGAGATTCCGGATCTCCACGAGTATCGGGGTCAATTAGATGGTTTAATGCTGACAAAATATCTGGATAGGTTTCTTCAATGCGTTTACGACCACCACCAAGGATACGAATTCGAGCTTCAAATTGTGGGATTTGTGTTTCTAACTCAGCGAGTCCTCGATGAATCGTAGGGCGTGAAACACCGCTAGCACGAGCAACTCGTGAGATTCCGCCATATCCTAAGCTATGAGCTTCAGCAGCTAATAATAACCGTTTTTGTCGCTCATTGAGATGGGGAAGAACCAGTTGTAGTTTCACAGCTAACTCCTCATCCAAATCATTCATCATTTTACTCATTACCGAATCGGAACTTCACCGCAAATATGCCTGTACTTAGATAAGATTCATTCATTAATTGTCGGTAGAGATATCCTTCCATACGGCAAAGGCTTATCGAAATTAATCCCAAATCCTCCATTAGGCTGCTGTTTCCATGCCAAGTGATACCGAATCACTTGATGAATGTCGTAAGCACAACGAGCCTCTTCTGGGACACGCTCATCTCTGATTCCAAAATGTGCTTGTTTTGGCATCAAGGTAATTACGCTGTTTAGTGCTTTTAAAGTTTCGGTCAATTCTTGATATCGAGCCTCTGGCAATGAACTAAAAAGCCAAGCCACTTCTTCAAGTTGTCCCATGTAGATCCGGGATAGAAGTTCACAAGCCTTTGAAATCACACTTAATTGTTCATCGCTCAGTTCTAAGGTTGCCATGTCTACCCGTATTTATATCTATTTCTTGTTTTGTCACACTAGCAAGCCCTAGTATTTACCTACTCGTTCCTGTTAGCTTTTTTCATAGTTTGAGCATAACATCTATACTTCAACATGTAAAAGTTGTTTCTTGACAGGCTCTAAGGTTCGATAAACTCGGAGGCGTTTTGTTGAAGTTGCTGCTAATAGGGGTAAATATAGCGAAGACACTGTTGGCGAAATATTGCTTAACATTAAAAAGTGATAAAAACCAATCAATTTGGAGAAATCGTGACTTCTTGCAGCAGTTTTGGCACCAATCAGAAACTGTCAATCAGATGTTTTATTTCTTGAATAAATCGATTAAGTGCTTTCTGTGCTGCTTTGTAAGCTGAGGCTTGCCGTCCCAACTTCAATTCAAATAAAATGCGATCGCGTATCGCCTCAAAATCTACAACGTCATGCACAAAGTT
>NZ_JACKZS010000263.1 GCF_014222285.1 Nostoc sp. UCD121
CCCTGGAGACGCAAATTTTCTCCTGCCTCGTTTGGCCCAGGAGTATCAACAATTACTAATTTACCTAAATTTTTTGATTGCTGATTAGTTTGAGATGAACGCCAAAATTGAGTGTGTATTCTGGGAACATCCATTAAGTATTGCAACGGATCTGCTTGTGGCTCTAAAAGACTGCACACTCTGACAATATCATTCAAACTAGTTAAGGTATGAATAATCTTCTCCCTTCCTTCACTTTTGCCGGGAATTGTCAGTCCGACTGCTTGCTGAATTTGCTTTGGAATTTTTGCTAAATGAGGATACTGAGCAAGTTTTTCTTGCGCTTGTTCAATCCCCATCTGATCAATTCTCTGGCGTAAGGCTAATAGTGTTTCTTGAAAAACTGTCAAAATTTGGGGATTTAGATATAAAACTGGCTGAGTTAAGTTACTATCAAAAATAATCTCAGTCGGAAGCGTCGTCATCGCAGCGTTACGACTTGGCAAAATCTCTTGCCCGATGATGGCGTTAGTAATAGTAGATTTGCCAGCTTTCATTGGTGCAACAATTGCCATTCTCAACTCAAGATTTCTGACCTTATCTATTTCCTGATTGACTTGTTGCTCAAATTCTGCGTATTTTTTGCCAGCACTATCAGAAACAAGTGCTGTACTAGCGTGATTCATCAGTGAACTGACTTGCTCTAGGAGATCAATAACATCTTTCTGCAAGTCCTGTATATTCGGCTTCAGTACCTCAGAAATCATTTATTCTTACTCCGCATCTAGTAAAGTACACTTATGCCAAGTCTGCCTTAGTAGAAACATAAGAACCTCAGTAACAATACGGCTTAGTCTATTACTTATCTATTTCAACTAAACAATTTCTCCTCAACCCACATAATTCTCTGCTCCAAGAACTTAGCTAACACCCTAGCACCCCATCCACAATCGCAATCCCCCATTGCGGAAACTTCGCCAACAATTTCTTGATCACAATCTGCAACGCCGGATCATCATTCCAACACGAGAGCAAGAAATCAAACCCCGGATTCTGCCCCGAATTCGCCGCAGTTTTCAGTTTCTGCATACGCTCTGGTCGCGCATTTGACCTTGCTACAATCGCCTCATGTGACCATTTTTCAGTGTTGATGACAGACAAGGCGGAACCTTCACCCTCATCAACGGCTTTGACTTCTACACCCGAAACTGAATTTTCAACTAACAATGAAGTGGGATTACTTTGTTCTACCTGCCCCTGAGTTTGATTAGCGACCGCAGAATTTAAAGATTTTTCAATTTGGGCAGGCGGCGCGGCGGAACCAGTACCTTCATGACAGTCTCTCGGCTCAACATCACAATCCTGGTTTTCAGCTAACAACGAAGCAGGTTGACTTGGTGCAGCATACACAATTTACTGTCTACCTCTGATAATAAAAAGATTGCGCTCTTTTCCGTAAAAGCACATACTCAAGATGTAGATGCAAAAATCATGCTTTTGAGCAGTAGCCGCCCAAATTGATGAATACTGATTTTGTTCAGAATGTCTCGACAAAGCCAATGACTAGCCAGCGAGTTTTCATCAGCTATCGCTCTCAAGAGCCAGATGCCGGGCTAGCACAAGAACTTTACAACCAACTGGTAGCGGCTGGACATGAAGCTTTTATGGCAGGGGCAAGTATTAGCTGGGGACAAAATTGGGTAGAGCGCATTGATGAGGAATTGAAACGCTGTGATTATTTCCTACTGCTGCTGTCAGAGCAATCGGCAAGCAGTGATATGGTGGCAGGAGAACTCAGGACAGCAAGGGAATTGCACAATAAGCTGGGCAAGCCTGTCATTTTGCCAGTTAGAGTCAATTTACCTTTTGATGACCCACTCAATTACGAACTGCGAAGTTTTTTGCAAACCATTCAGCAACGGCAATGGAAATCTGAGGCAGACACGCCAGTTATCTTATCGGAAATCCTCTCACTCCTATCAACAGGGTCAGCACCTAAACCCCTAGCTGAAGAAATTACTCCTACCCCAATTGTAGGCAACCGAGATCGCCCACCGTTGCCCGTAGCAGAACTAGAACTTCCAGGCGGGACGATACAACTAGCTTCTCGGTTTTACGTCCAGCGAGAGCCTTGGGAATCGCGTTGCTATGAGCAGATTGAAAAAAACGCCGGACTGATTCGGATTAAAGCCCCGCGACAGATGGGAAAAACTTCCCTTTTAGCCCGGATTTGCCACCATGCGACAGAGCTAGGCTATCGCACAGCTACCTTAGACTTCTTAGAAACTGATGAGTCAATTTTTGAAGATTTAACGGTTCTGTTGAAGCGGTTTTGTGCGTTAATCAGTCGCAAGCTAGGTTTATCTCCCCGAACAGTGTCCGAATTTTGGGATGAGGAATTATTCGGCCCCAAGGAAAACTGCAATGATTATTTTGAGCAGTATATATTAACTCCTTTGACAGTTCCCTTATTTTTGGGATTGGACGAACTAGATCGGCTCTTTCCATACAATACAGTGGCCAAGGAATTTTTAGCTCTGTTGCGTTCCTGGAATGAAAAGGCGAAAGTGAATGAAACTTGGGCGAAATTGCGGATGGCGATCGCACATTCCACAGAATCTTACGTGGTGATGGATACCAATTCCTCGCCCTTTAATGTGGGGCTGGCAGTAGAGTTGCCAGAGTTCAACCAGAAGCAAATGTTAGATTTAGTAGCACGGCATGGACTAAATTGGGAAACGGAGGAAACTAGACAACTGATGAAGATGGTGGGGGGACACCCCTATCTAGCACGTCTTGCCCTGTATCATGTGGCTCAAGGTGATTTGACGTTAACTCAACTTCTAGCCACAGTCTCGACTGATGCGGGTATTTATGGCGAACACCTGCGGCGGCATTTGTGGAATTTACAGCAAAACCCAGAGTTAGCAGCAGCCTTTCAACAAGTGGTGGCAACAAAAGAACCCGTATGTTTACCCTCAATGTCAGCTTTTAAATTAAATGGTATGGGGTTAGTTACTTTACAGGGCAATGAAGTAGTTCTTCGCCATGAGTGCTTATACCGTCCTTATTTCCAATCGCGCTTGAGGATAAGGGAGTGAAGGAGTCAGTCAACAACGGCAGCTATCGCTATCAAGTGGGGGGAGCCTTGGGTCAAGACGTTCCCTCTTATGTCACACGGGCAGCAGATCGCCAATTCTACCAAGCTCTACAAGCGCAAGAATTCTGCTACGTCCTCAACTCCCGCCAAATGGGAAAATCTAGCTTGATGGTGCGGACTCTGGCTCGGCTGAAGTCAGAGGGCTGGGAGGGGATAGTCTTAGATTTTTCGGCGAAAGACAGTCAAGTTGAGCAGTCAGAACGCTGGTACAATGGCATCATCAACCAACTCAATCGTCATTTCCGTTTACTTGATAATACCCGTACTTGGCTCAAGGACAAAGATTTTCTCTCACCAGTTGAGCGGTTAGAAGAGTTTATCGAAACAGTACTGTTGGCGGGAATTGATCAGCGTATTGTCATCTTTATCGATGAAATTGACAGCACCCTCAATCTGCCCTTTACCGACGACTTTTTTGCCCTGATTCGCTCCTGTTATAACAAAAGAGCAGAAAATCCAGACTACAAGCGGCTGACCTTTGCCCTTTTGGGCGTGGCGGCTCCTGCCGAGTTGATTGGGGACAAGAAACGGACTCCTTTCAATATCGGTCAGGCTATAGACCTCTTGGGCTTTGGATTCGAGGAAGCCCAACCTTTACTTCAGGGGTTGGAAACAAAAGCCGACAATCCCCAGGCAGTCTTAGCAGCAATCCTCAAATGGACAGGAGGGCAGCCTTTTCTCACTCAAAGGTTATGTCAGTTGGGTGTAGATAACACAGAGTTCATCTCGGCGGGCAAGGAAGCTGAGTCTATTGACGAGTTGGCGCAAAATTGCTTGATTAACAACTGGGAATCTCAGGACGAACAGGAGCATTTGAAGACAATTAGAAATCGCCTGTTGAGTAACGAACAAAAGGCTGCATACTTACTAGAGTTGTATCGGCAAATTCGCCAAGCTGGAAAATTCAAGTTTCAGAATACTTCCGAAGAAAGGGACTTGCAACTATCTGGGTTAGTGGTCAAACGAGATGACCACTTAACCGTTTACAATCCCATCTACGAACAAGTTTTTAACGAGCAGTGGATTGATGCCCAGTTAGGCAAATTACGTCCTTATGCAGAAAACTTTCGGGCTTGGGTTGCTTCTGAAAGCAAGGATGAATCACGGCTGTTGCGGGGTCAGGCTTTAGAGGATGCTAAACAATGGAGTTCTAATAAAAATCTGACCTATCAAGATCAGCAGTTTTTAGCTGCTAGTGAAGGGAAGGAAATTCAAGAAAAAAATGCAATAGCAGACAAAGAAGCACAGCTACAAAGAGAAATAAAAGACAGGGAGGCAGCTGAAGCCAGAAATCAATTGCTCAGTGAGGCAAATAAGAAAGCTCAACAGCGAATTAGTGTTGGGGCTGTTGTTTTGGTTGTTGCAGTTCTGGGAGCAGTGGGTTTAGGAATATTTTCCAGACAGCAGGTTGACGTAGCAAATTCTCAAGTTCAGGTAGCTAATAAAAAAGTTAAGTCTGCTAATACACAAGTCAATGAAGCTAACAATAAACTTCAAAAAACCCAAGAAAGTGAACGAAAAGCCCAAGATAGTGCTGCACAAGCAAAGAAACAAGAACAACTTGCTAAAGAAAACGAGAGATTAGCGCAAGGAAAAGTAAAAGAAGCAGATAAAGTTGCTAAACTAGCCCAAAATAAAGCACAAACTTCTCAAAAGGAAGCATCAAAATTTGAGCAAGATGCGGCAAAAGCAAGACAGAATTTAATCACAGCACAGAATGATTTAAAGGCTAGAGGTACAGAGCTATCTAAAACGAATAGTAAATTAAATCAGGCCAAGGAACAAGAATCAAAAATCCTAGCAAAGCTTACAGCTAAAGAAAGTGAACTTCAACAAACAAGCGCCAAAAATGAAAATACTAAAGCGGAAATTGATAACGTTCGTCAACTTGTAGCCCTAGCTGGGCAATTGCGAAACCAAAGTTCATCAGACTCAGATGAAGCCTTAAGACTAGCAGCATTATCCTTTAATATTGATAAACATGAACTTAAACAAGCGTTATTACTGTCTGCTAAATCACAAGCATACCAAAAACTGAAAGACTGGAGTAATGCTAAAGGTGAGATTCAAAAAAGTCAATCATATTTATCCAAAGCTGACAAGAAAGTTTTAGAATTTAGTGAAGGCTTACAAGTTCAGGTATTAGTTCAAAAAAGCCAAGGTGATTTACTAGCCGATAATAAAAAAACTCAGGAAGCCATAGCATCATATAGTCAAGCATTTAATATCCTAAAAGCTTATCCTAATGAAACTGATTTTACTAAAAATAATCAGTTGCTTACAGGCGAAAATATTGAATCAATTCATCGAAGTTTAATTAAGCTAAACCCTCAATATAAAGAAGTTGAAGCATCATTAATAAAACATTTATATGCTCAACTTGAATATTTTTTGAAGGCTAAAAATTGGGAGTCTGCTGACAGAGAAACAGATAAACTCATGCTTAATATTGCTAAAAGAGAAACAGAAAGATATTTGGATTATGAACAAATTAATGGTTTCTCTTGTGACGACCTGCGAAAAATAGACCAGCTTTGGGTCAGCAATTCTGACAACCGTTTTGGTTTTAGTGTACAGAAGGAGATATGGATCAGCACTAAGAATAGGCTGGGTGTAAAACCAGAAGACTGGAATGACTTGGACAATGAAAATTATTTGCGGTTTGCCAAGGCAGTAGGATGGTATGATGACAAAATAGAGGACACTAAGAGCCGCTCAAGAGGTAGTTTTGTGAGCTACTACGATTATATCAAGCGTATAAAAGAAAACTCAGCGTATGGTAGGGGAGGGCTACCTCGCCTTGACGGGGTTTTAGCGGGTGGGACAAAATTTCTTTTCTCGCGTTGCGACAGAAGTGTAACATATAAGGCTTTCAAAAGTTTGTAACCATTTATTTCTGCCTTATTTTCCACGTAATAATCAGCATTTCATAAATCCGATACCTGGCACTGGCGGCTGATAGCATAATCCGATACCTGGCACTGGCGGCTGATAGCAATTCGCCTGAATAAATTTTGCTGCTACCTCATGCACCTCCGTATTCTCGGTTACTCGCTGCTTGTCCCAAGGTAAACTCATCTGCCCTGGTGATGGCTTTTTTGCTTTCCCACCCTTCATTACTGATGGTAAAAAGTTGCTACCCCAGTGATTTCGTTTTTCTGGTTTAGCTTGTGGTCGATATTTTTGGCAAAACCTGCGATATTTAGCCGCACACTCTTCCAAAGTTCGACCCAGCCGTAAAAACGCCGGATGCCATTGCGTAATGCCATCATTGCTCAAACGGTCATGAGTGCCATAGTTGCTAAAGTCGTAGAAATAACCCTGCTGCATCCCGGCCGCTTTGGGGTTCGCATGAATGTATCGGAGCGTATTCAAAGCCCGTCGCTGGTCAGTATTAGCAAAACCTGTGCTGTGATATCGCTTCTCCCAAAAATGACCTGTGCGGTTCAACATTCGGTTGAAGCACATAGCCGTATACCAGTTGAGCCAGTGCATGATTTTGGGAAGGTCTTCAGGCTGTTGGGGTTCAAGTAGGTAATGTACGTGGTTCGACATTATACATAAAGCATAGAGCTTAAACTTATATTTCTCCTGTGCTTTCTTAATGGCATAAAGAAAGACTTCACGGCATTCCAACCGCGTGAGACGAAATTCTCGATTATTGCAACGGGTTGTAATGTGGTAGCAAAATCCAGATTGCAAGTTACGTTTTGAACGAGACATTACAAATCAGGACTTACGCAACTGTCACAAGCAATGGCACGGTGTAACCGCGCCGCGCGCCAAACAACTACACGATAAACATGGGAACAGCCGGACGTTTTAGTTGCTGAACTAAATAATTTGATAACAATCCATGCTTAATTTGATAGATTGTTTGACCAGTTTTATAAGCTAAATCTTTGAGTCTAAGCCAAACTAAAATAGCGCAGGCAATATGATTTCTTTGAATACGTCCTTTACGGCATTGACATGATTCAATGCCAGTCAATTGTTTTAATTCTCGGTGAAACTCTTCAACCTTCCATCGAACTTTACACACTTTTTGTACAACGTCCGTAGAATCTTGAGATATATCGTTTGTAGCGATAAAATCCGTTCTGTCGGTGGAGACAGTTACCCGGAATAGTTTCACTTTTTTAGCTTGAGGAAACTTTTTTATTTTAACTAGTTTACCTAATTCTAACTCCTTTTCATCCCAAAATAACAATTCAATTCTTTGATAATCTTTTTGACCTGACGTATCATCAACCAGTCGATTACGTTTCAGAGGACAATAATAATATTTACCTAACCCATCTATATATAACATCAATTTATTTGTGGCATACCAAGTGTCCATCAAGACAGCTTTAAATGGCAAAAACTTATTATACACAAGGTTTTGCAGCATCTCCATCACATGGTCTATCTTTGTTTTACCATCTCTATCTGGATCATAAATTCGATAGTCAACTACCCAAAACTTTCCGATTTCATGATTGACATATACACAATTTACTAGCCCAATTCCTTGAATTACACCATGCTCGTTGCCACTATACTGGCGTTTACTTGGCTCTATTTCCACAGCGTATCGTTTATCAATTACTGTGTCATCAAAAACCAAATACGCATTACAGCGCTTCCTGCTGTTATGAAATACAGTTTCTCCCCTCCCCGCTATCTCCTCTAACCTTTCAAGACTGAGAATGTACCTCATAATAGCGGGAACTGCTGTATCATTTATTTCTATTAAATCTTTGACATTATCCCAAAGAATCCGAGGTGTTAATTTTTCGTTATTTAAATAACGGTTGATTTTATCGTGACTGATCTGCTCTAAATGCTCCGCCAAATTTGTGAGAGTATAATTAATCTGACTACTTAACAAGTACTGGCAATAATTAAGTTTAGTAAATCTCATAAACCTATAGGATTGATTTTATGCATCCTCAGCTAATTTTCTCATAATTTGATGAATACTTAACACAGCCGATTACTGTTACTAATTTCATCAATTTCCTTTGGGTATGCCACTTTTATATAGTATTTATGTACTATATAAATGCGATGGCTACGCCCGCCGCAGGCATCGCACTGTGCCAGTTGCGTAAGTCCTGCAAATACGTAAATGACAATATGAATAGTTTAGTTTATAGACTGCTGTACAGACCTACTATCTCTCCCACTTCATCAACACCCCATCAACACAAGCGATACCCCACTGCGGAAACTTCGCCAAAAGTTTTTTGATCACGATCTGTAAGGCAGGGTCATCATTCCAGCATTCCTGCAAGAAGTCAAAACCAGGATTTTCCCCAACCAGAGAAGCCATCTTCAGTTTCTCCATTCGCAATAGTCTAACTTTGGATCTAATGGCGATGTCTTCAGTGGTAAACAACGCCTCACTTGATTTTTGCACCTGATAATTGACTACAGATATATTCCACTGCTTCTCAAACTTGCCGATTGTTGCCCGAATGCTGGCGTAATACTTGCTGTCTAGCAAATATTGAATTACCCACAATGGGGGGCATTCTCCAACGTTTGCTCTATCCAACCATTCAAATATCTCACTTTGATTTAATGACACGGGCGCGGCAGAACAAGTGCCTTCATGATCTACTTTATCCTCATCACCAGAAACCAAGTTTTCAGCCAACAAAGAAGCAGAGGGACGACTCGGTTCTATTTTTTGATGTGCGATCGCAGAATTTAAATATTTTTCATTTTGGGCAACGGGCGCGGCGGAATCAGTGCCTTTATGACAGTCTTTCGGTTCAACACCACAATCCTGCTTTTCAGCCAACAACGAAGCGGATTGACTCGGTGCAACATCCACAAGCGCTAGCGTCGTGCAGTCTGTTGCCACAAGCAATTCTTCAAGTTCTGACGCGCTTTCGATACGTTGAGGCGACGCGCCCCTCAAGGGCGCGTGAGCCGTCTCCTCAACACGCGGATTTTCAGTTGGCGCGTCAGAACCAACTACCATACCAACAACCTTAGTTGGTTG